>NZ_JBSFOK010000018.1:0-157446 GCF_053587635.1 Streptomyces sp. NPDC003635 | reverse complement strand
GTTCCGGGCGACCGGAACCACGCCGCCCGTCGTCGTGCGCGGCCAACACGCCCCGCCCGTGGTGCGCGGCCAACACGCCCCCCTTTTCCGCCACTTGACCTCAACCAAACTTGAGGTCGGAGGCTGGTCACCGTACCGATCACCGACGTACTGGAGGCCGGCCATGACCCGCCGTACCGATGTCCACCCCGACCCCACCCGCCCCGAGGTCGGGGCGCCCTTCTTCAGCACCTGGCGGGTGGGGACCCCCGAGCGCCAGGAGCGGACCGTCGAGGCCATCGCCGGCACCTGGGAGGGGCGGCCCTGGGGCAGTGCCGATCTGCTCGGCTACCACGTCTACGCCGGGCACGACGGCAGCACGCTCATGCACTACTCCCAGTGGCGCGACGAGCAGGGCTACGAGGCCTTCTTCAAGACGCGCCGGCAGGAGCGCAACGACGAGATCGACACCGCAGTGCCCGGGATCGAGCGGTTGCGCCTGGACCGGTACCGGCTCTACCGCAGCCGCCTTCGCGCCGCCGGTGACACCCGGGTGCCCGGTCTGATCGTCACCGTCCGGATCGACTTCGAGCCCGAAGCCGCCGACAAGCGGGGCGACTGGGTCGACACCGTCCTCACCGCCCTGGGCGGCCCCATAGGCGACCCCGGCCTCATCTCCGCCCACTTCCACCTCAGTACCGACGGCAGCCACGTCCTCAACTACGCCGAGTGGGAGAACGATCAGTCCTACGACGCCGCCATCGAGGCGCCCGAAACCCCCGGGTGGGCGCGGGTGCGCACGTACCCGGGCGTCAAGGGGTTCAGCGGCAGCCGCTACCGGCACGCGCTGGGGCTGGTTCCCTGAGCCCCGACTCACCGACAACTTGATCCTCCTGGACAAAAAAAGTTTTCGGTGGGATCGTGGAGTCATGTTGGACGTGACCGTGATCGAGGACCCCGAGGCCGCGGCTGTTTCGCTGGACCCCGTCCGAGCCGGGCTGCTTGCCGAGCTCGCGGCGGGGCCCGCCTCGGCCGCCATGCTGGCCGGCAAGGTCGGGCTGCCCCGGCAGAAGGTGAACTACCACCTGAAGGCGCTGGAGCGGCACGGCCTGGTCGAGCTGGCCGGGGAGCGCCGCAAGGGCAATGTCACCGAGCGGCTGATGCGCGCGACCGCCGCGTCGTACGTCATCTCGCCGCTCGCCCTGGCCGCCGTGCAGCCGGACCCGGAGCGGTTCCGGGACCAGCTGTCGGCGCGCTGGCTGCTGGCGCTCGGCGCCCGGCTGGTGCGTGACGTCGGCGCGCTGATCACCGGCGCGACGAAGGCGCGCAAGCGGCTCGCCACGTACGCGCTGGACGGTGAGGTGCGCTTCGCCTCGGCCGCCGACCGGGCCGCGTTCATCGAGGAGCTGACGGCCGGTGTCACCGGCCTGATCCGGAAGTACGACGCGCCGGACGCCGAGGGCGGCCGGGACCACCGGATCGTCGTGGCCGTCCACCCCACCCTCAAGCGGACCGAGTTGGAGTAGATCATGTCCAAGGAATTCGAGATCGTCCGGGAGTTCGAGGTCGACGCGACCCCGGCGGAGGTGTGGACCGCGGTCACGGCCGGCACCAGCGGGTATCTGTGGCCCATGGAGCCGCCGGAGCCCCGGGAGGGCGGCAAGGGGCCCTTCGGGTCCACCGTCACCGCCTGGGACCCGCCGCACCGCTACACCAACCGGGTCGAGGACGTCGAGGGCATCTCCGAGCAGACCGTCAACCAGCTCGACTACACCGTCGAGCCGCGTGACGACGGCAAGCGGGCCTGGGTGCGGTACGTGCACAGCGGGATCTTCGTCGACGACTGGGACAACCAGTACGACGGTGCCGCCAAGCACACCGACTTCTACCTGCACACCCTGCGCGAGTACCTGACCCACTTCGCGCCCCGCCAGGCCGCCTTCGCCACCTTCGACGGGCCCGAGGCGTCCAAGGCCGCCGACGCGCTGGAGGTCGTCGCGCGGGCGCTCGGGTTGGGGGAGGGGGTCACCGCCGGCGCCGAGGTGACGGTCCACGGGCCCGACACCTTCGACGCCGTCGTCGACTTCCGCAACCCCTACTTCATCGGGCTGCGCACGGACCGCGCGCTCACCCGGATCTTCGGGCGCAACCACTGGGGCTACCCCGTCGGCATCTCCCTGCACGACTTCGCGCAGGGCGCGGAGGCCGAGATCGCGGAGTGCGAGAGCGAGTGGCAGGGCTGGCTGAACGGAGTGTTCAACCAGCCCTGATCGAACCGGAGTTCCGGAGTTACGGCTTGAAGCGCAGCACCTGCGGGTCGTGGTCGCTGATCTGGTCGTTGAACTCCGCGTTGATGTGCACGCTGTCGTACTCGAGGTCACAGCCGCGCCGGATCGACGGGCTCACCAGGATCTGGTCCAGGACCTGGCTGTTGCCCTGGTAGACGTACGAGTAACGCTCGCTGCGCGGCAGCGACTTGACCGCCGACCACAGGGCGCCGTCGCTCTCCAGGATCTTGGTGGTCTCGGAGAACTCGAAGTCGTTGATGTCGCCGAGCGTGACGACGTCCGCGTTCTTCTGGGTGTCGAGGATGTCCTTGACGAAGGCGTTCACCAGGGTCGCCTGCTGGTGCCGCTGGGTCTCCGAGCTGCGCGGGACCGGCTGGTACTGCCCGGTCAGACCGTGGTCGCCGCCCTTGGAGTTGAAGTGGTTGGCGATCACGAAGACCGTGCGGCCACGGAAGACGAACTCACCCGCCAGCGGCTTGCGGCTGTTGGCGAACGCCGTGTTCGCCGGGTCGATACGGCCGGGCGAGACCGTCAGCGCGGCCTTGCCCCGCACCTCGGTGACCCCGACGGACGTCGTGGCGTCGCCGCCCGCGCGGTCCGTGAAGGAGACCCGCTCCGGGTTGAACAGGAAGGCCTGGCGGATGTTGCCGCCCGGCTCGCCGCCGTCGGTGTTGTTCGCGGGGTCGATCGAGCGCCAGTCGTAGCGGGGGCCGCCCGCCGCGACGATCGCGTCGATCAGCTTCTGCATCGTCTGGTCGGCGGCGACCGTGCCGTCGTTCTTCGCGCCGTTGTTGTCCTGGATCTCCTCCAGGGACACGATGTCGGGCGACTGAAGGTTGTTCACGATCGCGGAGGCGTGCGCCTCGAACGTGGCGTCGGACGGGTCGAGGTTCTCGACGTTGTACGTCGCGACCGCCAGCTCGCCGTTCTTCTGCTTCTCGGTGGTCTCCCGCTCGAGTCCGGCGCTCTCCAGGGTGCCGAGCCGGCTCGCGACCAGGGTGTAGCCCCCGAACTGGTTGTAGTCCAGCGGGCCCGCGGTCGTACCGGCGAGGGTGTCACCGACGTTCGCCTTCGGGAAGTCCGCGACCGCGCCGAGCGACTGGATCTGCAGCCGGCCGGTGTTCTGCGACTCGTAGGAGCCGTACACCGTGCCGCCGCGGCGGTTGCGGTGCTCCCACGGCTTCACCGTGACCCACAGCTCGGTGTACGGGTCGGTGGCGCCGACGACACGGGTGTCGGAGACCTGGACGTTCATGCCCTCCAGGGACTCGTACAGGTCCAGCGCGTACTTCGACGGCTGCAGCGTCAGGCCGTTGATCGAGTTGCCCGCGGCGCTGTCGCCCTCCGGGACGTAGGCGCTGGGCACCGACTCGGCGTCGATGACGGTCGCGGCCGGGAGGGCGTTGCCGCTGGAGACGACGGTGGTCGTCGGCTTGGTGATCTCGGTCAGCGCCTGGTTCCCGGAGGAGGTGCCGCCCGGGACGAACTCGGAGACCGTGCCCGAGACCGTGACCAGGTCGCCGACGGCCACGCCCTTGGGCGTGGAGCTGGTGAAGACGAAGACGCCCTCACTGGTGGCCGCGTCGGCGTCGGGGTTCGGATCCTGGATCCAGAAGCCGCGGGACGAGCCGTAGGTGCGCACACCGGTGACGATGCCGGTCACGTCGGTGACCTGCCGGCCGGCGTACGGGGATATGCGGGTGCTGCCCTGGATGTCATGGATGCGGACCGAGTCGGCGTGCGCCGGGGTGGTCAGGGCGATGGTGGACGCCGCGGAACAGACGGCGGCGACGGTGAGCGCGGCGAGGCGCGAGGACGACTTGCTCGGCAACGGGATCCCTCCGGGGACATGCGTGGGTGCCGGGACGAGGGTGGTGCGGTGGCGTCTTGATGACGCCGTGGTGCGGTGACGCTGAGAGTGTGGGAGCCGTGGCGGTGGGGCGCCGCGGCACTCCGGGCGCCGCGACCGGTGGGGCCGTCGTGGCACACGGAACGCGCCGCGACCGACGAGGCTGGTGCGACGCGCGTAGAGATTCGGTGAACAGGTGTCCTATGAATTTCTACGCGCGTAATCTCCTGCCTGCTCAGGCCACTTGTCAAGGTTTCGGCCATGTACACAGGCCAACGGGTAGATGAACCGGGCGGCATGGGGCCAAAGCGGTCTAGGCTGAGCGGCTGAGTGGTACGACGCGCCCTAGGAGAACCAGCCGATGTCAGACAGCTCCTCCCTGCCGCCCGTGCGGCTGCATCCCGAAGCGGAGCTGGCGCGGTACGCGCTGTCCACGCCCCTGCTCTCCCGGGCCGCCCGGCTGGCCCGCTGGGCCGGACCGGACACCCGGGTCGACGCCGGCGGCGGGCTCGCGGAGGAACAGCTTCCCGCGGCCGCCGAGCTGCTCGGTCTGACCGGCGACGAGGCCGCCGCCTGCGCGAGCGAGGCCTGGCGGGTCGCCGTCGACGCGGGGCTCGTCGAGATCGCCGACGAGGAGGAGGGCACCGTCACCGCGGGCGCGGACCTGGCCCTGCTCACCGGCGGCTCCCCGCACGATGTGCTCGCGGTGTGGCTGGCGGCCCTGGAGACGGTGCTCGCCGACGCCTCCGTACCCGACCTCGACGACCTCGTCGACGCCATGGGTGAGGGCGGCGAGATCGACCTCTCCCAGCTCGACTGGGACCCCGAGGCCGAGGCGGACTTCCTCGACGGAGTGCTGGGGAACCTGTACCTGCTGACCACCAGCGAGGACGGGCCCGGCGAGGCCCCGGTGCCGCTGCCCGCGCTCGCCGCCTCGGTGATCGTGCCCAGTGACATGGGGGAGCCGACCAACGACGTCCTGGAGCAGGTCTCCGACGCGATGATGCGGCTGGACGACCAGTTCCGGATGCTGGAGCCGGTCGGGCTCGTGGAGTACCAGCCGGTCGACGAGGCGCTGATGGCGGACGCCGCCGAGGAGCCCGCGGCACCGGTCGACGAGACCGACGTGTCCCGGTACGGCATGGTGCGGCTGACGCCGCTCGGTCTGTACGGCCTGCGGGCGCGGCTGCTGGAGGCGGGGTTCGTGGCGCCCGCCGTCGGTGAGCTCGCGGACAAGGGAGCCGACGCGTTGCTGGACGGTACGGCCTCGTATCCGCCGGGCGCCGCGCAGGCCGAGACGGAGCAGTGGCTGACGGCGCGTCAGCCCCTGCCCGCGGCACGGGAGTTGCTGGCCGCCGCCCGGGGGTCCGATGCCGGGGGGCCGCTGCGGAGGCTGCGGTGCCAGCAGGCGTTGTCACTGGTCGGGGCGGAGGCCGAGCCGGCGCTTCGGGAGGTGCTCGACGACGCCGAGCTGGGCGGGCTGGCCCGGGTGTGGCTGACCGAGCGCGGGTTGCCGGACGTGCCCGTACCGTCCGAGGCCATGGTGTTCTGGCTGACCATCGACACGCTTGCCGCCCAGCTCGCGGCCGAGGGCAACTCCGACGAGCTCCAGGCCCTTGTGGAGGGGCTGGCTCAGCAGCACAGTGGGTTCTTCGCGGCCGCTTGGCGGGTGGAGCATCCCGCCACCGCGGAGGTGTTGGAGGCGATGGGGCGGTTGCATCCGGACAAGCGGATCGCCAAGGAGGCGCGGAAGGCCGCGTTCAAGGCCCGGTCGCAGGCCTGAAAGGGTTGGGGGTGCTGTGTTCGCGCGGCTGACGGTTCGTTGCGGCTGGTCGCGCACTTCCCCGCCTTCCTCGAGGGAGTTGGAGTGCGGGTCTCCAGTTTTCTCGGGGGGTTGAGTCCCGCGGCCCGGCAGGCCCTGTCCGAGCGGGGGGAGGTCGTTTCCTTTTCCCGCGGCTCCCTGCTCGTCTCCGAGGGCGAATCCGGATCCGATGTCTTCGTCCTGCTCTCCTCCTACGTCAAAGTCATCGCCTCCCTCGCCGGTGGGGGGTGGACCCTCGTCGCCGTACGTATGTCCGGGGATCTGGTGGGGGAGCTGGCCGGGATGAGCGGGGCTCCCCGCAGTGCCTCCGTGATCGCCTGCGGAAGTGAGCCCGTCACCGCGCTTCGGCTCGGATGGGAGGACTTCGAGCGGGTCAAGGCCGAGCATCCCGAGGTGCTGCTGCGGCTGCAGGAGTCCGTCAGCCGGAAGCTGGCGGCAGCGACCCGGCGGCGCGTCGACTTCCACCGCCGTAGCCCCACTGTCCGGCTCGCCCGGGTCCTGGTGGAGATGGCCGACGACTTCGGGCAGTCGGTGCGCGGTCGTGAGGTAATCCTTCCGATGGACCTCAAGCACATGGAGTGGGGCGAGCTGATCGGGGTCTCGGAGAGCACCGCGTACCGGGCCCTGCGGGAGCTGCGTGATCTCGTGGACGCTCATCACCGGCGCCTGATCGTCACGGATCTGACGGGGCTTCGGGCGGTGGCCGAAGGGGAGTGAAGGCGGAGGCGCGAGGGGGGCGGGAAGCAGGTGGCGACCCTTCGTTCGGGTGTGATATTCACCTCCTGTCACCACCTCATGGGACTTCGTCCTCCGTCAGGAGAGGTCACACGCACTTGCAAGGCAACGCGTCCGGTTCCGGTGACGGATTCGGGTCAGATCCAGACGACGACGATGTCTTCGACGCCGTATTCGTGCGCGCCGATCTGGGCGACTACAGCAACTTCGCCGGCCCCGAGATGCGCAAGGCGCAAGCGGCGCTCTACGGGGCGTACGTGGAGGCGCTCGCACAGATGCCCGAAGTGCTGCGCGAGGAGTGGAAGGGATTCCAGAAGGACGGAGACGGCTTCCTGGTCCTGTGGCCCAGCCGGCGGATGAGCCTCGTGCTCTCCAGGTTCGTCGCGGCCTTCCAGGACACCCTGGCCAAGCAGAACGTCGGCCGGGAGCCCGGGATGCTGCTCCGGGTCCGCCTGGCGGTCGCCACCGCCCTCGCGGTGGACAGCGCGCTCGGCACCGCCGGCGAGGGGGCCGTCGAGACGAAGCGTCTGGTCGACAGCCGACAGGCCAAGTGGATCCAGCGGGAGTTCACCGAACAGCAGCTCGTCGTCATCGTCAGTCAGTACGTGTACGACCAGACCGTGGGCGGAGGGTGGGCGGCCGGAGTCGATCCGGCCAGCTTCCAGCCCGTCGAGGTGCTCGACAAGCACAAGAAGAAGCGAAACGCCTACATCACCGCCCCCGGCCGAACCGCCGAAGAGGTGCGCAGGGCGGTCAACTCCTCGCTGTTCGCCAGGTTGCGGCGCCGGGTCGGCAGAACCGTTGCACCCCGGAGCCGTCGCATCCTGCGGGCGATCAGGTGGACGCCGAGGCTGGTGCTCACCTCCCTGGTCGCCCCCGCCGTGGCGGCCATCACGGTGGCCGCGCTCGTCGGCACCCTGTCCTTCGGCCGGTCGTACGGCGATGCCGGGACCGTCGACGCCTCGGTCTGGACGGCGGAGACGGCGTCCCCCGCCCCCGACCGCCCCGGCCCCGCCACCTCGCGCTCGGAGACCGGGCGGCCCGCCCTGTCCGTGCCGCCGCCCGAGGCCGCCGAGGACGAGCGGGGGGCCGTCGGCAATGTGGGTCACGGCGGCGTCCTGGCCGCCGATGCCACGGGGGTACGGCTGGTGGACGACCGGGACGACGCCGGGCGGAGCTGGCGGTGGGGCCGGGCGGGCGGCGGAGGGCTGCGGCTGACGACGGGCGACGAACTGGCGCTCACCCTCGACCCTGCCACCGGGCGGGTGTTGCTCCGCGCGCACGCGGACGTGGCCGCCCAGGAGTGGTGGGCCGTACCCGTGCCCGGCGGCGAGGGCTCCTTCCGGCTCCACAACGGGGCACGGCCGGACGACTGCCTCACGGCGCGCGTCGAGGGTGGTGCGCCGGTGCTGGAGGCCTGCCGGCCGGGGGACCGGATGCAGGAGTGGACGGCAAGGTGACCGGCCCTCGCACGCGAGGCCACTGAGAAACCCCGCGAGCCGCTCCCGAAAACGCGCCCCTGTCCACCCCCGCACCCCGGAGCCACCCCGTCACCTGACGGGCGATACCGCCTCGGCATCGCGGGCGCCGCACCCTGGTGGCACGGGAGCCGGGCAGGGGGCGTCGATGTCGGAGTACGGGGGTGGGCGGGCGATGGAGATCGCCGTGGCCGCGGGGCTCGGGGCGCTGTCGGCCTTCCAGGGCTACGTCCAGGAGGCCGACGCGAAGATCAACAGCATGCTGGTGGTGCACACCGGAGGCGTGGTCGCCGTGGTGACCACCCTCGGCAACGGCGACCGGCACCGGCAGGGGCCGCTCACGGACGCGGCACTGGCCCTGTTCGCCGTCACCTTCGTGGTGTCCGGCTACCACCTCGCCCGGGCCATGCGGCCCCGGCTGCGCGTACCGCTGCCGCTCAGCCCGTTCGGCTTCATGGGCCTGGACATCCCGCCGGCCGCCGACCCGCGCGAGCTGTGCGCCCAACTCTGGGACATGGCACGCCTGCTGGGCGTCATCGCGCACGCCAAGAACCGCCATCTGCTGCGGGCCATGCCCTGGACGGGCGTGATGCTGTGCTGCGGGGTGGCGGTGGCGGTGCTGGGCATGTGAGGCAGCGGTCGTCGGGTGCGCCGCCGCTCCGGCCGGATGGCGGGAACCCGGTCCGGTGCGGTCGCCCGGTGTTCAACCGCCGTTCAGGCGGGGGCGGGACGGTGACGCGGAACCGAGGTCCGCCACCCTCCACGGCACACCCACCGTCACAGGAGACAGCATGTCGCTCACCCGCAGGGACTTCGCCAGAACGTCCGCGATCACCGGAGCCGGTGTGGCACTGGCGGGCAGTGTCGGCGCCCTCGCCACCGCCCCGAACGCCCTCGCCTCCACCGAGCCCGTCACCGAGGGCGCGGACGAGGCGAGCCGGCACATCGGCATCGGGTACGGGCCCCTGCTCCCCGACCCGGACGGCATCCTCGCGCTGCCCGCCGGGTTCTCGTACCGCGTCATCACCCACACCGGCAGGACGACGCTGGAGTCGGGCGAGTCCACGCCCTCCCACCACGACGGCACCGCCGCCTTCGCGGGCCCGCGCGGGACCACCCTGCTGGTCAACAACCACGAGATCGGCGGTGCCTACGCCGACGCGGACCATCCCGTCCCGCTCGCCGAGGGCCTGGTCTACGACCCGGCCGCCGCAGGCGGTTGCACGGTCGTCGAGGTGCGCCCCGGCGGCAAGGTCGCCGAGTGGGTCGGCATCGCCGGCACCTCCACCAACTGCGCCGGTGGCAGCACCCCTTGGGACACCTGGCTCACCTGCGAGGAGACCGAGGACAAGGCCGGCGCCCGGGGCATGACCAAGGACCACGGCTACGTCTTCGAGGTCGACCCGATCGACCGGCGCGCCAACAGGGACCCCAAGCCGATCAAGGCCCTCGGCCGCTACGCCCACGAGGCCGTCGTCATCGACCCCAAGCGCGGCCACGCCTATCTGACCGAGGACGCCTCCAACCCCAACGGCCTGCTGTACCGCTGGACGCCGCCCGCGGGTTACGAGCACGGCCGCGGCAGGTTCCGCACCCTCGCCGACGACGCGGGCAGGCTCCAGGCCTTCAAGTGCTTCGACTCCGGCGGCCAGTTCGTCGACGACCTCTCGCGCGCCACCAGGATCGGCACGGTGTACGGCGTGGACTGGATCGACGTCCCGGACCGTGACGCGAGGACCACGTCCGTGCGCAAGCAGTTCACCACCGGCCGGATCACCCGCTGCCGCAAGCTGGAGGGCATGTGGTGGGGCGACGGCGGCGCGTACATCGTCTCCTCCTACGCCCGCGCCGAGAGCCCCGGCCGGCCGCACGACGGCCAGGTGTGGTTCTACGACCCCAAGCGCCGCACCCTGACCCTGAAGGTCCTCCTCGGCGTGAACGCCGACCCGTCCCAGGACGGCGCCCTGGACGGTCCCGACAACATCACCGTCTCCCCGTACGGCGGCCTGATCATCGCCGAGGACGGCGAGGGCGTCCAGCACCTCTTCGGCGCCACCGACCGCGGCCGCACCTACCCGATCGCCCGCAACGAGCTGAACATCGGCACCGAGGAGGAGCCCGAGTACAGCGAGTTCACCGGCGTCACCTTCTCGCCCAAGGGCCGCACCCTGTACGCCAACATCCAGGACCCGGGCATCATGCTCGCCATCACGGGGCCGTGGAAGCGTCAGGGGCGGTAATTCCCGGAATTAATTGGCTCGCCCCACCGAAGCTGCGCCTCCTACAGTGAGATCACGACGTCACGCACCTCCCGGTGCGATGGCAGCGGCTACTTCTCTGTCAAAGAATCCCATGCCGCCGCCGACTTGATCTCGGGAGGCGCAGCTCATGGTGGGTGCCCGGTGCGCAGGCAACGGTTACTTCATGGGATCGGAGTGTTGCGGGTTCGAGTCCCGTCATCGACTTCGGGTCGATGTAGCTCAATCGGATAGAGCATCTGACTGTTCCGTCGCCGACTCCTGATCTCGGGCATCCACCATTCGCTGTGCCTTCCTCCGGAACAACAATCATGAATTCGGGGGGAATTCAGCATGTCCCGCTTCAACATCCGGACCGCGAAGGCCCAGCCGACCTCGCGGGTGACCTCCACGGGCCGCGTGCTGCGGACCTACGAGGGCGGCCGCGGCCGTGAGCGCGACCCGCGCTCCGAGCTCTTCCTGCTCGCGGTCTCCAACTTCGTCTCGCAGAAGACCTTCTACGAGTCCGGCGCGGACCGCGACGACCGGTTCCAGACCCTGGTCCGGGAGCTGGCCGTCACCGACCCGGCGTGGACGGCGGGCCTGCTCGGCTGGCTGCGCGGCGAGGGCAACCTCCGCACCGCCGCCGTCGTGGGCGCCGCCGAGTACGTGAAGGCACGCCTCGAGGCCGGCGCGACCGAGGGACCGTCGAACCGGCAGGTCGTCGACTCGGTGCTGCAGCGGCCGGACGAGCCCGGCGAGCTGCTCGCGTACTGGACGGCACGGTACGGCCGTAACGTCCCCAAGCCCGTGAAGCGGGGCATCGCCGACGCCGTACGACGTCTGTACAGCGGCAAGTCGCTGCTGAAGTACGACACCGCGTCCAAGGGCTACCGCTTCGGTGACATCCTCAACCTCGTGCACGCGGCGCCGGACCCGGCGAAGGCGTGGCAGGGCGAGCTGTTCCAGTACGCCCTGGACCGTCGGCACAACCCGGACACCGCGGTGCCTCCCGCGTCCAACAGGACGCTGGTCGCCCACCGCGAGCTGATGGCGCTGCCCGTGGCGGACCGGCGCGCGGTCCTGACCTCGGACGGCGGTGCCGAGCGGCTCGCGGCGGCCGGGATGACGTGGGAAGCGCTGGCCGGCTGGCTCCAGGGCCCGATGGACAAGGCGGCCTGGGAGGCCGTCATCCAGTCGATGGGCCCGATGGCGCTCGTGCGGAACCTGCGCAACTTCGACGAGGCCGGTGTCTCGGACGAGGTGGCGGCCCAGGTCGCCGCCCGGATCAGCGACCCGGCGGAGGTCGCACGGTCGCGGCAGTTCCCCTTCCGCTACCTCGCCGCGTACCGGCACGCGCCGTCGCTGCGTTGGTCGTACCCGCTGGAGCAGGCGCTCGGCCACTCGCTGGCCCAGGTGCCCGCGCTGGCCGGGCGGACCCTGGTGCTCGTCGACCGCTCGGGCTCGATGTTCTACTCGCGGCTCTCGGACCGCTCGGAGCTCAACCGGGCCGACGCGGCGGCGATCTTCGGCACGGCGCTCGCGCTGCGGGCGGCGGACGCGGATCTCGTCGAGTTCGGCACGACGAGCAACCGGGTGAAGTACCGCAAGGGCGAGTCGGTGCTGAGGATCCTGGAGCGCTTCGGGGACCTGGGCGGCACCGACACCACGGGCGCGGTGCGCCGGCACTACCGCAAGCACGACCGGGTGCTGATCGTCACGGACGAGCAGTACGCGCACAACCGCCACGGCGGCCCGACCGAGCAGGTCCCGGCGCACATCCCGGTGTACACCTGGAACCTCGCCGGCTACCGCGCGGGCCACGGCCCGTCGGGCGAGGGAAACCGGCACACCTTCGGCGGCCTCTCGGACGCCGGTTTCCGGATGGTGCCGCTGCTGGAGGCCGCCCGGGACGCGGACTGGCCCTGGGCTGTCTGAGGCCCGAGCCGCATGAGCGTGGCCCGCACTTCACGGGGGTGCGGGCCACTTCGCCGCCGGGCGCCCCCGCTGCAGAGGGCGCCCGGAATGTCGTCAGAGCGCCTGGGCCGCGGGCTTGACCATGCCGCGGACCGTGCGGGACTTCACGAAGTCGCCCATGGCCGTCATCTCCCACTCGCCCGAGAACTGGCGGATGAGCTTGGCCATCATCACCCCGGTCTGGGGTTCGGCGGAGGTGAGGTCGAAGCGGACCAGCTCCTCGCCGGTCGTGGCGTCCATGAGGCGGCAGTAGGCCTTGGCGACCTCGGTGAACTTCTGGCCGGAGAAGGAGTTCACGGTGAAGACCAGGCCGGTGACGTCCTGCGGGAGGCGGCCCAGGTCCACGGTGATGACCTCGTCGTCGCCGCCGCCCTCGCCGGTGAGGTTGTCGCCCGAGTGGCGGATCGCGCCGTTCACGATCTGCAGCTTGCCGAAGTAGCAGCTGTCGATGTGGTTGCGCTGCGGGCCGTAGGCGATGACCGAGGCGTCCAGGTCGATGTCCTTGCCGCGGTACGCGGGCTCCCAGCCGAGGCCCATCTTGACCTGGGAGAGCAGCGGGCGGCCGCCCTTGACGAGGGAGACGGTCTGGTTCTTCTGGAGGCTGACCCGGCCCTTGTCGAGGTTGATCTTCCCGGCGCCCGGGGCGGGAGCGGGGGGTGCGGCCGGGGGCGGCGGGGTCGCCATCTGCGGGGCGGGCTGCGTGGGCGGGGCGACCGGGGGCTGCATGGTGGGCTGGGGCGGGGCGACGGGGGCGCTCGCCGGTGCCGGGGCGGGCTCCTCGACCGTCACGCCGAAGTCGGTGGCGATGCCGGCCAGGCCGTTGGCGTAGCCCTGGCCGACGGCTCGGGCCTTCCAGGCGCCGTTGCGGAGGTAGATCTCGACGATGACCAGGGCGGTCTCGGTGCCGAGCTGGGGCGGGGTGAAGGTGGCGAGGACGCTGTTGTCGTCGGCGTTGCGGATGGTCGCCGTGGGTTCGATGCCCTGGAAGGTCTGGCCGGCGGCGTCCGGGCTGGCGGTGACGACGATCTTCTCGATGCCGGGGGGCACGGTGGTGGTGTCGACCGTGATCGCGTCGGGGGCGGAGCCGCCGCCCGAGCGGTAGGTGACACCCGGGCCGTTCGGCTGGTTGTAGAAGATGAAGTCCTCGTCCGAGCGCACCTTGCCGTCGGCGGTGAGCAGCAGGCCCGATACGTCGAGCCGCACCGGGGCGGCGACGTCCACCGTCACGCGCGCGGTGGAGAGAGGGATGTTCGAGCCGGGGGTCATAGCTGTCATGCCCCAGTGAACGAGCGGGGGCGCTTTACCGTTCCCTTACCAGGGGACCGATCGGGTCATCGGCGGTTGCGGGGGTGGTTGCGGGCGGTTCGCTCGTTGCCGCGCTTGTAGTTCCCGGTCCAGCGGGCCATGACGAGCTGGGGGTCGGAGGTCGTGACCTCGTCGAGGAACTGCTGGGCTCGCGCGCCGCGGAGGGTGGTCGCGGGGTGTCCGGCGTGGGTGATGCGGACGGTGCCGTCGGGGTGGGCGGCGTAGTCGAAGCCGCGGGGTCGGGGCATGGGGGGATGGTAGGCGCGGGTCGGGGGTGCGCCCGAATGGTTTTCGGGGGCACCCCGAGGGGCCGCGGAACCTACGGGACCACCACGATCTTTCGGCCCACCCCGGCAGCGAACTGGTCCAGTGCCTCCGGGTACCGGTCCAGGGGGATGCGGTCGCTGATGAAGATGTCGGGGTTCAGCACGCCGTTCGCGAAGAGTTCCGCCGCTCGTTCGAAGCTGTGGAGGACCGCCATGGAGCCGGTGATGGTGATCTCCTGGTTGTAGATGCGGTAGGGGTCGATCTCGACCCGGGTCGCGTAGTCGGCCACACCGAACTGCAGAAACGTGCCCGCCTTCGCCACCCTGCCCAGGCCGTCCTGGATCGCCGCCGCGTTGCCCGTTGCGTCCACCACCAGGTCCCAGCCCTGCGGACGGTCCAGTTCGTCCGGGTTCGCCGCCGCCGCCGAGACGCCGAGGTGCCGGGCCGTTTCCAGTCGCCGCGGGTTCACGTCCACCACGTCCACGCTCGCCGCCCCCGTCCGCTTCGCCAGCTCCAGCATCATCAGGCCCATCGTGCCCGAGCCGTAGATCAGGACGTGCGCGCCGAGGCGGGACTGGAGGACGTCGTAACCGCGCACCGCGCACGACAGCGGTTCCACCAGTGCCGCGTCCTGCGTGCGGACGTGGTCGGGGAGCTTCACGCAGTTCGCCACGGGGGCCACCGCGTAGCGGGCCGCACCGCCCGCCGTCGTCACGCCGATGGCCGCCCAGCGTTCGCAGAGGTTGTTGTGCCCCGTACGGCAGTAGCGGCACTCGTGGCAGTAGAGGGACGGGTCCACCGCCACCCGGTCGCCGACCCTGAGCTCCGTGACCTCGGTGCCCAGGCCCACCACCTCGCCGGCGAACTCGTGCCCGGGCACGATCGGCAGCTTCGGGGCGAACTCGCCCTGGAGGATGTGCAGATCCGTGCCGCACAGGCCGCAGGCGGCGACCTCCACGACGACCTGGCGCGGGCCCGGCGTCGGATCCGGGACCTCGGCGACCACGGCCTTGCCCACGGACTCGATGACGGCGGCCTTCATTTCACGGCTCCCAACGACAGGCCCTGGACCAGTTTGTCCTGGGCGGCGAACCCCGCGGCGAGCACCGGCAGGGAGATGACGAGCGAGGCGGCGCACACCTTCGCCAGGAACAGGCCCTGGCTGGTGATGAAGCCGGTCAGGAAGACGGGGGCGGTCTCGGCCACGACGCCCGTCAGCACCCTCGCGAACAGCAGCTCGTTCCAGCTGAAGATGAAGCAGATCAGGGCTGTCGCGGCGATGCCGGGGAGGGCGATCGGGGCGACCACCCGGGCGAGGATCGTCGGCAGCTTCGCGCCGTCCACGCGGGCCGCCTCGATCACCGCCACCGGTACCTCGGAGAGGAACGACTGCATCATCCAGACCGCGATCGGCAGGTTCATCGAGGTGTAGAGGAGGACCAGCAGCCAGATGTTGTCCAGCAGACCCGTGTTCTTGGCGAAGAGATAGATCGGCAGCAGACCCGCCACCACCGGGAGCATCTTCGTCGACAGGAAGAAGAACAGGACGTCCGTCCACTTCTTCACCGGGCGGATCGACAGCGCGTAGGCCGCGGGGAGGGCGAGCAGCAGGACCAGGAGTGTCGAACCGACGGACGCCACCATCGAGTTGATCAGCGACGGCCACGGGGTCGCCCCGCCGCCCGTGCCGAAGAACTCGCGGTAGCCGTCCAGGGTGAGTGCCGCGCCGAAGGACGGCGGGTTCGTCGCCGCGTCCTCCTCCGAGTGGAAGGACGTCAGGGCCATCCAGGCGATGGGCAGGAAGAACAGGATTCCCACGGCCCAGGCCAGCAGGCCGAGTCCGTTTCTGCGTACGGCGTTCATGCGCGGGAGGCCTCCTCGCGGAACAGGGACGAGACGACCCGCAGCGCGAAGGTCGCGATGATGATCGAGCCGATGACCACCAGGACGCCGGCCGCCGAGGCGAGGCCGTTCTCATGGGCCTGGTAGAAGCTCTGGTAGACGGTGTACGGCAGGTTCGCCGTGCCCAGGCCGCCCGAGGTGATGGTGAAGACGGCGTCGAAGTTCTGGACGATGTAGATCGAGCCCAGCAGGGCGCCCAGCTCCAGGTATCTGCGCAGGTGTGGGAGGGTCAGATGGCGGAAGATCTGCCAGTCGCTCGCGCCGTCCACCCTCGCGGCCTCGATCTGCTGCTGGTCCCGGCTCTGCAGCCCCGCCAGCAGGATCAACATCATGAACGGGGTCCACTGCCAGACCAGGGCCGCCTCCACGGCCAGCAGCGGTGTGTTGGAGATCCAGTCCGGCTGTGGGCCGCCCACGTAGTGCAACAGGCCGTTGAACAGGCCGTATTCGGGGTTGTACAGGACGTGCTTCCAGAGCAGGGCCGCCGCCACCGGGACCACCAGGAAGGGCGCGATCAGAAGCGTGCGGACCACCCCTCTGCCCTTGAACCTGCGGTCCAGCAGCAGGGCGAGGGCCAGGCCCAGGATCAGGCTCGCCAGGACCACGGCCACTGTCAGCAGGACCGTCGTCCAGACCGAGCGGCGCAGATCGGGGTCGGTGAGGACCTCCTCGTAGTTGGCGAGGCCGGTGAAGCTGCGGGCGTCCGGGTAGAGGGAGTTCCAGTCGAAGAAGGAGATCACCAGCGTCGCCACGAACGGCAGCTGGGTCACCGCGATCATGAAGATGAGCGCGGGGAGGAGCGGGGCCCGGGTGGCCCATGCGCGCAGGCGGTCCGAGGGGCGTTTCTCGGCGCGCGCCACGGAAGGCGCGGCTGTCGGAGCGGTGGTCGTCGCGGTCATCGTCCCTCGTACTCCTCGGAGATCTTCTCGGCGAGCTCCTGTGCCTTCTTCAGGGCCGACTCGACGGACTGGCGTCCGGCGATGGCCGCGCTGATCTCCTGGGAGACCTTGGTGCCGAGATCGGTGAACTCGGGGATGCCGACGAACTGGATGCCGGGTGCCGGGCGCGGCTGCACCCCCGGGTCCTTCGGGCGGGCGCCCTCGATGGCCTCCTTGGTCATCTCCTGGAAGGCGGCGGCCTCCGCGCGGTACGCCGGGTTGGCGTAGGTGGAGGCGCGCTTGCCCGCCGGTACGTTCGACCAGCCGATCTCGTCGCCGACGAGTTGCTCGTACTGCTTGCTCGACGCCCAGGAGACGAACTCCCAGGCCTTGTCGGGGTTGCGGGAGGCGTCCTGGATGCCCCAGGCCCAGGTGTAGAGCCAGCCCGAGGAGTCGGTCTTCTCGACCGGGGCGGGCGCGTAGCCGACCTTGCCCTTGACCGGGGAGTCGGCGGACTCCAGGGAACCGGCCGCGGAGGTGGCGTCGTACCACATGGCGACCTTGCCCTGGGTCATGTTGTTGAGGCACTCGGCGAAGCCGGACTGGGCTGCGCCGGACTCGCCGTGCTCACGGACCAGGTCGACATAGAACTTCGTCGCCTTTTCCCATTCCGGGGAGTCGAGACGGGCCTTCCAGTTCTCGTCGAACCAGGTGCCGCCGAAGGTGTTCACGACCGTGGTGAGCGGTGCCATGACCTCGCCCCAGCCGGGCAGGCCGCGCAGACAGATGCCCTTCATGCCCGGCTCGGCGCCGTCCACCTTCGCGGCCAGGTCGGCGACCTGTTGCCAGGTGGGGTGCGCGGGCATGGTCAGGCCCTCCTTCTCGAAGACGTCCTTGCGGTACATCAGGAAGGACGACTCGCCGTAGAAGGGCTGGCCGTAGAGCTTTCCGTCGTCGCCGGTCAGCGACTCGCGCATCGGCCCCAGCACGTCCTGTTCGTCGTACTCGGGGTCCTTTGCGACGTAGGAGTCCATCTCCTTGAGCCAGTCGTTGCGGGCGTAGATCGGTATCTCGTAGTTGGAGAGGGTGGCGACGTCGTACTGGCCGGCCTGGTTGGCGAAGTCCTGGCTGATCTTGTCGCGGACGTCGTTCTCGGGCAGGACGGTGAAGTTGACCTTGATGCCGGTCTCTTCGGTGAAGTGGGGCGCGAGCTTTTGCAGCTCCACCATCTGGGGGTTGTTGACCATCAGGACGTTGATCGAGTCACCGCCCGATCCGGCCCCGCCCGCGCCCGCCCAGCAGCCGGCGAGCAGCGGGGTGAGCAGCGTCCCTGCGGCGGCCGTGGCGAGCGTGGCTCGCGGCCTCCGTCGGCTCTGGGTTCGCATGGATCGCTCCTGGACGTATGGGGATATAAGGGGTGCCTCTGGGTGTGGCGAGGCCCCTTGCGGGTGTCAGTTTGAATGTCGGATGCAGGGGTCCGGGGAATCTCAGACCCGGATGACCTGCGGGCCCAGCAGGGAGTAGCGGTGCGCCTCCGCCGACGGCAGCAGCGTGCTCGTCACGATCGCCTCCAGCGCGCCGACGTCCGTGAAGCGGCAGAAGCTGACCGCGCCGAACTTGGTGTGCACGCCCGCGAACACGGTCCGCCGGGAGGCGCGTACGGCCTGCGCCTTGACCTCGCTGACCGCGGGGTCGGGGGTGGTCAGCCCGTGTTCGCGGGAGATGCCGTTGGCGCCGATGAACGCCAGGTCGATGACGAACCCGGCCAGCATCTTCGTCGTCCAGTGGTCCACGGTCGCCAGCGTGCCGGACCGGACCCGGCCGCCCAGCAGCAGCACCGAGACGTTCTCCGCCTCCGCCAGCGTGCCCGCGACCGGCAGGGACGCGGTGACCACGGTCAGCGGCCGGTCCCGGGGGAGCGCCTCGGCGATGAGCTGGGGGGTGAAGCCCTCGTCGACGAAGACGGTCTCGGCGTCCCCGAGCAGTTCGGCCGCGGCGGCCGCGATCCTGCGCTTCTCGGGGACGTGGCTGGTGGCGCGGAAGGCGAGCGTGGTCTCGAAACCGGCGCTCTCCACGGGGTAGGCGCCGCCGTGGGTGCGGCGGACGAGGCCGTGGTCCTCGAGGGCGCGGAGGTCTCGGCGTACGGTCTCCCTGGCCACGCCCAGTTCCTCGGCGAGGGCGTTGACGTCGACGGAGCCGTGGGTGCGGGCGGCGCGGATGATTTCTCGCTGGCGTTCTTCCGCGGTTCTGGTCATCTTCTCGTCACCCGCCTTCCTGTGTGAGTGCCCGTTCGGGCTCATGCAGGAAGTTCTACAGCGGGCGTGTGGCGGTGACCAGGTCTGTTGCGGGCCGATTGCTGACCGGGTGTGCCCGTTCGGTCTTGGGGCGACTATGGGCTCGGGGGGTGCGCCCGGCTCTCGGCCGCTGGTTCGTCGTAGCTGGTCGCGCGGTTCCCCGCGCCCCTTCACCGGTACTGCCCCGCCGTACGCCGGAAGGATCGGCCGGTCCTTCCTCCGTGCCCGAATGGGTGGGCGGACGGGCCCGTTCTCCGCCCGTCCGCCCTTCCCGCGCGCTCTTTTCGGTCAGTACGGCCAGATCGGGGGGTCGTTCACGAAGTGGCCGCCCAGGTAGGCCTGGGACTCGTTGGCCGGGTCCAGGTCGCCCTGTTCCGCGATCAGCTTCTCGGCGTAGGGTTCGGAGTCGTCCTGGGGGTCGTAGCCGAGGGCGCGGGCCGTGGTGAGGTCCCACCACAGGCGGGTGTTGGCGGAGGAGCCGTAGACGACCGTGTGGCCGACCTCCTCGGCGGTCAGGGCCGCGTGCAGGAGGCGGGCGCCGTCGGCGGGGCTCATCCACACCGACAGCATGCGGACGCTGGTCGGCTCGGCGAAGCAGGAGCCGATGCGGACCGACACGGTCTCCAGGCCGTACTTGTCCCAGTAGAACTGGGCCAGATCCTCGCCGAAGGACTTGGACAGGCCGTAGAAGGTGTCCGGGCGGCGCGGGGTGTCGATCGGGATCAGCGGGTCCCCGCCCCGGGGGCGGGGTGTGAAGCCGACCGCGTGGTTGGAGGAGGCGAAGACGACACGGGCGACACCCTCCTCGCGAGCGGCCTCGTACAGGTTGTACGTGCCCTCGATGTTGGCCCTGAGGATCTTCTCGAACGGGGCTTCCAGGGAGATGCCCGCGAGATGGATGATCGCGTCCACCCCCCGGACGGCCTCGCGCAGCGCCTCCTTGTCGGCGAGGTCCGCGACGATCGCGTCGGGCTCGCCCTCGATCGGGCGCAGATCGAGCAGGCGCAGTGCGTAGCCGTACGCGGGAAGCAGGTCCCGCATCAGGGTGCCGAGTCCGCCGGCTGCGCCGGTGAGCAGAACGGTGCGGGGCGCTGGCATCCTCGGTCTCCTTGGGTAGACGAGAGTGGACGGCCGTATGACTGCACGGTATTCACATTCATGGACAAGCTATGGATCATCATCCTGACTCGTCAAGGGTGGCGAACCTTGCGTTCATAAACATAAACTCTGATCAGAGACCTGCACATCGCTCGTGCACGCCGCCGTGATGGACCCGTTCTAGGGAGTGCCTGTGACGCCAGCCGACCTCGCCGCTCGACTGGGCATCCCCAGCGGGCCGCTGTTCTTCCCCGTCACCGCCTACGACGCCGAGGGCGCCATCGATCTCGACGTCTACCGCGAGCATGTCCGCCGCGGCGTCGACGCCGGTGCCGCCGCCGTCTTCGCCTGCTGCGGCACCGGGGAGTTCCACGCGCTGACCCCCGAGGAGTACGAGCGCTGCGTCCGCGCGGCCGTGGAGGAGACAGCGGGCCGGGTGCCGGTCGTGGCGGGCGCCGGGTACGGGACCGCGCTGGCCGTGCGGTACGCGCGGCTCGCCGAGTCCGCCGGAGCCGACGGGCTGCTCGCCATGCCCCCGTACCTGGTGCTCGCCGCGCAGGAGGGGCTGCTGCGGCACTACCGCGAGGTCGCCGCCGCCACCGCCCTGCCCGTGATCGTCTACCAGCGCGACAACGCCGTGTTCACCCCGCGGACGGTCGTCGAACTGGCCCGCACGGACGGGATCGTCGGGTTCAAGGACGGCCTCGGCGACCTGGACCTCATGCAGCGCATCGTCAGCACCGTCCGCACCGAGGTCCCCGGCGACTTCCTCTACTTCAACGGGCTGCCGACCGCCGAACAGACCCAGCCCGCCTACCGCGCCCTCGGCATCACCCTCTACTCGTCTGCCGTGTTCTGCTTCGCCCCCGAACTGGCCCTCGCCTTCCACCAGGCTCTGCGGCACGGCGACGACGCCACCGTGCGCCGCCTGCTGGACGGCTTCTACCGGCCGTTCGTCGAACTGCGCGCCCAGGGCCGGGGTTACGCCGTGGCGCTGGTCAAGGCGGGCGTCCGGCTGCGCGGCCTGGACGTCGGGGAGGTCCGCCCGCCGCTGCAGGAGCCGACCGAGGACCATGTCAAGCAACTCGCTCTGCTGATCGAGCGCGGCCACGCGCTCCTGGAGGAGGACGGCCAGTGAAGGCGTCGGCATTCGTCTACCCCTGGGACGTCAACGGCGACCCCGCGGCGCCCGGGCGGATCGCCGCCCTCGGAGTACGGCAGGTGACCCTGGCCGCCGCCTACCACTCCACGCGCGCGCTGACCCCCCGCCACCCGCGCCACCGCATCGTCACCGCCGAACACGCGGCCGTGCTGTACCCGGCGGACGAGCGGTGGCAGGGGCGGGAACTGAGCCCCTACGCGGCCGGTGACTGGGCGCCCGGCGACGCCTACGGCGAGGCGGCGGACGCGCTCGCGCAGGCCGGTCTCGAGGTGCACACCTGGGTCGTGCTCGCCCACAACTCCCGCCTGGGCGCCGAGCATCCGGACACCTCCGTCGTCAACGCCTACGGGGACCGCTACCCGTGGGCGCCGTGCATCGCGCAGCCCGCCACGCGCGCCTATCTGACGGACCTGGCCGCGGAGGCCGCCGTACGGCCCGGGGCGCGGGGCACCGAACTGGAGTCCCTCGGCTGGTACGGCCTCGCCCACCTGCACGCCCACGACAAGACCGGCGGAGTCGGACTCGGCGAGGCCGGGCAGTACCTCATGTCCCTGTGCTTCTGCCCGGTCTGCCGACAGGGGTACGGCGCCCAGGGCCTGGACGCGGACGAACTGGCGGCCCTCGTACGGGCCGCGCTGGAGCCGCAGTGGCAGGGCACGGCAGCCGACGAGGGGTGGGCCGGCGTCGAGAAGCTGCTCGGGGAGGACACCGCGACGGCCACGCGCGCGTGGCGCGACGAGACCGCCCGTACGCTCCAGGAGGCGGCCGTCTCCGCCGTACGCGCCGCCGCCCCGGCCGGCTTCCAGGTGCTGCTGCACGCCGATCCGGTGCCGTACCACTGCGGGGCCAACGCCGGCGTGGATCCGGCCCGCGTACTGTCCGTCGCGGACGGCGTGGTGGTGCCCTGCACGGGCGGTCCCGAACTGCTGAGGCCGTTCGCGGACCAAGGGCGCGGGGTGCTCGCCGCCAACTTCACGGTGGTCTCCGGGATGGGCGGCAGTCCGGGCACCCTGGCGGCGGACGCGGCACGCGCCCGTGACCTCGGGGCGACCGAACTGCGGCTGTATCACGTTGGGTTGGCGTCCGACCGGGACCTGGAGCTGGTGCGCTCGGCGCTCGCCGGGGACTGAAGCAGGGGTACGGCCGTGACCAGCAGGGCCGCGCCCGTCACGGCCAGCAGCAGCCGGTGGTCCACCGGTCCGACGAGCGCGGCGCCCGCGGCGAGGCCGATCACGTTCGGGGTGAACACCAGCGTGTTGGCGGTCGCGGTGACCCGGCCCAGCAGCGGGCCCGGAGTCTCCTGCTGGACGTGGGTGAGCGCGGCGATCAGCACAGCGGGCAGCCCCGCGCCGATCGCCGCGCTGCACACCAGGGCCAGCGGGTCGGAGGGGACCGCGCGCAGGGCCACCGCGACGCCGAACAGCGCGACACCGTACGCGCCGAACCGGTGCGTGCCCAGCCGGCGCAGTGCGGGGCCCGACACCACGCCCACCGCCACCGAGCCGGCGCCCTGGGCGGCGTACAGCACACCCGCGTAGGCGGGGGAGTGGCCGAGCGCCTCGACGACCGACCAGATCAGGGCACCGCCGACCCCGGCGAAGAACATGGTGGCGCCGCCGGTCAGGGTCAGCAGGCGCATCCGGGGGCGGGACCAGAGGTACCGGGCGCCGGTACGCCGGTCCGTGGTGGACGGTTCCGGCCGGGGCTCCCGGACGCGCAGGGAGGCGTACAGGCCGGCGGCGGCCAGGAAGGTGAGGGCGTCCAGCACGGCGACGCTCGCGCCGCCGTGGAGCGCGTAGAGGGCGGCGCCGGCGGGCGGGGCGAGGATCTTCATGCCCTCGTTCGCCGTCATGCGCAGGCCGTTGAAGTCGCCGAGCAGGGGCCCCGGCACGGCGGAGGCGACGAGGGCCGACTCGGTCGCGTCCTGGACGACGCCCGCGGCGCCGTACACGAAAAGGACCGTGAACAGCAGCCACAGGTCGGCGGGGGCGTCCACGGCGAGAAGGGTGAGCAGAAGGATCGCGAGCAGCAGGTTCGTGGTGATCAGCAGGGGTGCGCGGCGGGTGCGGTCGGCGAGGGTGCCGAGCAGCGGGCCCGCCAGGGTGGGGGCCCACATCGCGAGCACGCACAGCGCGGCGAGAGCGTCCGAGCCGGTGAGGTCCTTCACCCACACTCCCGACACCAGCCACAGCGCCGAGGTCCCGAAGCCGGAGATCACGACCCCGGCGAGACAGCGCCCCGCGATGCGGTCGCGCAGGACGGGGAACAGGGTCCATCGCGTCGTCATGCCTGCTCAGCGTGGCTCTAAGGCGGTCAGGTCGGGATCGGGCAGGTGCCTTAGAAGCGGCGCGAGATCAACGGCCTTCCGGAACGGGCCGTACGGCGCCCGGATGCCCCTGTCGCTCACCCGGGTGAACGGCCGGCCCCCGCCGTGACCTGCGGCCTTTGCCGCGGTTGGGATGATCATGCGCGCCGTCGTCCTGCTCACCGCCCTGTGCGCCCTCACCGCCTGCGCGGCCCCGCGGGCCGCACCGCTCACCCCGGACGACACCGTCAGAACCGCGCAACTGCTGCTCACCGACCGCTGCCTGACCGCCCAGGGCCTCACCCCGCCCCGCCCGGACCGACGCCCGGCCGACGCCGACGAGCAACGCCGGGTCAGCGACGCGCTGTTCGGCACCGGACGCGCCGAACTCACGCTCACGCTGCCCAGCGGCCACCAGATCGGCCAGCACACCGACGGCTGCCTCGCCCGGGCCCAGCAGCGGCTCTACGGCGACCAGGAGCGCTGGTTCCGCGCGTCCACCACCGTCAACAACCTCAGAGCCAAGGCGCCGGAAACCGAACGGAACGCCTACCGGGAGCTGCGGGCGCACGCAGTCCGCACCGCCCGGTCCCTCCTGAAGTCCGCCCACGAGAAAGGCACGTCCCGATGAAGAAGCCCGTCCTGCTGGCCGCCGCGCTGCTCCTCGCCGCCGGCACCCCCCTCGCCACCTCCGCCACGGCCTCGGCCGCCGACTGCCCCAGCGGCAACTTCTGCGCCTGGGAGAACGCCGACTACCAGGGGCAGCGCGCCAACTGGTCGGGCGACGACGACTGGTGGGAGAGCTACATCGCCGACGAGGACTCCTCCTGGGCGAACCACGGGATCGAGGGCCCGGGCATCCCCAGCTACGTCAAGGTCTACTCCTCGGCCAACCAGGGCGGACACATGACCCTCTGCCTCGCCCCCGGCCAGGAGGTGAACTACAACGGCGCCGCCAACGACGACGGGGACTCCCACACCTGGGCCACGGGCTGCTGACCCCCCACGCTCCCGGCGATGAGTTTCCGGGGTGCGAGCGGTCCACCCCTCAGGACCACCCGGCCTTCACGAACACCCCGGCCTTCACGGCCACCCCGGAAACGCTGAGGAGCGACGGATGACGGACTCGACCATCGATCTCGGACCCCAGACCCACGTCCTGGCTCACCTCGCCGGCGAGGTGAGCGACGAGCAGCTGGCGGACCCGACGCCGTGCCCGGAGCTTGCCGTACGCAACCTGCTGGCGCACCTGCTGCAGCTGTCCGTCGCCTTCCGTGACGCCGGGCGCAAGCGGTTCGGCCCCACGACCGACACCAGCCCCGGCGAGTCCGTCCCGGACATCGGTCCCGGCTGGCGCGAGGAACTGCCCGAGGTCCTCGCCGAACTCGCCGAGGCCTGGCGGGACCCGGCCGCCTGGACCGGGATGACCCGCGCGGGCGGGGTGGACCTGCCCGGCGAGGTCGCCGGTGCCGTGGCGATCGACGAACTGGTCGTTCACGGCTGGGATCTGGCCCGCGC
Source organism: Streptomyces sp. NPDC003635 (assembly GCF_053587635.1). Lineage (NCBI taxonomy): Bacteria > Bacillati > Actinomycetota > Actinomycetes > Kitasatosporales > Streptomycetaceae > Streptomyces > Streptomyces sp. NPDC003635. The sequence continues at coordinate 132,352 of NZ_JBSFOK010000018.1, read as the reverse complement.
CACGGGCCTTCCCTACGTCCCCGACCCGGCCGCGCTCCAGGCCTGCCACGCCTTCCTCCTCGCCTCGGTGGACGATCCCGGCCGCGGCGAGATCTTCGGCCCCGTCGTCCCTGTCCCCGACAGCGCGTCCCTGCTGGACCGGGCGGTGGGACTGAGCGGGCGGGACCCGCAGTGGAAGCCGTAGCGGGCCACCCCGCCCGACCGCCCCTGCTCCGGACCTCTCCTCCGGGGCGGGGGCGCCGCCGTGTGTGGGGGGGGCGCCCGTACGGGGACGTGCGCGAAGGTGCGATTCCCGCGTGCGAGAGGTCCACGCCGTCCGAACTTCCTTTGTCAGAAGCATTGACGAAAACACGGGGACGCTCCTACTTTCATCGCGTCGTACTTCGTACGTCATATATGAGACGCGATATGTGAGATCCGAGAGGCGCGCATGACCTCTGTGCCCACGCCGATCCCCTCCCGCACGCAGTTCGTGCTGGAGGAGATCAAACGCCGTATCCTCACCGGCCGGTTGACGCCGGGCCAGGCCTTGGTGGAGGCCGAGCTCGCCGCGCAGTTCGGGGTGTCCAAGACCCCGGTGCGCGAGGCGCTCAAGACGCTCGCCGGGACCGGGCTCGTCGTGATGAGCCAGTACAAGGGCGTCACGGTGCGCATGGTGGACGCGGACATGGCGCGCGAGGTCTACGACGTGCGGCTGCTCCTCGAACCCGAGGCGCTGAAGCGGGCCGTCCGGCGGGGCGCCTCGCTGGACGCCGCCCGCGACGCCCTCACCCGGGCCGACGTCGCCACCGACACCGCCGAACGCTCCCTGGCCAACCGGGAGTTCCACCGCGCCCTGTACCTGCCCTGCGGCAACCCGCTGCTCGGCCGGATGCTCGACGAGGTCCGTGACCAGGCCGCCCTCGTCTCCGCCGTCGCCTGGGCCGCCTCGCCCTCCTGGGAGCGGGAGGCCGCGGAGCACCGCGAGATCCTGCGGCTCGCCCTCGAGGGCGACGCGGACGGGGCCGCCTCCGCGCTGCACGCGCACATCGCGTCCTTCGTCGAGCGGGCGTTCCCCGAGGCGCCGGAACAGGAAGGTCAGGAATGAGCGGCGTGACGTTCGAGACCCAGCGGGCGGCCCTGGCCGACGTGGTGTCGATCCCGGTGACCCCCTTCGCCGAGGACGGCAGCGTCGACCAGGACGTCCACCGGGCCCTGTTGCGCCGGCTGCTCGACGGGGGGATCCGGACCCTCACCCCCAACGGCAACACCGGCGAGTTCTACGCCCTCACGCCCCAGGAACGCCGGCTCGTCACCGAGCTGACCGTCGACGAGGCCGGCGACCGCGCCGTGATCCTCGTCGGCGTCGGCCACGACCTGCCCACCGCCGTCGCCTCCGCCCAGCATGCCCGTGAGCTGGGCGCCGCGATGGTGATGGTCCATCAGCCCGTCCACCCCTACGTCTCGCAGGACGGCTGGGTCGACTACCACCGCGCCATCGCCGCGGCCGTGCCCGAGCTGGGCGTCGTCCCGTACATCCGCAACGCGCAGCTCACCGGCGGGCGGCTCGCCGAACTCGCCGACTCCTGCCCGAACGTCGTCGGCGTCAAGTACGCCGTGCCGGACGCCGCCAAGTTCGCCGCCTTCGCCCGGGACGCGGGCCTGGAGCGGTTCGTCTGGGTGGCCGGGCTCGCCGAGCCCTACGCCCCCTCCTACTTCTCCGCGGGCGCCACCGGCTTCACCTCGGGGCTGGTGAACGTCGCCCCGGCCGTTTCGCTGAACATGATCGAAGCGCTTCGATCGGGGGACTACCCGGCCGCCATGAAGGTCTGGGAGCAGATCCGCCGCTTCGAGGAACTGCGTGCCGCCAACGGCTCCGCCAACAACGTCACCGTCGTCAAGGAGGCCCTCGCCTCCCTCGGCCTGTGCCGCCGCGACGTCCGCCCGCCGAGCAAGCCGCTGCCCGAGGACGACCGCGCCGAGGTCGCCGCGATAGCCGCCGGATGGTCCCTGTGAAGGCGCCGCAAGAGCTCAGAAGCCATCAGTGGTACGGCACCGAGGGCCAGCTGCGCACCTGGTCGCACAACGCCCGGATGCGTCAACTGGGGTACGAGGACGAGGAGTACCGGGGCCGTCCGGTGATCGCCGTCCTCAACACCTGGTCCGACATCAACCCCTGTCACGTCCACCTGCGCGAGCGCGCACAGGCGGTCAAGCGGGGCGTGTGGCAGGCCGGGGGCTTCCCGCTCGAGTTCCCGGTCTCCACCCTCTCGGAGACCTACCAGAAACCGACCCCGATGCTCTACCGCAACCTCCTCGCGATGGAGACCGAGGAGCTGCTGCGCTCGTATCCCGTCGACGCGGCGGTACTGCTCGGCGGCTGCGACAAGTCGACGCCCGCCCTGCTCATGGGCGCGGCCTCGGCCGACGTCCCCTCGCTCTTCGTGCCGGCCGGACCGATGCTGCCGGGGCACTGGCGGGGTGCGACCCTCGGGTCCGGTACCGACATGTGGAAGTACTGGGACGAGCACCGCGCCGGCAATCTGACCGACTGTGAACTGCGAGAGCTGCAGGGCGGGTTGGCCAGGAGTCCCGGTCACTGCATGACCATGGGCACCGCGTCCACGATGACCGCGGCGGCGGAGGCCCTCGGCATGACGCTGCCCGGCGCCTCCTCGATCCCGGCCGTCGACTCCGGGCACGAGCGGATGGCCGCCGCCTCCGGGCGCCGGGCGGTGGACCTGGCCTGGAGCGGGCTCAAGCCGTCCGGGATCCTCACCCGGGAGGCCTTCGAGGACGCCGTCACCACCGTGCTCGGGCTCGGTGGCTCCACCAACGCGGTCATCCATCTGATCGCCATGGCGGGGCGGGCGGGGATCGAGCTCACCCTCGACGACTTCGACCGCATCGCCCGTACGGTCCCCGTGCTCGCCAACGTCCGGCCCGGCGGACAGACCTACCTCATGGAGGACTTCCACTTCGCCGGTGGCCTCCCCGCCTTCCTCTCCCGCATCACCGACCTGCTGCACCTGGACCGGCCCACGGTCAACGGCACCCTGGGCGAGCAGATCGCCGGCGCCCAGGTGCACGACGCCGACGTCATCCGGCCCCGCGACAACCCCGTCGCGAGCGAGGGCGGGGTCGCCGTACTGCGCGGCAACCTCTGCCCGGACGGCGCCGTCATCAAGCACATCTCCGCCGAGCCGCACCTGCTCAAGCACACCGGTCCCGCGGTCGTCTTCGACGACTACAAGACCATGCAGCGCACCATCAACGACCTCTCGCTGGGCATCACCGCCGACAGTGTGCTGGTGCTGCGCAACGCCGGCCCCAAGGGCGGCCCCGGCATGCCCGAGTACGGCATGCTCCCCATCCCCGAGCACCTGCTCAAGCAAGGCGTCCGTGACATGGTCCGGATCTCCGACGCCCGGATGAGCGGCACCAGTTACGGCGCCTGCGCGCTGCACGTGGCGCCCGAGTCGTACATCGGCGGACCGCTCGCCCTCGTCCGCACGGGCGACCCGATCACGCTGGACGTCGAGGCGCGCAGCCTCCATCTCCACGTCGGAGAGCAGGAGTTGGAGCGACGCAGGGCGGAGTGGACCCCGCCGCCCGTTCGCTACGAGCGCGGCTACGGCGCGCTCTACAACGAGCAGATCACGCAGGCCGACACCGGCTGCGACTTCGAGTTCCTCGCCCGCCCGGGCAGGGTGGCGGACCCCTACGCGGGCTGAACCACAGCGAACAGCACGACCAGCACAGCCGTGTCCATGGAGAAAGCGCTTCCCGCACGACGCAAGAGATCGGAGAAACAGTCATGGCCCAAGCCGCAGCCGTGGCGAAACCGCCCGCGCCACCGAGGCGGCGCCGTGCCTCCGCCACCCCCCGCAGACTGCCGTACCTGCTGATCGCCCCGGCCGCCCTGCTGATGCTGGGCTTCATCGCCTACCCGGTCATCAGCGTCTTCTACTACAGCCTCCAGGACTACAACCCCACCAAGCCCTGGCGGAACGGCTTCGCGGGCTTCGACAACTTCGTCCACGCCTTCACCGACGACCCGCTGTTCTGGGACACCCTCGTCTTCAGCGCCAAGTGGGTCTTCGTCGAGGTCGGACTCCAACTGCTCTTCGGTCTGGCGCTGGCCCTCATCGTCAACCAGACCTTCGTGGGACGGGGGCTCGGCCGCGCGCTGGTCTTCTCGCCCTGGGCCGTCTCCGGTGTGCTGACCTCCGCGATCTGGGTGCTGCTCTACAACTCCCAGACCGGCCTCACCCGTTACCTCGCGGACATGGGCATCGGCTCCTACGGCACCAGCTGGCTGTCGGACACCTCCACCGTCTTCCCGGCGGCGATCGTCGCCGACCTGTGGCGCGGAGTGCCCTTCTTCGCGATCCTCATCCTCGCCGACCTCCAGTCCGTCTCGAAGGACCTGTACGAGGCCGCCGAGGTCGACGGGGCCAGCCGGTTCAAGCAGTTCTGGCACATCACGCTGCCCCATCTGAAGGACGCCATCATCCTGTCCACGCTGCTGCGCGCGGTGTGGGAGTTCAACAACGTCGACCTGCTCTACACCCTCACCGGGGGCGGGCCCGCGGGGGAGACGACGACACTCCCGCTGTACATCGCCAACACCAGCGTCGACGCCCACAACTTCGGCTACGCGTCGGCCCTGACGACCGTGGCGTTCGTGATCCTGCTCTTCTGCTCGATGGTCTATCTGCGGCTGAGCAAGTTCGGAGGTGAGAGCAAGTGAGCGTCAAGGAAGCCGTCCCCGTCGTGCCCGCCGCCCGGCGGAACCCGCCGCCGCCGCGCCCTTCGGGCAGGCACCGCGCCTGGGACGAGGTCCCGCGTTGGCACATCTACCTCCCGCTCGGCATCTATCTGCTCTTCACCCTGATCCCGTTCTACTGGATCCTGCTCTTCGCGCTCCGCCCGGCCGGCTCCACCTCGCTCGTGCCCTGGCCGATGACCTTCGACCACTTCGAGAAGGTCTGGAACGAGCGCAGTTTCGGCACCTACTTCCAGAACAGCGTCCTGGTCGGCGTCGCCACCCTGGTGATGACGACCCTGGTCGCCCTGGCCGGCGGCTACGCCCTCGCCCGGTTCGACTTCAAGATCAAGCGGGCCTTCATGCTCGGCCTGCTCTGCTCGCAGTTCGTGCCCGGCGCGCTGCTGCTGGTGCCGCTGTTCGAGATCTTCGCCGAACTGCAGATGATCAACTCGCTGGGCAGCGTCATCCTCGCGGAGACGGTCTTCCAGCTCCCGCTGTCGATGATCCTGATCAGCAACTTCATCAAGAACGTGCCGTACTCCCTGGAGGAGGCCGCCTGGGTCGACGGGTGCGGGCGGCTGCGGGCCTTCCGGGTCGTCGTCCTGCCGTTGCTGCGGCCCGGGCTGATCGCGGTCGGCTCCTTCGCCTTCGTGCACTCCTGGAACCACTTCCTGTTCGCGCTGATGTTCCTCAACAACCAGGACAAGCAGACCATCCCGGTCGGCCTGAACACCCTGATGAGCGCGGACAGCGTCGACCTCGGCGCGCTCGCGGCGGGCGGCATCATCGCCGCCGTACCCGTCGTGCTCGTGTTCGCCTTCATCCAGAAGTGGCTGATCACCGGCTTCAGCGCGGGGGCGGTGAAGGGATGAGACACCACCGGTTCCCCGTCCCGCGCGCCCTCCTGGGCGTGCTGAGGAAGCACCTCGCCGCCCACGACCCCCGCGCCTGGGGCTCCGCCAGGCCGAGCGGACCTCAGGAGGAGGCCCGCCGGGCCTCGGCGCGGCGGCGGGCCGAGTGCGGTCTCACGGGCGACGTGGGCTGGACACCTACACGCGGCACGGGCGCGGGGAGGATCCCATGAGCGGCACCGACATCGTCCTGGCGGGCGCGCGCGGCCACGGTCGCTGGCATCTGGAGAACATCCGACGGCTCCAGGACAAGGGCGTCGTACGGCTGGCCGGAATCTGCGAGCTGACGCCCCTGACCGAGGCGGAGATCCCCGCGGGCCTCGGCACGCCCGAGCAGTCCGCCGACCTCGGCGCGCTCCTGGACTCCACCGGCGCCCGTGTCGCGGTGATCTGCACCCCGATCCCGACCCACACGGACCTGGCGCTCCAGGCGGCGGCCCGCGGTGTGCACCTGCTGCTGGAGAAGCCCCCCGCTCCCTCCTTCGCCGAGTTCCGGCGCATGGCGGACGGGGTCGCTGCGGCGGGCGTCGCCTGCCAGATCGGCTTCCAGTCGCTCGGCTCGCTCGCGGTGCCCGCGATCCGGCGGATGATCGCCGAGGGCACCATCGGCCGACTCGTCGGCATCGGCGGGGCCGGCGCCTGGGCCCGTCCCGAGGCCTACTACCGGCGCGCACCCTGGGCCGGCAAGCGACGCCTGAACGGCGTCGACGTGATCGACGGGGCGCTGACCAACCCGCTCGCGCACGCCGTCGCCACCGCGCTCGCGCTCGGCGGATCCAGCCGCGCCGAGGACGTCACCGACGTCGAGACCGAGCTGCTGCGCGCCAACGACATCGAGTCCGACGACACCTCCTGCGTCCGTGTCTCCACCTCCCAGGGTCACCCGGTCGCCGTCGCCGCCACCCTGTGCGCGGAGCATCCCGACGAGCCGTATGCCGTGGTGCACGGCAGCCGCGGCCGGATCACCTTCTGGTACAAGCAGGACCGGGTCCTGCTGCAGCGCGCGGGCCACGGCCCCGAGGAGTCCGAGTACGGCCGTACCGACCTGCTGGAGAACCTCGTACGGCATCTCAACGACGGCGCCGAGCTGCTCGTCACCCCCGAGGCGACCGGCGCCTTCATGAAGGTCGTCGAGGCGATCCGGCTCGCCCCGGACCCCGACCCGCTGCCCGCCGGGGTCTGGCAGCAACTCCCCGGGGAACAGCGCCGGGTCGTGCCCGGCATCGACGGCCTGGTCGCGGCCGCCGCCGACTCCCTCGCCCTCTACTCCGAGCTGGGCGCCCCCTGGGCGCTGCCCCACGGACTCCGCAAAGAGGTGAGCACATGACACCCCACGACACCCCGGTCCTGCGGGTCGCGGGCCGCCCGGTCGGCCGGTACGCCACCCGGCCCGAACTGCCGGACCGGCTCTCCCCGCGCCCCTATCTGCACCCGGTCACCACCCTGTCCGGTACGGCGGTCACCGAGCTGAGCCCCGCCGACCACCTCCACCACCTCGGCGTCGGTGTCGCCGTTCCCGACGTCGAGGGGCACAACTTCTGGGGCGGGCGCACCTTCGTCCGCGACCAGGGCCCGACCGAGCTGGACAACCACGGCGCCCAGCGCCACGCGGGCTTCCAGCTGCGTGACCCGGACGGCTTCGTGCAGGAGCTGCGCTGGATGGCGGCGGGCGCCGAGCTGCTGCGCGAGCGCCGTACCGTCGCCGCGACCGAACTGACCGACTCCGCCTGGGCGTTGGATTTCACCTTCGCGCTCACCAACCTCACGGCCGGCGTGCTGTCCATCGGCAGCCCCGCCACCAACGGGCGCCCCGGCGCGGCCTACGGCGGCTTCTTCTGGCGGGCCCGCAAGGAGGCCTCGGCCCCGGACGTCCTCACCCCCGCCGCGGAGGGCGAGGAGGCGGCGCACGGCAGCCGCGCCGACTGGGTCGCCCTGGTCGGCTCCACCTGGACGCTGGTGTTCGCCGGGGCGACCGAACGCACCCGCCGGGACCCGTGGTTCGTGCGGGCGGCCGAGTACCCGGGGGTGGGTTCCTCCCTGGCGTACGAGGACCGGCTGCCGATCGCCCCCGGCGACACCGTCGTCCGCAGGATCGTCACCGTCGTCGCCGACGGACGCCTCGACCGGGACGCGGCGACGGCGCTCATCAGGAAGGCGGTGAGCCAGTGACGACCTACACCAACCCGGTCCTGAACGCGGACTGGTCCGACCCGGACGTCCTGTGCGTCGGCGACGACTTCTTCCTCACCGCCTCCAGCTTCGGCCGCGCCCCCGGGCTGCCCCTGCTGCACTCCCGCGACCTCGTCAACTGGACCCTGGTCGGCCACGCCCTCGAACGCCTGGAACCGGCCGCCGAGTTCAGGACGCCCCGGCACGACTGCGGGGTCTGGGCCCCTTCCCTGCGCCATCACGACGACCGCTTCTGGATTTTCTGGGGCGACCCGGACCAGGGCATCTACCAGGTCAACGCCCCTGCGATCCGGGGGCCGTGGACCCGGCCGCACCTGCTGAAGTCCGGCAAGGGGCTGATCGACCCCTGCCCGCTGTGGGACGAGGAGACCGGCGAGGCCTACCTGGTGCACGCCTGGGCCAAGTCCCGCTCCGGCGTCAAGAACCGCCTCACCGGGCACCGGATGCGCCCCGACGGCACCGAACTCCTCGACGACGGCAAGGTGATCGTCGACGGCGACCGGATCCCCGGCTGGTTCACCCTGGAAGGCCCCAAGCTCTACCGGCACGACGGCTTGTTCTGGATCCTCGCCCCCGCCGGGGGAGTGGAGACCGGCTGGCAGGGCGCCTTCCGCTCACGCGCCTTCTTCGGCCCGTACGAGGAGAGGATCGTCCTCGAACAGAAGGACACCGAGGTCAACGGTCCCCACCAGGGCGGTTGGGTGCGCACCCCGGCGGGTGAGGACTGGTTCCTCCACTTCCAGCAGCGGGGCGCCTACGGCCGGGTCGTGCACCTCCAGCCGATGCGCTGGGGCGCCGACGGCTGGCCGGTCCTCGGCGACGCGGGCGCCCCCGTCGCCGTACATCGCAAGCCCGCCCTGCCGCCGCAGCCGCCCGCCGCGCCCGCCACCGACGACGACTTCCCCGGCGGACGGTACGGCCGGCAGTGGCAGTGGACCGCCAACCCGCGCGAGGGCTGGTCCACCCAGCACTCCGCCGACGGGCTCCGGCTGACCTGCGTCCGCACCGCCGACGCGCACGACCTGCGCAGGATGCCGAACGTCCTCACCCAGCGGCTGCCCGGGACGCCGGCCGCCGTCGAGACCGAACTGCGCCTGGACACCACGGAACCGGGAGCGCGGGCCGGGCTCGCCGTCCTCGGGGACGCCTTCTCCTGGATCGGGCTCCAGCGGGGCACCGACGGCACGGTCCACCTGGTCCACCGGTTCGCGGAAGCCGTCGCCGAGCAGGAGCGGGACGCCTCGCATCCCCGCCTCGCCCCCGAGGGGCGGGCGCGGCTGCGCATCGAGATCGGATCCGGGGCCCGCTGCCGCTTCTTCCACGACGTCGGCGACGGCTGGACCCCGTCAGGGCCCGTCTTCGCGGCCACCCCCTGGCGCTGGGTCGGCGCCCTGCTCGGTCTGTTCGCCCTCGCACCCACCGGTCAGGGACACGCCGGTGCGGCGAGCTTCACGCACTTCCGGGTCGTTCCCTCGTAACTCGCCGTCCCCGTAGGCCTGTTGGGAGCCGCAATGACGCACCTCCGTGACAAGCGCCTGACCGGTTTCACCTCCCTCACCCTGTATGTCCGCCACTGCCCCCCACCACTCCACATCTCGCTGGATCCAGAAGAAGAGAGCCGACCAATGAAGATCAGCATCAGTAGAAGCAGGCGCGCTGCCATGGCCGTCGCCCTGGGCTCCGTGCTCGCCCTCACCGTCACCGCCTGCGGCGACGACGGCAGTGGCGGCGGCGGGGATAAGGGATCCGAGGGTTCCGGCACGGGCAAGATCGTCTTCTGGGACAACAACGGCGGTGTGCGCACCGACATCTGGAAGGAGATCATCGCCGACTTCGAGAAGGCGAACCCGGACATCGAGGTCGAGTACGTCGGGATCGCCTCCACCGAGTACCAGTCCAAGGTCGACACGGCCATCCAGGGCGGCGGCCTGCCGGACGTCGGCGGTGTGGGCGCCGCCATGCTCGCCGGGTTCTCCGCGCAGAACGCCCTGGAGCCGCTGGACGACCGGCTCGCCGGGTCCGCCCTGAACGGCAAGCTCAACGAGGACATGGTCACCTCGCTGAAGGCGGCCGGGGGCGGCGACGATGCGCTGTACTCCATTCCGACCTCCGCGAACAACGGTGTCCTCTACTACCGGACCGACCTGTTCGAGAAGGCGGGTCTGGACGAGCCGTCGACCTGGGACGCCTTCTACGAGGCCGCGGAGAAGCTGACGAACTCCAAGAAGAACGAGTTCGGTTACACGATCCGGGGCGGCGCCGGATCCATCGCCCAGGCGCTGGACGCGATGTACGGGCAGAGCGGGATCACCTCGTTCTGGAACGGCGACAAGACCACCGTGAACGACCCGAAGAACGTGGAGGCGCTGGAGAAGTACGCGGCGCTCTACAAGAAGGTCACCCCCGCCGCCGACCTCAACAACGACTTCACCAAGATGGTCGCGCAGTGGGACTCCGGCACCATCGGGATGCTGAACCACAACCTGGGTTCGTACCAGGACCATGTGAAGGCGTTCGGCACCGACAAGTTCCGGGGGATTCCGCAGCCGGTGGGTGCCGGCGGCAAGCGGGTCCAGGTGTCCAACCCCGTCGACGGTCTCGGGGTGTTCCAGAGCTCCAAGAACAAGGAAGCGGCCTGGAAGTTCATCGAGTTCGCCGTGTCGCACGAGGAGAACTCGAAGTTCAACGAGTCCGCGGGGCAGGTGCCGGCGAACAATGACGCGGCGAAGGACGCGTGGGTCTCCACTGCCGAGCCCACGAAGCTGGCGGCGCAGGCGCTGACCGACGGTTCCACGACCATCGTCCAGCTGCCGTACTACCTGCCGGACTGGAACACCATCTCCAAGGCCGACAACGAGCCGAACTTCCAGAAGGTGCTGCTCGGGGACCTGGACGCGAAGGAGTTCCTCGACACCCTGGCCGAGCAGCTCAATGAGGCACAGGCCGAGTGGAAGGAACAGAGTTCCTGAGCATTCGAGGGCTGTTGTCGCGTGGGGGGCTGCCGGCCTGTCGTGGCTGGTCGCGCCCACGCGGCAGAGCCGCACATCGACGCAGCCCCGCGCCCCCAGGGAAGGAAGGTCACGTCAGTTGTCGATGTCCCGTAGACAGGTCGCCGCCTTCGCCGCTGCTTTGCCTGTCACCTTCGGTACTGCCCACGCCGGTGAGCAGCGCTCGCGCACCGTCTTCATCGCCGGGGATTCCACCGCCGCTCAGAAATACGCCGACGCCGCTCCTGAGACCGGGTGGGGGATGGCCCTTCCCTTCTTCCTCCGGAAGGCGCTCGTCGTCTCCAATCACGCTGTGAACGGGCGCAGTTCCAAAAGCTTCGTCGACGAAGGGCGGCTGGAGGTCATTCTCGGGGCCATTCGGCCCGGGGACTTCCTGCTGATCCAGTTCGCCCACAACGACGAGAAGGCCACGGACCCGACCCGGTACACCGAGCCCTGGACGACGTACAAGGACTGTCTGCGGCGGTACGTCGAAGGGGCCCGGACCCGTGGGGCCCGGCCCGTGCTGGCCACCGCCGTCGAGCGGCGGAGGTTCGACGCCGACGGCAACGCTTCGCCGAGCCACGGCGACTACCCGGCGGCGATGCGTTCGCTCGCCGAGGAGGAAGGGGTGGCCCTGCTCGACGTTCAGGCGCTGTCACTCGCGTTGTGGCAGTCGCTCGGGGTCGAGGAGACGAAGAAGTACTTCAACTGGACCGCCACCGAGCAGGACAACACGCACTTCAATCCGCCGGGGGCCATCGAGGTGGCCCGGCTCGTGGCGCGGGAGCTGCTGCGTACGCGGGTGCTGCGCCCGCGGGATCTGCGGCGGCTCGACGAGGTGATCCCGGACGCCTGGATCACCTGGCCCGAGGCCGCCGCCTGAACCACTGACCACGTGAGAGAAGAGAGCCGCACCATGAACACAGAGAAGTGGCATGGGCATGCCATTACCAGAGGCGCCGTGCTGATCGGCTGTACCGCGCTCGTGCTCGGGGTGACCGGGGCCGCCCAGGCCGGTTCCTCCCGTGACCTGGGCCGTGAGGTGCTCGCCGCCGGGGACGGATGGGCCTCGGAGGGGGCCGGGACCACCGGGGGCGCCGCCGCCGACGCCGCGCACGTGCACACCGTCTCCACCTGGGCCGAGTTCAGGGCCGCCCTCGCCGACGGCGGGACCGCGCCCCGGATCATCGCGGTCAAGGGCGTGATCGACGCCGTCTCGGAGGGGTGTGACTCGCTCGCCGCCGAGGGGTACGACTTCCAGCGGTACCTCGCCGACTACGACCCCGCGGTGTGGGGGCACGACACCCCGGTCAGCGGGGAGCAGGAGGATCTGCGGGCCGCGTCCGCCGCGAACCAGGACAAGATGATCAAGGCGAGCGTGCCCGCGAACACGACGATCGTGGGCGTCGGGCGCGACTCCGGGATCCGCGGCGGCAGCCTGCAGATCCGGGGTGTCGACAACGTGATCGTCCGGAACCTCACCATCGAGGCCCCTCTCGACTGCTTCCCGCAGTGGGACCCGACCGACGACAACAAGACCGGCGCCTGGAACTCCGAGTACGACGGGGTCGTCGTCTACGGGTCCACCCATGTGTGGATCGACCACAACACCCTGACCGACGGCCGGTATCCCGACAGCTCCCTGCCGGAGTACTTCGGCAAGGTCTACCAGCAGCACGACGGGCTGGTGGACGTGGTGCGCGGTGCCGACCACGTGACCGTGTCCTGGAACTCCTTCCGGGATCACGACAAGACCATGCTGATCGGCAACAGCGACGGCGCGGGCTCGACCGACTCCGGCAAGCTCAGGGTCACCCTGCACCACAACCGCTTCGAGGGCATCGTGGAGCGGGCGCCGCGCGTGCGGTTCGGGCAGGTCGACGTGTACAACAACCACTTCGTGGTGACCGGCGGCCAGAAGTTCGGCTACGTCTTCGGCATCGGCGCCTCCTCGCAGCTGCACGCCACCGACAACGCCTTCTCGCTGGCCTCCGGGATCAGCACCGGCAAGCTGCTGAAGAAGTGGAACGAGGCTCCGCTGACCGCCGAGAACAACTACGTCAACGGCAGGCTCACCGATCTGATCGCCGTCCACAACGCGGAGATCCCCGCCGAGACCCTCCAGTCCGGCGTCGGCTGGACGCCCACGCTGCGCACCAGGGTCGATCACCCGCGGGCCGTCCCGGGCATCGTCGACCACCGCGCCGGAGCCGGCCGCATCTGCTGACCCGCGCCACGGCCGGGGCGCCCGCACTCGCCCCGGCCGCTCCCGGAAAGGAGAGCACGCGCATGCATGTCCCCCTGTCCAGAAGGGGTTTCCTGGTGGCGAGCGCGGGCGCGGCCGTCGCCCTCGGCGCCACCCCCGCACCGGCCGCCCCCGGCCCCCGCCCGTTCGGCCGGTACGGCTCGCCCGCCGCCCGGCTCACCCCGACCACGCTCTACGTCGACCCGCACGGGCGCGGTGACCACACCACCGTGCAGTCCGCGGTGAACGCCACCACCGGCAGCGGCTGGACGCTGGTCCTCGCGCCCGGCACCTACCGGGAGACGGTCACCGTCGACCTCTCCCGTACCGAGATGACCTGGCTCGGCGCCGGAGACGGCCCCCGTGAGGTGGTCATCGTCTACGACAACGCCGCCGGCACCCCCAAGCCCGACGGCTCCGGCCCTTACGGCACCACCGGCTCGGCCACCACGACCGTGCGCGCCGACGGCTTCACCGCCCACCGGATCACGTTCGCCAATGACTGGCTGCGCGCCGATCACCCCCGGATCAGCGGCACGCAGGCCGTCGCCCTCAAGGTCATGGGCGACCGCTCCGCCTTCCACCACTGCCGCTTCCTCGGCCACCAGGACACCCTGTACGCCGACACCGGCGCGCTCACCGTCTTCGCCCGGCAGTACTTCGCGCACTGCTATGCCGAGGGCGATGTCGACTTCGTGTTCGGGCGGGCCACGGCCGTCTTCGAGCACTGCCACTTCCGCACGCTGACCCGCACCGACCTGACCGCCGCCCCGTACGGCTTCGTCTTCGCGCCCTCGACGGCGGGCGCCAACCCGCGCGGCTACCTGGTCACCAGGAGCCGTGTCACCAGCGAGGCCCCGGACGCCTACTACAAACTGGCCCGCCCCTGGGTGCCCAGCTCCGACCGGACCGCGAGCCCGATGCTCACCGTCCGCGAGACCTGGCTCGGCCCCGGTGTCGACGCGGTCGCGCCCTACGCCAACATGTCGGACGCCTACCCGTGGCAGCGGCAGCGGTTCGCCGAACACCGCAACCTCGGCCCCGGCGCCGAGATCACGGTCCCGGAGAACCGCCCCCAACTCACGCCCGAGCAGGCGGAGTCGGTGACGCGGGCTTCGTATCTCGGGGACTGGCAGCCCTGGAAGGAGGACTGCTGATCGGGTTCCGCGCGTCGGAGCGCAGCGCCCCCCACCGGTCGTCACCGGTGGGGGGCGCTTCTTCTGCTGACCGAGGGGGGCTCAGGTCAGCAGGCCCTTGGGGTTACTGGTACGTGATGTCAGACGCGGTGAAGCGGCATGACGTTCCGTCCGGGCCCACACCGAGCTGCGTCGGCTCGGCGCCGGTGTTGTTGCCCTTGAACCGGACGCACGTCTTGATCTTCTTGCCGCTGTCCCCGTGGACACGGACCTTGCGCAGCGAGGCGGTGTCCCCGTAGTTGGAGTTGATGCCCACGATCGAGTTCATCGGCGCGGTGACATCCACGTCGTTGATGATGACCGTGCGCTTGTACTGCGTGGAGCAGTTGCCGCAACTGCGGACCAGTTTGCCGGAGTTGGCGACCTGGAACTTGCTCACGACCAGCTTGCCCGCGCCGTTGAACTGCAGGACCTTGTCCGAGCCGTTCTTCGCGCCGCCGCCGTAGACCGTGTACACGGAGCCGGCGGACTTGCCCTTGAAGGTCGCCGCGTCCTCGCCGACGTCCAGCCACCACACGTTCTGGAGCGTGCAGGAACCCAGGCAGTGCACGCCGTCCGCGGCCGGGGTGCCGATGATCACGTTTTTCAGGACCGCGCCGTCGGCCAGCTGGAAGACCGGGTCCTGGCCCTCGTCCTGGCTGTCGCCGCCGAGCGCGCCGCTGCCGTAGAACTTCTTGTAGCCGCCGTCGTAGGTGCCCGACACCTTGATGGTGCTGGTCACGGCCTGGCTGCCCTTGGCGGTCGGCCAGGAGGAGGCGGCGCCCGCGGAGGACAGCATCGTCGTGGTGACGATCGCCGCGCCGGTGATGCCGAGGGCCGAGGCTGAGGCGATCACGGCCCGCCGCTTGGTGACCCGGCGGCGGTGGCGGACGCGCTGTTCAGCTGGTGCAGTCATGCCCATTCCTTGCGTGGGGAGTTGTTCCTTGCGCTACCTGGTCGCCGCCGGTCGGGAATGGGTTGCCGCTGCTTCGGGAATTTCCTACGAGCCGCCTTCGGCGTCCGCCTCGTCGTCCTCGTGGGGAGCGAAGTCGCCCGCCACGGACAGTTCTTCGTCGCCCGCGTGGGCCGTCGCCGAGTAGCCGTCGGCCTGGGCGTCCCGGCCACCGCGGTCATGGTCGTACTGCCCCGCGAACACCCACTCGCCCGCCGGGACCGTCCGGCCGTCCTTGAGGACCCAGGTGTAGACGAGGAAGCCGTCCCGCTCGTCGACCGTCAGCGTGAAGTCGCCCTCGGGCAGCGAGCGCCAGGCGCCGGAGGAGGTCACCCCGCCGGTCTGCGCGACCTTCAACTTCACTGTCAGCTCGCTGAGTTGCTCGTCGGTCTTCAGGGTCACATTGCTCTGCGCCCAGAACTCGTTGCTGTGCGGGTCGACCGAGCCGTCCGACCACAGCGGACCGTCCTCCGCACCGGCGGCGGGCGGCGTCCCGGTGTGCGTCGGCCCCGCCGTGGTCGGCGAGCCGCTCGGCTCGCGGGTGGCCTCCTTCGACGACTCCGGGCTGGGGTCGGCCGGGGGAGCGGGCCGGACCGGCGCGCGGCTGGTCGCGTCCGGCGAGGGGGTGGGCGTCGGCGACGTGGCCACCGTCTGCTGCGGGGTGTCCTCCTTCACGGCCGACGCCACCGCGTACCCGCCGATCGCCAGCACGCCCGCGACCGCGGCGGTGGCGCCGACCACGCGCACCCAGCCGAACACCGGCGGGCGGGTCGATCGGTGGTCGGAACGGATCCGCCCCGGAGTCTCCATACCGCGCTCGATCCGGGCGAGGATGCGCGCGCGGTTCGGCTCGTGCGCCTCGGCCGCCTCGTGCAGCCGGGCGCGCAGTTCGTCGTGCACGTCCCGCCGCATCGTCATCGGTCCCCTTCCGCGGTGTCGCCGGTGCGCGCCATCGCCGCGTGCACCTTGCGCGATGCCCCCTGGGAGCCGAGCAGCCGTTGCAGCTCCGCCATCCCCTTCGAGGTCTGGCTCTTGACCGTACCGACGGAGACCCCGAGGGTGAGCGCGGTGTCCTTCTCCGAGAGGTCGAAGGCGTGCCGGAGCACCACACAGGCCCGTTTGCGGAACGGCAGTCTACGCAGCGCCTCCTGGACGTCGACCACTCCGGCCACGTCCGGGTTCTCGGTCTTCTCCTCGCGCTGCGACCAGAACAGGGCGATCCGGCGCCGCTCGCGCACCGCGCCGCGGACCCGGGTGCGGGCCAGGTTGGCGACCACGCCCCGGGCGTAGGCGACGGGGTGGTCGGCCGCGCGGACCCGGTCCCAGCGATGCCACAGCGCCAGCAGGGCGTCCGCGGCCAGGTCGTCGGCGGCGTCCGCCTCGCCCGTCAACAGATGCGCCAGCCGGGAGAGTTCGGCGTAGTGGCGTTCGAAGAAGGCATGGAACTCCACGGCGGCCGCGTCGTCGACGACTGTGCCCACGGGCGACCTCTCCTGCCTGTGAGTGACATGTGAATGACATGCGAGGGGGTGGGGGTGTTACGGAGATCATCCGGTCGAGGTGCGGAAGCGTAGCAGTGATCGAACACCTGACGTGTACGGGGATTCGAACGACGTGTGGTCCATCGCACGTGAACAGCGCTGATTCCGTAACACGGGGAAAACCTGAACCCGGTTCAACAGGGGAACAATCCAGCCAGCATCCGCACATCGAGCAGTCAGGCATCAAGGAGCCGCAGCCATGTCCGAGACCCAGAAGACCGTCGACCGGCCAGGGAGCCCACCGCCCGCCGCGAACAGCGTCGACCGCTTCTTCAAGATCTCCGAACGAGGGTCCACCTTCGGCCGCGAGATACGCGGCGGCTTCGCCACGTTCTTCACCATGGCCTACATCCTTGTCCTGAATCCCATCATCCTGGGCAGCGCGAAGGACAAGTTCGGCGAGACGCTCGATCCGGTCCAACTCACCACCGCCACCGCCCTGGTGGCCGCCGTGATGACGGTCATCATGGGCGTCGGCGGCAACCTCCCGCTCGCGCTCGCCGCGGGCCTCGGCCTGAACGCCGTCGTCGCCTTCCAGATCGCCCCGCTGATGAGCTGGGACGACGCGATGGGCCTGGTCGTCCTGGAAGGCCTGCTGATCTGCGTCCTGGTCGTCACCGGCCTGCGCGAGGCCGTCATGCACGCCATCCCGCAACCCCTGAAGCAGGCGATCAGCGTCGGCATCGGCCTGTTCATCGCCTTCATCGGCTTCGTCGACGCCGGCTTCGTCAGCCGCATCCCGGACGCGGCGAACACCACGGTTCCGGTGCAGCTCGGGGGCACCGGCACCCTCACCGGCTGGCCGATCCTCGTGTTCTGTCTCGGGGTGCTGCTGACGATCGGGCTGCTCGCGCGCAAGGTGAAGGGCGCGATCCTGATCAGCATCGTCGTCATGACGGTCGTCGCGCTCGTCATCAACTCGGTCGCCGACATCAAGAGCTGGGGCCTGACCACGCCGGAGTGGCCCGACCAGCTGGTCGACACCCCCGACTTCGGACTCATCGGCCAGTTCAGCCTGTTCGGCGCGTTCGGCGAGACCACGGTCATCACGGTCGTGCTGCTCGTCTTCACGCTCGTGCTGTCCGACTTCTTCGACACCATGGGCACGGTCGTCGGCATCACCGCCGAGGCGAACCTGCTGGACGAGGAGGGCAAGGTCCCGAACCTCGGTCGGGTGCTGCTCATCGACGGCGCCGCGGCGGTCGCGGGCGGTGCGGCCTCCTCGTCCTCCGCGACCTCCTACATCGAGTCGGCGGCGGGCGTCGGCGAGGGCTCGCGCACGGGCTTCTCCAACCTGGTCACCGGCGGCCTGTTCGCCCTCGCCCTCTTCCTCGGTCCGCTGCTCACCATCGTCCCGCTCCAGGCCGCGGCGCCCGCCCTCGTCGCCGTCGGCTTCCTGATGATGACCCAGGTCAAGCACATCGACTGGGACAGGTACGAGATCGCCATCCCGGCCTTCCTGACCATCGCCGTGATGCCGTTCACGTACTCCATCACGAACGGCATCGGGGCGGGCTTCGTCGCCTACGTCCTCATCAAGTCCGTGCTCGGCAAGGCGAAGGAGGTCCACTGGCTGCTGTGGGGCACCTCGGCGCTGTTCCTGGTGTACTTCGCCATCGACCCGATCGAGCAGGTGCTGGGCGTCAAGTAGCCCTCAGTCCGCCAGCGCCGCCTGCATCATCGCCTTCGCCACCGGCGCCGCCAGCCCGTTGCCACTGACCTCGGAGCGGGCGGCGTCGGACTGCTCGACCAGGACCGCGACCGCCACCTCCTCGCCGCTCGTGTCGGACTTCGCGTAGGAGGTGAACCAGGCGTACGGCGTCTCGCTGTTGTTCTCGCCGTGCTGGGCGGTGCCGGTCTTGCCGCCCACGGTCGCACCGGAGAGCCGCGCGTTCGTGCCGGTGCCGTCCTCGACGACCGTCTCCATCGCCGACTGAAGCTGTTCGGCCGTCGTGGAGCTGACGACCTGCGTGGTGTCCGCGTCGGAGTCGTGGTCCTGGAGGACATCGCCGCCGCCGTCGGTCACCTGCGACACCATGTGCGGCGACACCTGCCTGCCGCCGTTGGCGATGGTCGCCGACACCATGGCCATCTGCAACGGCGTCGCCGTGACGTCGAACTGGCCGATGCCGGTCAGCGCGGTCTGCGCCTCGTCCATGCCGGAGGGGTACACGCTCGGGTAGGCGCGGACCGGGACGTCCTGCTCGTCGTCGTTGAAGCCGAACTTCTCGGCCATCGCCCTCACCTCGTCCTGGCCGAGGTCATGGGCCATCTTCGCGAAGACGTTGTTGCAGGAGTACTGCAGCGCGACCCGGATCGAGGCGTTCTCGCAGGGCGCCGACTTGTTCTCGTTCTCCAGCACCGTGACGGTGCCCGGCAGCGTGTACGGGTCCGGGCTCTTCGTCTTCTCGTCCACCGAGGAGTACAGCCCTTCCTCCAGCGCGGCCGCCGCCACGACCAGCTTGAACGTCGAACCCGGCGCCACCGGCTGCCGCAGCGCGCGGTTGGTCAGCGGCTTGTCGGAGTCCTCGGTGAGCTTCTTCCAGGCCGTCCCGGCCGTGTTCGCGTCCGTCAGCGACGAGGGGTCGTACGAGGGGGTCGACACGACCGCCAGGATCTGACCGGTCGTCGGGTCGATCGCGACCGCCGCGCCCTTCTTGTCGCCGAGCGCCTCGTACGCCGCCTTCTGCACCCCGGGGTCGATCGTCGTGATCACGTTGCCCGGATCGGCCCGCGTGTCGGTGACCGTGTCCATCACGGTCTTCAGCCGGTTGTCCGTGCCGTTGAGAACGTCCTGGTAGACGCCCTCCAGCTGGGTCGGCGCGTACGCCTGGGAGGCATAGCCCGTCACCGCCGCGTACAGCTCGCCGTCGGTGTACGTGCGCTTGTACGCGAGATCGCCGCCCTTCGTCCGTACCGAGCCGGTGATCGACTCACCGGCCACGATGATGTTCCCGAGCGGTGCCGCGTACGTCTGAATCGCGTTCCGCCGGTTGTCCGTGTCGTCCGCGAGTGCCCGGCCCTCGTAGAACTGCACCCAGGTCGCCCTCACCAGCAGAGCGAACACGAGGAGCAGCGTGAAGACCGATGCGCGCCTGATCGTCTTGTTCATCCCACCGGCAGGACGAGCGGACCGGAGTGAATCGTTCCCTCGCGGGGCTTTTCTCATCGAGTGTTCATGAAGCCCGCCTCGTAGGCGGCGATCACGGCCTGCGTGCGGTCCCGCGTGCCCGTCTTCGCCAGGACCGCCGCCACATGCGACTTCACGGTGGCCGGACCGACCTCCATGCGCCCGGCGATCTCCGCGTTGGTCAGCCCGCCCGCCATCAGCCGCAGTACCTCGCTCTCCCGGCCGGTGAGCCGCGCCACCCAGGGCGGTGGGGCGGGATGGGACCGCGCGTGCTCGGTCGCGAGGGTGCGTACGGCCGCCGGGAACAGCAGGGTGTCGCTGCGCGCGATCAGCCGTACCGCCTGGACGAGCGCGTCGGCTTCGGCCCGTTTCAGCAGGAACCCGGCGGCTCCGGCGCGCAGGGCGTCGTACACGTAGGAGTCGTTCTCGAACGTCGTCACGACGACGATCCGGGGCGGGTGCGCGAGCGTGGCGAGGATCTGCTCGGTGGCGCGGATGCCGTCGATCTCCGGCATCCGGACGTCCATGAGGACGACGTCCGGGGTCCGCTCACGGACGACGGACACGGCCTCCGCGCCGGTCGCGGCCTCGCCGACGACCTCCAGGTCGGGCTCGGCGGAGAGGATGGCGCGCAGCGCGGTGCGGACCATGCGCTCGTCGTCGGCGAGGACGATACGGATCGTCATGCGGGTCCCTTCAGGGGCAGTCTTACGAGCAGCCGCCACACGCCTTCCGTGGCGCCCGCCCGCGCCGTCCCGCCCAGCAGCCGGGCGCGATCGGCGATCCCGCGCAGGCCGTGGCCCCCGCCGGGGCGGCCGGCGGGGGTGGAGGTGACGGGGTTGTCGAGGGTGATCTCCAGGTGCCCGTCGGCCAAGGCGATCCGCAGGGACACGGGCTTTCCCGCGTGCTTGAGGGCGTTGCTCAACCCCTCCTGCACGATGCGGTAGGCCTCGCGGGACAGGACCGGCGGCAGCGTCCCGGGGTCGACGCCGACCTCGGCCGTGATCCGCAGTCCGCCCGCCCGCGTGCGGTCCAGCAGTCCGTCCAGGTCGGCGGCGAGCGTGGGCGCGGGTGCGGTGCCGGGCGCGTCGCCCTCCCGCAGCACCCCGAGGACCGCGTCGAGTTCCCCCACCGTGCGCCGGGTGGTGTCCTCGATCGCGGCCAGCGCCTCGCGGACGAACTCCGGGTCGCTGTCGAGGAGCCGGCGGGCCGCGCTCGCCTGGAGGGTGACCGCGCTCAGGGCGTGTCCGACGGAGTCGTGCAGCTCGCGTGCGAGCCGGTTGCGTACGGCCAGATCGGCGGCGCGGGCCTCGGCCGCCGCGAGCCGGTCCTCGGGACTCGGGCCGAGCAGGTCCGGTGCCCAGCGGGCGAGCAGGGTGCCCGCGCCGCCCGCGCACGCGGCGAGCGCGACGAGGCAGGCGACGCCCGCGACCGGGGTGAGCGCCAGTGCCCAGGGCTGGTCCCAGGCCTCGGGCATGCCGATCAGACCGTCGCTGAAAGCGGCGACCACGGGCAGGGCGATCAGTACGGCGGCGAACGGCGGCACCGCGAGCGACATCCCGGCGATGATCCCGCCGAAGCCCAGATGCAGCGTGAACCAGGCCGCCGAGCGCACCTTCGCCACCCGGCCGCGGGCGGGCTCGTAGGAGAGCCGGTCCGCGTCGACGGCGCACAACGAGCGCACGGCGGCGGCCTCCAGGGAGCGGGTCAGCGGGAACAGGGCCGCGGTGATCGCGGCCAGCGGCAGGCCGACGGCGAACGACAGGAGCTGAGCGCGGGGATCGCCCCAGAACCGGTTCGTGCCGAGGGCGGGGCCGACGACGACCTCGCCGACGAAGACGTACGGCATCGCGAGCGCGCCGCCGAGGATCAGATGGATCCAGCGCCGGCGCGTCCGCCGCCCGAACAGGAACCGGGCGGTCCTCCTCACCCGCGCCGCCGGGGGAGGGCGGCGGACCGTCGCGCGAGGAAGTCGGCCCCTACGGCGGCCACCAGGACGCCGGTGATCATCTGGCCGGCGTAGGCGAGGTGCAGCGGCCGCGTCGTCTGGTCGGTGTCGATGAGCGCGGCCAGCGACAGCCACGCTCCCCAGCAGGCCGCGGCGCCGGAGCCGACCCAGGCGAGGGCGAGCGGGACCCGGACGGGCAGCGCCGGGGCGCGGCGGAAGGCGAGCGGCAGGACACCGCAGACGGCCGCGAGGAGGAAGAGGGCGTCGAGGGCGCGCAGGAGGTCGCCGCCGTAGGCCCGGTGCAGGTGGAGGAGGAGCGGGAGGACGGCGACGGTGGAAGCCGCGAGGGCGCCGACGCGCTGGACGGGGCCCACGCGGGCGCGGGGCAGTTCCCAGAGCCGACCGCGCCACAGGTGGCCCCAGCGGTCGCGGGCGTACAGGGCGAAGAGGGCGCCCAGGGCGAGTCCCTGCACGATGAAACCGCCGTAGACGACGCTGAACACCCACTCGTGGAGGAAGGGTTCGGAGGGGCTGTCGTCGGTGGGGTCCAGCAGGAGCTGGAGCGGAAACCCGACCATGATCGGTGCGAGCAGGCCGGTGGCGACCCACACCGGCCCGGCCAGCAGCCAGGCCGGCACCCGCAGCCCCCAGGGCCGGGTGAGCACGAACGCCAGCACGATGACGCAGGAGTCCATCAGGAGCGTGACCCCGTTGGCGACGGCCATCACCCCCCGCCGCTCCAGCAGCGAACTGCCCGCCGGAATCCCGACCTCGCTCCCCGCCAGCCAGGCGACCTTCAGTCCGAGATACGGCAGACAGGCGGCGATCGCGACAGCGCGCAGGAGTGCGCGGGAGCGGTACGGGACGAGAAGTGACTGCGTCATGCCCTCACGCTCTCGCGGCCGCGTATCCGCCCGCCTCCTGCACGGCGACGATTCCCCTCCGCCGCAGGGGGGAGAAGCTGATCACCTCAGAGTCGGCGCGTGGCCAGGGTCAGCCGGTCCCGGGCGTCGAACAGGGCGTCCTTCACCATCTGTTCGTGCGCCGGGGTCAGCCGGGCGACCGGGACCGAGCAGCTGATGGCGTCGCGGGCCGGGGTGCGGTACGGGATCGCCACGCCGAAGCAGCGCAGGCCCAGCGTGTTCTCCTCGCGGTCCACGGCGAAGCCCTGTTCACGGACCTGGTGCAGCTCCTCGATGAGCTTCTCCCGGTCCGTGATCGTGTTCTCCGTCAGCGCCGGGAGCGTCTCCGGGAGCATCTTGCGGACCTGTTCGTCCGTGTACGTGCTCAGCAGGGCCTTGCCCAGGGACGTGGAGTGGGCGGGGAGCCGGCGGCCGACCCTGGTGAACGGGCGCAGGTAGTGCTGGGACTGGCGGGTGGCCAGGTAGACCACGTTCGTGCCGTCGAGACGCGCCAGGTGGATGGTCTCCGTCGTGTCGTCCGACAGCCGGTCCAGCGTGGGCCGCGCCGCCGCCACCACCTCGTCGCCGTCGATGTACGAGGTGCCCACCAGCAGCGCCCGCACCCCGATGCCGTACCGCGTCCCCGTCGCGTCGGTCTCCACCCAGCCCAGCTCCACGAGCGTGCGCAGCAGCATGTACAGGCTGGACTTGGGGTATCCGACCGCCTCCTGGACCGCCGCGAGGGAGTGCATACCGGGGCGGCCGGCGAAGTATTCGAGCAGTTCAACCGTCCGTACCGCGGACTTGACCTGCGCCCCGCCCCCCGTCTCGCCTGCCGACATCGCCCTTGACCCCTTCGTTCGACGGGAAATAGTCTCCAACAGCATATTCACCATGAGAGACAGCGTTCAGTATATCGAACAACCCTGGTGAATGACCCCGTACTGCGGCAATACATGTGTGGAGGGACCCGCGGTGGCAGCAGCACCAGTCTGGAGTGTCGACCCCCGTACCGGGAAGCAGCGCGAGCAGGTTGCGGTGGAGGCCACAGCCCAGGAGGTGGACGCCGCCGTCCGCGCCGCGCGCGAGGCGCTCACGGCCCTCACCGACCGCACCACGCGCGCGGCCTTCCTGCGGACGGCCGCGGCGAAGCTGGAAGCCGCCAGGGACCAGCTCGTCGAGGTCGCCGACGCCGAGACCGCGCTCGGACCGGTCCGGCTGACCGGTGAACTCGCCCGCACCTGCTACCAGCTGCGGGCCTTCGCGGACATCGTCGACGAGGGCGCCTTCCTGGACGTCGTCATCAACCACCCCGACGACACCGCGACCCCGCCGATCCCGGACCTGCGCCGCTACAAGGTGCCGCTCGGGGTCGTCGCCGTCTACTCCGCCTCCAACTTCCCCTTCGCCTTCTCCGTCGCGGGCGGCGACACCGCCAGCGCGCTCGCCGCGGGCTGCCCGGTGGTCGTCAAGTCCCACCCCGACCACCCGGCCCTGTCCGAGCTGGTCGCCAAGGTCCTGCGCACGGCCGCCGCGGAGCACGGCATCCCGGCGGGCGTCCTCGGCCTGGTCCACGGTTTCGAGGCGGGCATCGAGCTCATCAAGCACCCGCTGGTCTCGGCGGCCGGTTTCACCGGTTCGGTACGAGGGGGCCGTGCCCTCTTCGACGCGGCCGCCGCCCGCCCGGTCCCGATCCCCTTCCACGGCGAGCTGGGCTCCCTGAACCCCGTCCTCGTCACGGAGGCCGCCGCCGCCGAGCGCGCGGAGGCCATCGGCACCGGGCTCGCCGGGTCGATGACCCTGGGCGTCGGGCAGTTCTGCGTCAAGCCCGGCCTGGTGCTGGCGCCGGCCGGCGCGGCGGGCGACCAGCTGGTCAAGTCCCTCACCGACGCCGTGAGCAACGTCGGCTCCGGAGTCCTGCTGGACCACCGTATGCGCGACAACTTCGTCGCCGGGGTCGCCGAGCGGGCCGAACTCCCCGACGTGGAGTCGCCGGTGACGCCGGGCGCGGGCGGCGAGCACACCGTCAGCCCGGGCTTCCTCACGGTGGCCGCGGAGAAACTGGTGGCCGAGGGCGCGTACGACCTGCTGCTGGAGGAGTGCTTCGGTCCCGTCACGGTCGTGGCCCGCTACGAGGACGAGGACGAGGCGAAGTCGGTGCTCTCCCGGCTGCCGGGCAACCTCACCGCCACCGTGCACCTGTCCACCGAGGAGGCCGCGGGCCGGGGCCGGGGGCCCGAACTGCTCGCGGAACTGACCCCGTTGGCGGGCCGGGTGCTGGTCAACGGCTGGCCCACCGGTGTCGCCGTGGCCCCGGCCCAGCACCACGGCGGCCCGTACCCGGCCACCACCTCGACCTCAACCTCCGTCGGCGGTACGGCGATCGAGCGGTGGCTGCGTCCGGTCGTGTACCAGGGCGCCCCCGAGGCGCTGCTCCCCCCGGAGCTCAAGGACGACAACCCGCTCGGCCTGCCGCGCCGCTTCAACGGCGGCCTGGAGGGCCGCGGCTAGAGTCCCGCGTCCCGGGCCAGCAGGGCCGCCTGAACCCTGTTCTCGCACTCCAGCTTGGTCAGGATCCGGCTCACGTAGGTCTTCACCGTGGCCTCGCTCATGTGCAGCCGGGCGCCCGCGTCCGCGTTGGACAGGCCCTCGCCGAGCAGGGCGAGGACATCGCGTTCCCGCTCGGTGAGGCCGGCGAGGCGGCGGCGGGCCTCCTCGCCGCGCGCGGTGGCGGCCGGGGAGGCGAGGGTGTCCACGACGTGCCGGGTGGCGGCCGGGGAGAGATAGGCGTTCCCGGCCGCCGCCGCGCGCACCGCGTGGATCAGCTCCTGCGGCGCGGAGTCCTTCAGCAGGAAGCCCGCGCCGCCGTGGCCGAGGGCCCGCAGGACGTTGTCCCGTTCGCCGAAGGTGGTCAGGATCAGCGCACGGACCCCCGGCGCGGCCCGGCCCAGCTCGGCCAGTGCGGTCAGCCCGTCCATCACCGGCATCCGGATGTCCAGCAGCGCCACGTCGACCGCGCCGCTCCGGGCGGTCTCCACCGCCTCCTTGCCGTTCGCCGCCTCGGCGACGACGTCGATGTCGTCGGCCGAGGTGAGGATCATCCTGATCCCGGCCCTGATGAGCGGCTCGTCGTCGGCGACGAGGACCCGGATCACACGGCCTCCTGCGCGGTGTCGGTGCGATGAACTGATGACCAGAGCCCCGTCATCATGCCCGATCCGCCCGCGGCCCCTACGGCTCGTACGCGTAGGACTCCTTGGCGACCAGCTCCCCGCCCCGGAAGCAGAACCGGTAGACGATGTCCGCGTCGGCGTCCACGAAGTGCCGGCAGGACGCGTCCTTCGGCAGCGGCGGACCCTGCTCCTCCACCCCGTCGGTGAGGATGGAGTCCCCGTCCGGCAGTCTCCTCTCCACGTCCGCCTCGGCGTCGCCGATCCGCGCGGACCGGTACACGTCCTTCGATATCGTGCCGCTCTCCACCTCGTCCCACAGGGCCTTCAGCCCCCACACCACCAGGGCGCCCACCCCCACGACGAGGACCAGAGCGGTGACCCCGCAGCCGACGGCGACCTTCTTCTTGCTGCTCATGATGGCGGCGAACTCCCCTTGCGGATCGGAACGGTCGATGACCGCACCACCGTCACCCGCCGCCCCGGCGCCGAGCTGCCCCCGAAAGTCGTCGTTCGCGTCGACGGAGGTCGCGGCGTCCGGGCGGGGCCGGGCCTCGTCGCCGTACGAGCCGTACGGCAGAACGCCCGCCAGCCGGAAACCGCCCTCCGGGGTGGGCCCGGTGTGCACCATGCCGCCGACCAGCCGGGCCCGCTCCCGCAGCCCCGCGAGGCCCTGCCCGCCGCTGACCGCGGGCCTGGACGCGGGCGCCCCCGGCCCATTGGCCACCTCGACCACCAGGCTGTCCGGCTCGTACCGCAGGGCCACGGTGATCGGGGCGCCCGGCGCGTGCTTGTGCGCGTTGGTCAGGCCCTCCTGGGCGATCCGGTACGCCGCGTGGTCGGCGGCCGGGGCCAACGGCCGTACGGTGCCCGTCCGCTGGAGCTCCACCTGCGCGCCCGCCGCCCGCGACGACTCCACCAGACCGTGGACCGTGGCCGCCCCGCGTGCCGGGGGCGGCTCGGCGTCCGGGTCCTGCCCCTCGGGCACACCGTCGCGCAGGATGCCCACGACCTCGCGCAGCTCCCGCATCGCCGCCACCGAGGCCTCCCGCAGGATGCCCACGCCCTGCCTCTGGCGGTCGCCCAGGTCGGGGTCCACCTCCAGCGCCCCGGCGTGCACGGAGATCAGGGCGAGCTGGTGGCCGAGGCTGTCGTGCATGTCCTGGGCGATGCGCTGGCGTTCGAGGAGCCGGGCCTGCCGGGCCACCATCGCCTGCTCGCGCACGAGCTGGGCGTTGTGCCGGCGCAGGGTGTCCAGCAGCGCGTGCCGCTGGGCGCGGTAGCGGGAGGCGAGGCCCGGGACGACCACCAGCGCCAGGAAGGAGCCCGCCCCGATCGCGGCCGTCACGAGCGGCGACAGTTGGACCTCCGCGTCGGACGTCCCGCCCACGGCGAGGGCGACATGCAGCACGAACCCGACGGCGTACGCGGCCAGCGCCCGCCCGGGCCGCAGGATGCGGCTGCCCGCCGACCAGCTCGCGTACATCAGCAGCGGCGTCGCCCCGGCCACCGCCCCCGCGAAGGCCGCCGAGGCGATCAGCACCGTCGCCGGCAGCGACCGGCGGGCCAGGGACAGCACGGCCACGCCCAGGACCACGGCTCCGGTCCGCGCCCCGAATCCGGCCTCGGCGGTGTCGAACAGCCCCGCCAGCGAGGCGAGCACGACGGTGAGCACCACCTCGCCCGCGACCCTCCTGCGGGGCCACGGGGAGGTGGCGGCGAGCCGGGAGCGGAGGGTCCGGCCGGGTGCGGGTATGACTGCTGGTGCGTCCACCCGCCGACCATAGTCAGCGGACCGCGACGGCGACCGTCCTCTTTGGTCGCGGGGGACCACGACTTATGGAGACTGCCCCCGGACCGCCCCTCGCGCCGACGATGGATCCGCAGCCGATCCCGTCATCAGGGGGGAACAGTGGGAAACGAACGCTTCACCGTCCGGCAGAGGACGACCCTCATGGTCAACCGGTACGTCGTGACCGAGACCCTGCCGGACGGCTCCGACGGCAAGGTCGTCGCCTTCGCCGAGCAGCAGCGGATGACGCTCAGGGAGCGGATGACCTTCTACACCGACGAGTCCAGGGACCGGGTCCTGTTCACCGCCCAGGCCCGGCAGATCCTCGACGTGGGCGCCGTGTACGACGTCCAGGACGCCGGGGGCACCTCCATAGGCACCTTCCGCAAGAAGTTCGGCGCGTCGCTGATGCGCTCGACCTGGGAGCTGGACCAGCCGGGCTCGATCGCCTCCACCGGGCGCGAACGCAACGTGACCGTGGCGGTGCTGCGCCGGGTCTGGGAACTGCTGCCCCTCGACCTCGTGCCGTTCGCGTGGCCGTACCACTTCGACTTCATCGACGGGGACAGGCCGGTGATGAAGGTTGACAAGGCCTTCGGGCTGCGCGACCGCTATCTGCTCGAGGTGGCCTCGCCCGATCTCGACCTCCGCCTCGCCATCGCCCAGACCGTGGCCCTGGACGCCCTCCAGTCCCGCTGACCGGCTGTGCGGCGCCGAAGGAGGCCTGCGAGAATCCCGGCATGGACGTGGAACTCCCCGAACTCCCTTTCCCGCTCCGCACCTACGGCCCCAGCGGCCACTGGTCCTACGACGACGGTGTCCTGACCGGATGGGCCGGCCCCCGGCAGGACCGTTTCGTGCCGCCGACCGGCGAGGCCCTCGACCCCGCCTCCGACGCGCCCCGGCTGCTCGGGGCGCCCGAGGGGGACTTCCAGCTGATCGCCCGGGTCACCGTCGGGTTCGCCGGCGCCTTCGACGCCGGAGTCCTCTACGTGCACGTCGGGGAGCGGGCCTGGGCCAAGCTCTGCCTGGAGTACTCCCCGGACGTCCCCACCGTCTGCACGGTGGTCACCCGGGGGCACTCCGATGACGCCAACTCCTTCACCGTGGAGGGGAGTTCGGTGTGGCTGCGGGTGAGCCGCACCGGGCGCGCCTTCGCCTTCCACGCCTCCCGCGACGGCGAACGGTGGACCTTCGTCCGGCTGTTCACCCTCGGCGACGAGAAGGAGTCCGGCGCGGCGCTGGTCGGCTTCATGACGCAGTCGCCGATGGGGGAGGGGTGCGTCGTCACCTACGACCACCTCGAGTACCGTCCGAGCTGGCCGGACGACCTGCGAGACGGAAGCTGAGGACGAGGGTCACCGCGAGGAGCTGAGGACGAAGGTCACCGCGAGAAGCTGAGGACGAAGGTCACCGCGAGCGGCCCCGCGCTGATCACCAGGCGCAGCCGCGTCCCGGCCACGAACCGTCACAGCCCAGCGCCCCGCCCACGGCGAACCCGATCCGGCGGGACACCTGCCGCGCCGGAGGTCTTGGTCCAGGGCGGGCGGGGTCCCTGCCGTGCCGGATGCCTCGGTCCCGAGCCGGCCGGACACCTGTCGCGCCGATGCCTCGGGCCCGAGCCCGCGGGACACCTGCCGCACCGGGAACGGGGCGTCGGCCGTCAGGCCCGCCCCTTCCGCCGGCACGGCGTCCCGCGTCTGCGGCCTGGGCCCGGCCGGCTCCCCGCGCGCCCGCCCGGTCCGCCGCCCGCCCATGTGGCCTGCCGCACGCCCATGTGGTCCTCCGCACACCCATGTGGTCCTCCGCACACCCATGCGGCCCGCCGCACCGGCCCGACCCCGAGTGCCTACCGGACCCAGATCAGCCGGACGGGAATGAAGACGGTCGCTTGAAGGTTCACCCATGTTGGCGGAGGCAGTCTCCGCTTCCGTCCGAGCTGGAGAGAGCCGAGAACATGCGCGTCGAGATCTGGAGCGACATCGCCTGCCCCTGGTGCTACGTGGGCAAGGCCCGCTTCGAGAAGGCGCTCGCGGCCTTCCCGCACCACGACGCGGTCGAGGTCGTGCACCGCTCCTTCGAGCTGGACCCCAACCGCGCCAAGGACGACACCGGCCCGGTCGTTCCGATGCTCGCGAAGAAGTACGGCATGAGCGAGGCACAGGCCCAGGCCGCGGAGGACAACGTGGGCGCCCAGGCCGCGGCCGAGGGCCTCGCCTACCGCACCCGGGGCCGGGACCACGGCAACACCTTCGACATGCACCGGCTGCTGCACTTCGCCAAGGACCAGGGCCGCCAGGGCGAGCTGGTCCAGGCCCTGTACGAGGCGAACTTCGCCGAGGAGGCCTCCGTCTTCGGCGACGACGAACGGCTCGTACGCCTCGCCGTCGCCGTCGGCCTGGACGAGGCCGGCGCCCGCGCGGTGCTCGCCGACCCCACCGCCTACGCCGAAGAGGTCCGCGCCGACGAGCGCGAGGCCGCCCAGCTCGGCGCCACCGGCGTGCCCTTCTTCGTCATCGACCGCAAGTACGGCGTCTCCGGCGCCCAGCCCGCCGAGGTCTTCGAGCAGGCCCTCACCCAGGCCTGGGGCGAGCGCTCCCCGCTGACCCTGATCGACCAGGGCGAGTCGGAGGCCTGCGGGCCCGACGGCTGCGCGGTACCGCAGCAGGGCTGAACGCCGCAGGTCGGGGCGGACCTATAAGAAGTGCTTAGCGAAACCACGTAAAAATTCGCAATGGACGGGGAGTTCCGGGGGTCGCAGAGTGGACCCATGGAGACCTTCGAGAGCCTCGTCCGCGCCGAGTTCACCCCGGAGAACACCTACCTCAACACCGCGAGCAACGGCCTCCTGCCGGCCCGCACCGTCGCCGCCGTACAGGAGGCCCTGCGGATGCGGGCCGAGGGACGGCCCATCGGCTCCCTGTACGAGGACGCCGAGCAGGTCCGCGCCGCCTTCGCCCGGCTCGCCGGGGTGCCCACCGGGCGGGTCGCGATGGGCGCCTCGGTCGCCGAGTACGGCGCGCTGATCGCGGCCTCGCTGCCCGCCGGCGCCGAAGTCCTCACCGCCGAGGCCGACTTCGCCTCCCTGGTCAACCCCTTCCACATGCGCGGCGACCTCAAGGTCCGGGCCGTCCCGCTGGAGCGGCTCGCCGAGTCGGTCCGCCCCGGCACCGAGCTCGTCGCGGTCAGCGCCGTGCAGTCCGCCGACGGCCGCGTCGCCGACCTGCCCGCGCTGCGCGAGGCTGCCCGTGCGCACGGCGCCCGCACCTACGTCGACGCCTCCCAGTCGGCCGGCTGGCTGCCCATGGAGGCCGACTCCCACGACTTCCTCGCCGCCGTCGGCTTCAAGTGGCTCATGGGCCCGCACGGCAACGCCTTCTTCGTCGCGCCCGAGGACTTCGGCGGGCTCACCCCGCTGCTCGCCGGCTGGGTCGCGGGCGAACTGCCCTGGGAGAGCTGCTACGGCCCGGTCCAGGAACTCGCCCACTCCGCACGGCGGTTCGACGTCAGCCCCTCGCTGCTCACCTACGCGGGGCTGCGCGCCTCCCTCGCCCTCATCGAGGAACTCGGCGTCGGCGCCGTCCACGCCCACGACCTCGCCCTCGCCGACCGCTTCCGCGCGGGCCTCGCCGACCTGGGCCACGAACCGGTCCCGTCCCCCGGCTCGGCGATCGTCTCGGTCCCCCGGCTGGGCCACCGCCAGCCCGAGCTGAGCGCGGCCGGAATCGAGGTCTCCGACCGCGCGGGCAATCTGCGCGCCGCCTTCCACCTCTACAACACCGCCGCCGATGTCGACCGGCTGCTGGACGTGCTGTCGTCCTGACGCTAGGAAGGGCACCAGGGGTGGTGGTGCCGGTGGAGTCCACGGGCGATACGGCCGTGACCCCGGCCGCCGACGCGGAACTGCACCGGCGGCTGGTGTACGGCGACGAGTCCGCGCTGGCCGAGGCGTACTCGGCGTACGGGCCGCTGGTGCGGCGGATCGCCGTGCGGGTCACCCGCGCCCCGGGCGCCGCCGAGGACGTGGCGCAGGAGGTCTTCGCCCAGCTGTGGAGCAGACCGTACGCCTTCGACGCGCGCCGCGGCTCGCTGCGCACCTGGCTGTCCCTGCTCGCCCACCGGCGGGCCGTGGACTGGGTGCGCAGCGAGTCCCGGCACCACAAGCACGCCCACGCCGACGAATCGGCGCTGCTCACCGTCCCCGAGCCCGGACCCGGCCCGGACGAGACCGTCGTCGACCGGGAGCGCTCCCTGCTGCTGCACACCGCGCTCGCCCAACTCCCTCAGCCCCAGCGGGAGGTGGTGCACCTGGCCTATTTCGCGGGCCGCACCTACCGGCAGGCGGCCGTGGAGCTGGGGATTCCCGAGGGCACCGCCAAGACCAGACTCCGCACGGCTCTGCGCGCCCTGGCCGAGACGCTGGCCGACCCACCCGACCCCGCGCCGGAAAGAGGCGCATCATGAGGGTGGGGACCCGTCCCGGGGAAGGAGGCGTTCGGTGACCGAGCACGAGGACGTACGTGATCTGCTGGCCGCCTGGGCCTTCGGCGCCCTGGAACCGGCCGACGCCCAGCGGGTGCCGCTCCATCTCGCCGGATGCGAGAGCTGCGCGGCGGAGGCGGAACGGCTGCGCGAGACGGTACGGCTGCTCGACGGACCGCCCATCGGCGGACTGCCCGCCCGGCGCGCCGTGAGTCTCCCGCCCCGGCTGCTCGCCCGGCGCCCGGCCGCACCCCGTACCGCCGCGCACGCGGCTCCCTACGCGGCCGCGGTCCAGGGCCTGCGGGCCCTGCTGCCCGAGGCGGACGGCCACTGGACCACCCCGGTCGTGCACGACTGGGACGTGCACGCCACCGTCGCCCATCTGCTCGCCGCCGACGAACCCCTCGCCGGACGGCTCGGCGTCCCCGCGAGGGTGCCGGAGAGCGCGCTGCCGCAGGACCTGGGCTGGGAGGACGCCTGGAACCGGCGGACCGCCGAGGTCATCGCCCACGAGCGCGGCCGTACGCCCAAGGAGACGGTCGCGGCCTGGTCGGGGCAGGCCGACGCGCTGCTCGCCACGCCGGAGGCGCGGGACGCCGAACTCGCCGCACGGGCCGAGATGTTGATGGGGGTCCGGCTGCCGGTCGCCGACCACTTCGTGGTGCGCGCCTTCGAGGCGTGGATCCACACCGACGACATCGGCCGCGCCCTCGGACTCACGGTCCCGCCGCCGCCCGAGGAGCACCTGGGGCAGCTGGTCCGGCTCGCGGTGCGCATGCTCGGCCTCGCGCTCGGTCCGGACGCGGCGCCGGTGCTGTTCTCGGTCAGCGGGGTGGAGCAGTGGGTGCTGGGCTCCGAGGCCGAGCCCGTCCAGGCCGAACTCGCGCTGGACCCCGTCGACTTCTGCCTCCTCGTGGGCGGACGGTGCGCGCCCGAGGAGGTGCCGAGAGGCGCCACGGGCGACGCGGCCGCCGTACGGAACGTACTGGAGCGGGCCGCGTCGCTGGCGTGGCTGTGAGGCTCACCGCACAGGCGTGAAGTCCCGTGCGCCAATGCTGTGTTCCCCGGGGGGTGCCTCTATGTCTTTCGTCAAGCGAGGCGTGGGGTTCTGGGTTCGTAGAAGGTGCCGTCGCGGAGCATCGCGAACAGCACGTTGATCCGCTGGCGGGCGAGGCGGAGAAGTGCCTGGGTGTGGGTCTTCCCGCGAGTTCGGCAGCGGTCGTAGTAGGTCCGGGAGGCTGGATCATGCAGGGCGGCGAACGCGGACAGGAACATCGCCCGTTTGAGCTGGCGGTTGCCGCCTCTGGGCGCGTGTTCGCCGTGGATCGAGGTTCCGGACTGCCGGGTTGTCGGGGCGAGGCCGGCGTAGGAGGCCAGGTGGGCGGCGGTGGGAAAGGAGCTGCCGTCGCCGACGGTGGACAGCAGGACTGCGGCGGTCCTGACGCCGATGCCGGGCATCGAGGTCAGGACCTGGGAAAGAGGGTGGGCCTCCAGCAGAGCCTCAATTCTGGCCTCCAGGGCCCGGCGTTGTTCGTGGACGGCGGCCAGCGACTTCGCCAGCGACGGCACGATCACGTCGAGGGTGCCGGTGCCGGGGACGACGACGGTCTGCTCGTCGAGCGCGGTGAAGATGTCGTCGGCCAGCCGCTCGGCCATGCGCGGTGCCCTGGGGCGGATGACCTCGACGAGCCTGCGGCGGCCTGCCTTGCGGAGTGCCTGTGGAGATCCGTAGCGCTCGAGGAGCCAGGTGATGGCTGCGTGGTCCAGGCGCGGGCCCAGGACGCGTTCGAGGCTGGGGTGGAACTGGGTGAGCAGGCCGCGGATGCGGTTGGAGGTGCGGTTGGCCTCGCCGGCGAGGTCCTGGTCGAAGCCGACGAGCATGGTCAGCTCGGCGGTGACCTCGTCGGTCAGGTCGAGGGTGCGCAGGGTGTGGGGCATGGTGCGGGCGGCGTCCGCGATGACGGCGGCGTCTTTCGCGTCGGTCTTGGCTTCGCCGGGGTAGAGGTCGGCGATCCTGCGCATCGCCAGGCCCGGCAGGTAGGCGACCTGACAGTCGGCGTCCCGGGCGACGGTCAGCGGCAGGGCGCCGATGGAGGCGGGCTGGTCCACGACCACCAGGACGGTGCCGAACTTGGCCTTCAGCTTGTCGAAGACCGCCCGTAGCTTCGGTTCGCTGTTGGGCAGCGGCTTGTCGAAGACCGTCTTCCCGGCCGGGGTCAGTCCGTGTCCGTGATGGGTCTGCTTGCCGACGTCCAGGCCCAGGAAGACGCCCACCCCGTCGATGCTGATCACCGTGCCCCCACATGTGTCGACGTGTGCCGGCCCCGAGGTCGGGAGCCGTTCTCGCGCAGCCACGTTATGCAGACCTGCCGCCCGCGAGCAGCCGGGCATTTCGCCCGGCCAGGCGGTGGTCGGACCTCTGATCAGCGTCTCCGACGGCACCCCTCGGGCCCGGTGACACCACCCCCCAGGTCATCCCTTCGACAGGGGGCAACAGTCATGCCGGGCCCGGAGGCCAGCGGCCCTCTTGCAGGACCGCGAAGAACATAACGGGGCGACCCCCGGACCCCCGGCCGGGCGCGGCTCACCGCACAGGCGTGAAGTCCCGTGCGCCAATGAACTCCGGTCGCCGGATCGGTGCCGCGAACGGTTCCACGGCCTCGTTCTCCACGCTGTTGAACACGATGAAGACGTTCGAGCGCGGGAACGGCGTGATGTTGTCGCCCGAGCCGTGCATGCAGTTGCAGTCGAACCAGGTCGCCGAACCGGCCCGGCCGGTGAAGAGCTTGATGCCGTGCCGGGTGGCCAGCTCGGTCAGCGCCTCGTCCGAGGGCGTGCCCGCGTCCTGCATCTGCAGCGACTTCTTGTAGTTGTCCTTCGGCGTGGCCCCCGCACACCCGAGGAAGGTCTTGTGCGAGCCGGGCATGATCATGAGCCCGCCGTTGGTGTCGTAGTTCTCGGTCAGCGCGATCGAGACGGACACCGTCCGCATGTTCGGCAGCCCGTCCTCGGCGTGCCAGGTCTCGAAGTCCGAGTGCCAGTAGAAACCGCTGGCCCCGAACCCCGGCTTGACGTTGATCCGGGACTGGTGGACGTACACGTCCGAGCCGAGCAGCTGCCGGGCCCGCCCGACGACCCGCTCGTCCCGCACCAGCGCGGCGAACACCGCGCTGATCTTGTGGACTTCGAAGACCGAGCGGATCTCCTTGGACTGCGGCTCGATGATGGAGCGTTCGTCCTCGCGGATCGCGGGGTCGGTGACCAGCCGCTCCAGTTCCTGCCGGTAGACGGCGACCTCGTCGTCGGAGATGAGCTGGTCGATGGCGAGGAAGCCGTCGCGCTCGTACGCCTGGAGGTCCGGGGCCGCGATCGGGCCGGGCGCGCCGGGCGGCGACCAGACGACCGGGTCCTGGCGTGGGGTGGACACCTCGGTGGTGCCTCGGCTCGGGTACAGATCAGTCATCGTCATGATGCTTCACACCTCCTCGGGCTCGGTGAGCAGCGGATAGACGCCGTTCTCGTCGTGGTCCTCCCGGCCGGTCACGGGCGGGTTGAAGACACAGATGCAGCGGAAGTCCTGCTTCACCCGCAGCGTGTGCCTCTCGTGGCCGTTCAGGAGGTACATGGTGCCGGGCGTGATCGTGTGGGTCAGCCCGGACTCGTGATCGGTCAGTTCGGCCTCGCCCTCGACGCAGACGACCGCCTCGATGTGGTTCGCGTACCACATGGACGTCTCCGTACCCGCGTACAGAATCGTCTCGTGGAGCGAGAACCCGACCCGCTCCTTGGCGAGGACGATGCGTTTGCTCTCCCACGTGCCGGACGCGGCCCTCACATGCCGGTCGGTGCCTTCGATGTCCTTGAACGAACGGACGATCACGGTGTTCGACGCCTCCTGCTCAGATGGTTTCTCGTACGGCGCGGGCGAGGACGCTGAGGCCCTCGTCCAGCTCTTCGGGGGTGATGGTCAGCGCGGGCAGCAGCTTGACGACCTCGCTCTCGGGGCCGGACGTCTCGATCAGCAGCCCGAGTTCGAAGGCGCGCCGCGCCACCCGCTCGGCGCGGGCCTTCTCGTGGAACTCCAGGCCCCACACCAGGCCGCGGCCGCGGTACTCGCGCACATCGGCGAGGTTCTCCTCCGTGATGGAGATCAGCGCCTGCTCGACCTGCTCACCGCGGGTCCGGGTCTGCTTCTCCATCGCCGAGCCGTCGGCCCAGTACGTCTCCAGGGCCGCGGTCGCGGTCACGAAGGCGGGGTTGTTGCCGCGGAAGGTGCCGTTGTGCTCGCCCGGCTCCCAGATGTCCAGCTCGGGCTTGAACAGGCAGAGCGACATGGGCAGTCCGTAGCCGCTGATGGACTTGGACACGGTGACGATGTCCGGGGTGATGCCCGCCTCCTCGAAGGAGAAGAAGGCACCGGTACGGCCGCAGCCCATCTGGATGTCGTCGACGATCAGCAGCATGTCCTGCCGCTCGCACAGCTCGGCGAGGGCCCGCAGCCACTCCGCGCGGGCCACGTTGATGCCGCCCTCGCCCTGCACGGTCTCGACGATCACGGCGGCGGGCTTGTTGAGCCCGGAGCCCTGGTCCTCCAGCAGCCGCTCGAACCAGAGGAAGTCGGGCACCTTGCCGTCGAAGTAGTTGTCGAACGGCATCGGCGTCCCGTGCACCAGCGGGATCCCGGCACCGGCCCGCTTGAAGGCGTTGCCGGTCACGGCGAGCGAGCCCAGCGACATCCCGTGGAAGGCGTTGGTGAAGGACACGATGGCCTCGCGCCCCTTCACCTTCCGCGCCAGCTTCAGCGCGGACTCCACGGCGTTGGTG
Organism: Streptomyces sp. NPDC003635; assembly: GCF_053587635.1. Taxonomy (NCBI): domain Bacteria; kingdom Bacillati; phylum Actinomycetota; class Actinomycetes; order Kitasatosporales; family Streptomycetaceae; genus Streptomyces; species Streptomyces sp. NPDC003635. The sequence goes on along the minus strand of NZ_JBSFOK010000018.1, from coordinate 95,350 downwards.
CCGGTCGGCCCCGGGAACATGACCTTGTACGGCAGGTCACGCGGCCGCAGCACCAGATCCTGGAAGGTCTGCAGGAAGGCCCGCTTGGCGCTGGTGGACATGTCGAGCCCGTGCGTGACGCCGTCCCGCTCCAGGTAGTCGAGCAGGGCCCGTTTCAGAACGGGGTTGTTGTGCCCGTAGTTGAGTGAGCCGGCACCGGCGAAGAAGTCCAGGTACTCGTGGCCGTCCTCGTCGTACATACGGCTGCCGCGCGCACGGTCGAAGACGGTGGGCCAGCCGCGGCAGTAGCTGCGCACCTCGGACTCCAGGGTCTGGAAGACGCTGAGGTCGGGCTGGGTGATGGTCACGACGAATCGCTCCTCGTTGCGTGGGGGAGGTCAGTGGGAGAGGGGACCGATGCGGTACAGGACTTCCGGGTCGTGCGGCCCGTCGGGGAACAGGCTGGTGGGGAACAGCACCTCGCGCTCCAGCGCGGCGCCGTGCCGCTCGGCGAACGAGCCGAACAGCCGCTCGGAGGCGGTGTTGCCGGGGGTGATGGTGGTCTCGACGCGGGTGACGCCGTACTCGCCGCGGACCCGCGCGACGAGCCCGTCGAGCAGCGCGGCGGCGATTCCGCGCCCCCGGTGCGAGTCGTCCACCGCCACCTGCCAGACGAGCAGGGTGCCCGGCCGGTCCGGCCGTACGTAGCCGGTGACGAAGCCGACCGGCTCGCCGTGCTCGTCGCGGGCGACCGCCGAGGTGCCGGCGAAGTCGCGGCACCACAGCAGATAGCTGTAGGACGAGTTCAGATCGAGGGCCTTCGAGTCCTTGGCGATACGCCACAGCGCGGCGCCGTCGGCCACTCCCGGCCGGTCGATTTGTAGGTCTGCTTGTGCGGCAGTCATGCGAATTGAACTTACCGAGGGAAATTAAAAAATGCATGGGTGGGTGGGGTTACATCGATGGCTGGATTGTGTTATCCGCGCGAGGGAGGGAAAGCCCGATTTGCCCGTCATAAACCTAGGCAAATCAGACGCCATGTGTAACGCGTCACAGCCATGTAATGTCTCTGAAATCCCTGCGTTTACGTCTCGAAAAAGCGGGCAGAAGCAAAGAGGAAAGCTACCCTTGTAAAAGAATTCAGAATTAGCCCGAATTCAGGTCCCGGTAACTCCGTCGATACGCTCGCGCAGGATGTCGGCGTGGCCGTTGTGCCGGGCGTACTCCTCGAGCATGTGCAAATACACCCAGCGCAGACTGATCTCCATCCCCCCGATGGGCCCGCCCCCCGGAATCCGGCCGACGTCATCGAGCGAACGCTCCCCGCACACCAGCCGCCCCCGCTCGATCTCCCGCCGCCACACCGTGAGCGCCTCGTCGAGCCCCCGCTCGGGCGTGAGCGCGTACCCGGTCCCCTCCTCGAACACGGGCTCCGCCCCGACGGCCCCGAACGCCCGCTGGAACCAGTTCCGTTCCACCTCGGCCATGTGCTGCACGAGCCCCAGCAGCGTCAGCGCGGAAGGCTCGGCGGACGCGACCCGCAGCTGCCGGTCGTCCAACCCGGCACACTTCACCTCCAACGTCCCCCGATGAAACTCCAACCAGCTCTCGAGCATGGGCCGTTCGGAAGCGGCGAGAAGGGGGACGGCGCGACCGTCGGGGAGGGTGAGGGGGGTGTCGTCAGTGGCCATGCTCCCACCATGGCCGATGCGGGCGATTTGCGGTATCACTGCGAAGGGCCGGGCCGCGGCCTTACCTTGCTGGCGGGATCTGTGGTCCGGGAGGGTGTGAACGGGGATGCTCGATCAGGCGTTGACGGCGCTGGCAGCGGCCGGCGGAACAGCCGTGGTGCAGGCGGCGGGGACGGACGTGTGGACCGGTCTGCGTCGGGCGGTGGCAGGCTGGTTCGGCCGCGGTGACGCGGAGCGTGAGCAGGCGGAACTCGAACGCCTGGACCAGACCGCCGGTGAACTCCGGTCCGCGTCGGCCGACCAGGCCGAGCGGCTTCGCATCCGCGCGGAAGCGGCCTGGCAGGCCCGCATCGAGGCCCTGCTGGAGAATCTGAGCGAGGTGGAACAGACCCGCGCCGCAGCGGAGTTGCGCGCTCTGCTCGCCGAACAGACCACTCAGGGCGGGGCGTCGGCCGGTCGGGGCGGCGTGGCCGTGGGCGGCAACATGGACATCCACGCCGAGGAGGGTTCGATCGCGGCGGCCGTCATCCACGGAGGAGCACACATCGGCCGCCCTCCGACGCCGGATCCGTCCCAGGGCTGAACGGACCGGCGACCCACCACCCGACCCTGCCCGCCGTCCGCGCCGACCAAGGAAGCGTCGCCGCGCACTACGTCGCAGGTGACATCCACCACTACACCGTGGCCGAGACGGGAGCGACCGCTCTCGGCACCTGGCAACCGGTCGGCGACACCGACCTGCTCGGCCTCGGTGTCCACCGCGCCCGTACGGGAGGCGGCGACCTGTCGGCGTTGCCGCCGTACGTGCTGCGGGACGTGGACGACCAGGTGCGGGCGGCGCTGCGGGACGCAGCCGAGACCGGCGGGTTCGTGCTGCTCACCGGCGACTCGACCGCCGGCAAGACCCGTACGGCCCTGGAGGCGGTACGAGCCGTGCTCCCCGGACATCTGCTGCTCGCCCCGCCCTCGGGCGCCGATCTGCGCCCGCTGCGCCCGGCCCCCGGCGCCCGGGAGTACGACCGGCATGTCCTGTGGCTCGACGATCTGGAGCACTACCTCGGCCCCGGCCGCCTGGAGCCGTCCCTGCTGACGTCGCTGACCAGCGCCGGCCTGGTGGTGCTGGCGACCCTCCGGGACGAGCGCTACGACACCCTGCGGGACGCGGCGGACGGTGTCCCCGCCGAGGGCGGCCCGAGCCGGATGGCCGCCGAGGCGGGACTGCGCGTCCTGAACATGGTGGAGCCCATCGTCGTACGACGGCGGTGGAGCGAGGGCGAGTTGGCCCGGGTCGCGGAGAGCGACGACAGCCGTCTGCACGAGGCGCACGCACGCCACGGCGTCCACGGCATCGCCGAGTATCTCGCCGCCGGACCGGAACTCCTCGCGGAGTGGCGCAGGGCGGAGCGAGCCACCACCAGGGGCGGCCACCCACGCGGGGCCGCCCTCGTCGCCGCCGCAGTGGACCTGGCCCACATCGGTCTGATCGGCGATCTTCCGGAGCCCCTGCTGCGGGAGGTGCACGAGGGATACCTCCGCGCCCGCGGCGGCTCGGCCCTGCGCCCCGAGTCCTACGCCGAGGCGCTGGCCTGGGCCTCCCAGATCCGGTACGGAGTGGCCAGCCTGCTGATGGACGGCGAGCGGGAAGGGGCCAGGAAACCCTTCGACTACCTCGTGGACTCCGTCGCCCGCGATCCCGACGTGCCCGACCCGCCGGACTCGGTGTGGCACGCGGCGCTGGAGCATGCCGACGACCTCACCCGACCGCTCATCGCCCGGACGGCGATGTTCAGCGGGCGGTGGGCGATCGCCGAGCAGGCCTACCGGCCGCTGGCGGAGGCGGGCGACGAGGAAGCGGTCATCAACTACACGTCGGCGCAGCTGTTCCAGCGAGGGGACCCGCACGAGGTCGAACCGCTGCTGCGCCCGCTCGCGGAGGCAGGCAATCCGGTCGCCCAGCTCAACCTCGCCGGGGTCCTGAAGATGCGGGACGAGGACGCCGGGGCCGAGAGATGGTGGCTGGCGGCGGCGGAGGCAGGCCAGCCCCTCGCCGCCTTCAGCCTCTTCGGGCTCCATCGCAGCAAGGGCGACGACCGGCAGGCCGAGGTCTGGCTGCGGAGGTCGGCCCACGGCGGCTATGTCAAGGCGATGACCACGCTGGCGACGCTCCTGCACACACAGGGTGCCGACACGGAGGCGGAGCCGTGGTGGCGGGAAGCGGCCATGGCGGGCGACACCCAGGCCATGTACGTCCACGGGCACACCCTCCGGCTGCGCGGCGACGACGAGGCCTACGTGTGGCTGCGCCGTGCTGCCGAGCAAGGCCATGTCAGGGCCGCCGAGATCCTGGGCCGGGCCGCCGACGAGGGGGGTGACCTCACGGAGGCCGAGAAGTGGTGGCGGACGGCCGCCGAGGCGGGCAGCGCCGAGGCGGCCAACGAACTGGGTGTGCTGCTCAGCACGCGGGGCGACAGGGCGGAGGGTGCCATCTGGTACGCCAAGGGGGCCGAGGGCGGGCATGCGTTCGCGATGTACAACCTCGCGCACTGGCTCGCCGAGCAGGGCGACGCCCAGGGCGCCAAGGAGTGGTACGAGCGAGCCGCTGACGCGGGAAGGGTGCAGGCTCTCAACAATCTTGGACTCCTGCATCGCAGGGAGGGCGACCTCGCCGCCGCTGAGACAGTCTTGCGTCGGGCCGTGGACGCGGGCGATGTCCTGGGGCTCCTCAACCTGGTCAGCCTGCTGATCAGCGGCGAGCGTCCCGGGGAGGCCCGGGCGCTACTCCTCGACCGGCTCGGTGACCCTGACGTGGCGGAAGAGACCGTCGAGTTCGCAATGAGGGCGGGCAGTCCCCTCGTGGCCCGTACCGTTCTGCTCTGGGCCGCGGAGGCGGGGCGGTCCGACGCCGCCCACAACCTCGGGCTGTTCCACTACGTGGATGGAAAGCCCGAGGAAGCGGAGCGCTGGTGGCGTGTCGCAGCCCCCGACATCCCTTCCTCCGCCTACAACGTCGGCTCCCTCATGGCTGAGCGCGGCGAAATCGAGGAAGCGACGCCGTGGTGGCGTATGGCCGCCGATGCGGGGCACCAGAAGGCGGGTCTGGAGCTCGCCGCTCGACTCATGGAGTCCGGGGAGCCCGCCGCGGCGGAAGAGCGGCTCCGGACGTTGGCCGACGAGATGCCCGAAGCCGCCTTCCTCCTCGGGGCGCTGCTCTACGAGCGGCCGGGCGATCACACCGAGGCCGCGTACTGGTGGCGACGGGCCGAGGAGCAAGGCGACGCCGACACGGCCTTCAACTGCGCCGGGTACCTCGCCGAGCGCGGGGACAGGTCGGGGACTGAACTCTGGTGCCGAAAGGCGGCCGAGGCCGGGCACCCGAGAGCGGCCCTCAACCTCGGGGCCCTTCTGGCACAGCGAGGAGAGCTGGCGGAGGCCGAGTCCTGGCTGACCGAGGCCGAGCGCAGGGGCGCTGAGAACGCGGGCGCATTCCTTGCGCAGGTCAGAGAACTCATGGCGAGCTCCTGAGCGCTCTACCGCCCCCGTACGGCGCGCCGAGCCCCCTCCAGGTCCACCGTGACCCCGAATTCCCCGAGCGCTGTACCGAGGGCCACAAGACAGGACTCCACCAGGTCCACGCGGGCGTCCGGGCCGTAGTGGTTCACGCGGATCATCTCCTTGGCCAGCTGACCCCCGCCCGCGGCGAGCGGCAGCCCAGGGGCTCGGCTCAGCGCCTTGGCCACCACCGCGGAGGCGTCCACCCCGGACGGGGTCCGCAGGGTCGTCGCCACCGGGGCCGCCTCCGCTGCCTTGTGGACGTACGGCTCCAGGCCTCCGCCCAGCGCGATCGTGCCCGCCCGGGTCGCCGCCGCGGCCGTCGCGTGGTGGGACATCAGGGTGTCCAGGCCCTCCGACTCGATGCGGGCCAGGCACGCGTCCAGTGCCAGCATCTCCAGCTGTGCCGGGGCGTGGAGCAGGGCGCGGCGGCCGGTGTCGATCCAGCGGGCCTTCCAGTCCAGGAGGGACAGGTACGAGCGACGAGGGGCCCTGGGGTTCGCCGCCATGCGGGCCCAGGCGCGCTCGCTCACCGAGACCGCCGACACGCCCGCCGGGCCCCCCATCGCCTTCTGGGCCCCGATCACGCACAGGTCGACGCCCCACTCGTCCGGCAGCACCGGCTCCGCGCCGATCGACGCCACCGCGTCCAGGTAGAACAGGGCACCGTGGGCCCGGACCACCCCGCCGATCTCCGCCACCGGATTCGTGTTGCCGGTCGCCGCCTCCGCGTGGACCAGGGAGACGAAGTCGATCTCCGGGTGCTCGGCGAAGGCCTCGGAGATCTGCGCGGCCGTGACCGCCGTGTGGAAGGGCACCGCCAGATCGATCACCGTCGCGCCGCAGTCCCGCAGCCAGTCGCCGAAGGTCTGGCCGTACGGGCCCGTGATCACGTTCAGGGCCGTGGTGCCGGGGCCGGCGGTGCCCCGGATCGCGCCCTCCAGCGGCAGCAGCGCCTCGCCCTGCATGATCACGACGTCCTGCTCGGTGCGCAGCAGCCGCCCCACCCGGTCCTCGATCGAGGCGAACTGCGCTGCGTCCATCGGGGCGAGGTCCAGGAAGGGGTGGGTCACGGCGGTGCTCTCTTCAGTCGTGGCGATCATCGTGGCGATCATCGTGGCGGTCGACGGATCGAGGGTAACCGTCCGCAGTGGACCGCCCACTTCTTAGGTCATACGGGCTCACAGCCATCGGTTTGATTTGAGGACCTCAAACCTTTCCTTATAATCGGAACCCATAGTTCCCACACAGGAGGCTCCCCCGTGAAGACGACCCTCGGGCGCCGGACCCGCATTCTGGCCGCCACCACCGCGACGGCCGGGCTGGTGCTCGTGGCCGGCTGCTCCTCGGACGACGACGGCGGCAGCGGCACCAAGACCGCCGCCGGTGGCGTCGAGCTCGTCAAGGCGGGCCAGCTCACCACCTGCACCCACCTGCCCTACCCGCCCTTCCAGTCGGAGATCGACGGGAAGGTGCAGGGCTTCGACGTGTCCCTCATCGACCTGGTCGCCGAGGACCTCGGTGTGCAGCAGGAGATCCTCGACACGCCGTTCGAGAACTTCAAGACCGGCGCGTTCCTCAACTCCGGCGAGTGCGACCTGGCCGCCGCCGGTATGACCATCACCGAGGAGCGCAAGAAGAACGTCGACTTCTCGGACCCGTACTTCGAGGCCACCCAGGCCCTGCTCGTCGACAAGGACAGCGGGATCGGCTCGCTCGCCGACGCCAAGGGCAAGAAGGTCGGCGCCCAGGCGCAGACCACCGGTGAGGACTACGCCAAGAGCCAGGGCCTCGACCCGGTCTCCTTCGAGTCCTCCGACGCCGTCCTGAACGGTCTGCGCACCGGCCAGGTCGACGCCGTCGTCATCGACTACCCGGTCGTCCAGGGCTGGCTGAAGGACAAGGCCAACGCCGACGCCTTCTCCGTCGCCGAGCAGATCAACACCGGCGAGCAGTACGGCTTCACGGTGAAGAAGGGCAACGCCAAGCTCCTCGCCGCCGTCAACAAGGCGCTCGCCGACGCCAAGGCGGACGGCACGTACAAGGAGATCTACGAGAAGTGGATCGGCCCGTACGACGAGGCTGCCGCGTCCCCGTCGGCCTCATGACGACCACGGACCCAGAACTCCAGCCGAGGAAGAAGGGCCTGACCCGGCGACAGAAGCGCAAGCTGTCCCGCGGCATCCAGTACGTGGTCTTCGTCGCGGCCGTGATCGCCTTCGCGTTCGCGGCCGACTGGGACCAGCTCAAGAACCAGTTCGCGCAGGCCGACATCGCCGAGCAGATGTTCCCGGACATCATCACGCTGGCGCTGAAGAACACCGTGCTGTACACCCTGTCCGGCTTCGCCTTCGGACTGGTCCTCGGCATGGTGATCGCGCTGATGCGGCTGTCGTCCGTGGGCCCGTACCGCTGGTTCGCCGGTGTGTACATCGAGATCTTCCGCGGCCTGCCCGCCCTGCTGATCTTCATCTTCATCGGCGTGGCCGTGCCGCTGGCCTTCCCGGGTACGGAGATTCCCGGCGGCACCTACGGCAAGGTCGCGCTCGCGCTCGGCCTGGTCGCGGCCGCCTACATGGCGGAGACGATCCGGGCCGGCATCCAGGCGGTGCCCAAGGGGCAGATGGAGGCGGCCCGTTCGCTGGGCTTCTCCCCGGCCCGCGCGATGGTCTCGATCATCATCCCGCAGGCCTTCCGGATCATCCTCCCGCCGCTGACCAACGAGCTCGTCCTGCTGTTCAAGGACTCCTCGCTGGTGCTGTTCCTCGGTGTCACCCTGGAGGAGCGCGAGCTGTCCAAGTACGGCCGTGACCTCGCCAGCACGACCGCCAACTCCACGCCGATCCTCGTCGCGGGCCTGTGCTACCTGCTCGTGACCATCCCGCTCGGCTTCGTCGTGCGCCGCATGGAGTCCAAGGCTCAGGAGGCCGTCCGGTGAGTCGTCCCGAGATCCAAGTCCGCGATCTGCACAAGTCGTTCGGCGACAACGAGGTCCTCAAGGGCATCGACCTGGAGATCGGCCAGGGCGAGGTCGTCTGTGTCATCGGCCCTTCCGGCTCCGGCAAGTCGACCCTGCTGCGCTGTGTGAACCTGCTGGAGGAGCCCACCAAGGGCCAGGTCTTCGTCGGCGGCACCGAGCTGACCGACCCGGACGTCGACATCGACGCCGTCCGCCGCCGGATCGGCATGGTCTTCCAGCAGTTCAACCTCTTCCCGCATCTGACCGTGACCGAGAACCTCACGCTGCCGCAGCGCCGGGTGCTCCGGCGCGGCAAGGCGGAGGCCGCGAAGGTGGCCGCCGAGAACCTGGAGCGGGTGGGCCTCGCGGAGAAGGCGAGCGCCTATCCGTCCTCCCTCTCCGGCGGTCAGCAGCAGCGGGTGGCCATCGCCCGTTCGCTGGCGATGGGCCCGGAGGTGATGCTCTTCGACGAGCCGACCTCCGCCCTGGACCCGGAGCTGGTCGGCGACGTCCTCGCCGTCATGCGCATGCTCGCCGACGAAGGCATGACGATGATGGTGGTCACCCATGAGATGACCTTCGCCCGCGAGGTCGCCGACCGGGTGGTCTTCATGGACGGCGGAGTGATCGTCGAGGACGGCGTCCCGGCCCAGGTCATCGGCAACCCGAGCCACGAGCGCACCCGCCACTTCCTGTCGCGGCTGCTCGACCCGGCCATGGCCGAGGTGGAGGAGGAGATCTCCGACCAGGTGGGCAAGAGCGACTAGCGGCCCACCTGGGCGCCGGCACGAGTCATTAGGGTGCAGGCATGAGCGAACGCGCGGTGCTGCACGTGAAGGGCCGGGTCCTCGTCGGTCCGGACGACGTCCGGGACGAGCTGTGGGTCGTGGGCGGCAGGATCTCGTACGACCGACCCGTCGGCGCGGGAGACGTCCGTACCGTCGAGGGCTGGGTCCTGCCCGGCCTGGTCGACGCGCACTGTCACGTCGGCCTCGGTGCCCACGGCCCCGTCGACCAGGACATCGCGGAGAAGCAGGCGCTGACCGACCGGGAGGCCGGCACCCTGCTGATCCGCGACGCGGGCTCGCCCTCGGACACCCGCTGGGTGGACGACCGCGAGGACCTGCCGAAGATCATCCGGGCCGGCCGGCACATCGCCCGCACCCGCCGCTACATCCGCGGCTACGCCCATGAGATCGAGCCCGAGGACCTGGTCGCCTACGTCGGCCAGGAGGCCCGCCGTGGCGACGGCTGGGTCAAGCTGGTCGGCGACTGGATCGACCGCGACCTCGGCGACCTCGCCCCCAGCTGGCCCCGGGACGCGGTCGAGGCCGCCATCGCCGAGGCCCACCGGCTCGGCGCCCGGGTCACCGCCCACTGCTTCGCCGAGAGCTCCCTGCGCGACCTCGTCGAGGCGGGCATCGACTGCATCGAGCACGCCACCGGCCTCACCGAGGACCTGATCCCGCTCTTCGCCGAGCGCGGTGTCGCCATCGTGCCCACCCTGGTCAACATCGCCACCTTCCCCAGGCTCGCCGACGGCGGCGAGGGCAAGTTCCCGCGCTGGTCGGCCCATATGCGCCGACTCCACGAACGCCGTTACGACACCGTGCGCGCCGCCTACGACGCCGGCATCCCGGTGTTCGTCGGCACCGACGCCGGCGGCACCCTGCCGCACGGACTGGTCGCCGCCGAGGTGGCGGAACTGGTCACCGCGGGCATCCCCGCCACGGAGGCGCTTTCGGCCACCACTTGGGGCGCACGGCGCTGGCTCGGGCGCCCCGGACTCGACGAGGGCGCGCCGGCGGATCTGGTGGTGTACGAGACCGACCCGCGGGCCGACGTACGTGCGCTGGCCGCGCCGCGGCGGATCCTGCTGAACGGCCGCGTCATGAGTTGAGCGGGTGACTGTGGAGAACGTGCGTGCCCAGGGATTCGAAGACCTGCACGGAACGGTCACGTTGGAGTGAACCCTCGTCAGCCTGCTGACGGTCCCTTGTCCGCGCGTAATCCTTACGGGGTCCCAAGCATGTCTCTCTGGGGGTCCCACCACCTTGAACGGCAACAACTTCCGCATGCCCGCACGCCGTTTCGCCACTGTCGCGACGGCCACGGTCCTCGCCGCCGGACCAGCGGCGCTGACCGGCGCGGGCGCCGCCCACGCGACCGGTGACGAGGGCCGGGCGAGCGCCGTGGTCCTGCGCACCGGGCTCGACGTGTCCCTGCTCAACAAGACCGTGAACGTCCCGCTCGCGGTCTCCCTCAACGAGGTCCAGGCGCCGCGGAGCGCCGAGAAGACCACGCTCACCGCCGAGTTGGACGGCGTCGACGGCGGACAGCCGTTCAGCGTCCTGGCCGCCGACGTGGCCTCGGCGAAGGCGACGGTCACCGAGACCAAGGCCGAGGGGTACACCGACCTCGCGCACGCGAAGGTCCATGTTCCCGGTCTGCCCCTGCTCTCCCTGATCGAACTGGAGGGCGTCACCTCCAAGGCGACCTGCGAGGCGGGGAAGGCCCCGGCCGCCACCTCCAACCTCCTCGGCGCGGTGACCGTCCTCGGCAAGAAGGTGACCGTGACGACGGGCGGCACCACGGACGTCCAGGTGCCGGGCGTCGGCGACGTCCGCCTCGACCTGTCGAAGACGCAGACCACCTCGCGTACGGCGGCCGCCACCGCCCTCGAACTCACCGTGTCCGTGAACCCGTTGAAGCTGAACGTGGCGGAGGTGACCGGCACGGTCACGCTCGCGAAGGCCACCTGCGAGGCGCCCGCCGCGCCCGCCGCCCCGAGCGAGGAGCCCGCGCAGCAGGTCGAGCCCCAGGGTGGACCCGTCGACGAGGCCGGGCTCGCCGAGACCGGCGGCAACTCGCTCACGCCGTACCTGGCGGGCGGCGCGCTCGTCCTGCTCGTCGCGGGCGGGGGAGCGGTGGCGCTGGCCCGCCGGGGCAGGGGCTGAGCGCCGGGCTTTCCCTCAACGGGACCCCGTCAATGCGCACTTCTGCGCATTGACGGGAACCCCGCCCGGCAGGAGGTTGGGCCCACCGGAACTCCGGGCCGGGCCCGGAGTCCGAAAGCCTCGGGGGAGGAACACATGACCGACCCACAGCGCAGTGGCGTCTACGCCCTGGAGCTGCCCCGGCCCACGGGACGCCTGCCCATGCTGGAAGAACTCCGCGTCGACGTGGACGGGTTGATGCCCACCATGACCGTCAGCGGCACCAGGACCCGGCTCTTCGGCGGACGGCTCACCTGGATCGCCCGGGTGGACTGGGACGACGTACGGCAGGGATACACGGGAGAGATCACCTACCGGGACGGGAACGCGTCCCTGGAACCGCACACACACGTCGTCGTGACCCTGTCGGGCGGCCTGGCCGGCAGGGCGCGCAGGGCCGCGGTGACGTTCACCGGCGGCGGCCGCCCGGACGCGACCCGCACCTACCGCTTCCGGCGTGCGGCCTTCCGCGAGGTCGGCATCGAGTACGACTGCGCCAGCGACGCCACCGCGGTCACCGACTACGAGCTGCACGCCCACCCGAACCGGCCCGCCGACCTGCCGAGCGCCAGGCTGACCGTCGAGGACGCCTTCACCCGCCTGGGCATCACCGTCACCCGGACCGGCGGTGACGACCAGGTCCCGGTCATCAAGGCGGGCACCGACGGTGTCTGGACCGACATCGAGATGCACGACGCCATGCAGGTGCACTGGTCCAAATGGGCCGACGCGCCGCAGTGGCAGGTGTGGACGCTGTTCGCCGGACAGCACATCCGGGGCCGCACCCTCGGCGGGATCATGTTCGACGACATCGGCACCGCCCAGCGCCAGGGCTGCGCCGTCTTCAGCAACTCCTTCATCTCCGACCGGCGCCCGGGCGACCCGCACGCGGAGCACGCGGTCCGGCGACTGCGGTTCTGGACGGCCGTGCACGAGATCGGGCACTGCTTCAACCTCGCCCACTCCTGGGACAAGGACGAGGGCAGCCGGTGGATCCCGCTGGCGGAGGAGCCCCTGGCCCTCAGCTACATGAACTACCCGTTCCGCTACCCCGGCGGAGAGGCCGCCTTCTTCGCGGCCTTCCGGTACGGGTTCAGCGAGAACGAGCTCCTCTTCCTGCGCCACGCCCCGGAGCGGCTGGTCAAACAGGGCGACGCGCCCTGGTTCGACGAGCACGCCTTCGAGGAGATCCGGCAGGCCACGCCGAACGCCCTGGAGCTCACCGTACGGGTCAACAGGCCCTCCACCCGCTTCGAGGCGCTGGAGCCCGTGGTCGCTGAGGTGAAGCTGGCGAACACCTCGCTCGCGCCGGTCGTGGTGGACCGCAACGCCCTGCTCGGCGAGCGGCTGACGGTGATCATCGCCGGCGACGGCCGCGAGGCCCGCCGCTGGGTGCCGTACGCCCGGCACTGCTACCTGGACGACCCTTGCGTCCTCCGGCCCGGCGAGGCCTTGTACGCGCCGCTCTTCCTCAGCGCCGGACTGAACGGCTTCGACCTGGCCGAGCCGGGCCGCTACCGCATCCACGCGATGCTGGACACCGGCTCGGGGTCGGAGTCGGGGGAGATCCTCTCCGCGCCGCTCGCGATCGACGTCCGGCCGCCTCAGAGCCGCGATGTGGACCTGCTGGCGCCGGACGTGTACACCGACGAGGTCGGCCGGGTGCTGGCCTTCGGCGGCAGCCGCGGCCACGCCCCGGCCCTGGACCGCGCCAACGAGGTGCTGCGCGAGGCGGTCGAGCGGCTCCCGGACAGCGCGCTGGCCGTCCACGCCGCCGCGGCCCTCAGCCGCACGGCGGCCGTGCCGGGCCGGATCCTGGTGCACAACCCCGCCAACCCGCGCGACCGCGAGTTCCAGGCCTACGCGCCCGATCCGGAGCAGGCGCTCCCACTGATCGAGAAGGCCTACGGCGACCCGGGCGCCGCGGCCGACACCCTCGGCCACATCAGGCTGACACAGCAGGTCGAACAGGTGGCGGTCGCCCTGGCCGGAGCCGGTGAGCGCGCCACCCAGGAGGCGGTCCGGCTCACCAACGGCCTGGCCGACACCCTCGACGCCCGGCACGTGCTGCCCTCGGTGGTGGAGGAGGTCCGGTCCACCGCACGGGAGTTGTCGGGCTGAGGCGGAAGGACGGGTGCGGTTGGCGGTCGGTCCCTCCGCCGGCCGCACCTCACCCCCGCAACGGAGCCAACGCCCGGTCCAGTGCCCGGTCCAGCGCCCGGAGGAAGGAGTTCACCGTCGCCCGGTCCCGCACGGCGAGCCGCAGCCATTCCGCGTCGAGGCCGGGGAAGGTGTCCCCGCGCCGCACCGCGTAACCGAGGTCGCGCAAGTGCCGCCGTACGGCAGCCGCCCTCGGCAGGTGTACGAGGACGAAGGGGCCCTCCGCCGGCTGCGCCACTCTCAGGCCCCGCGCGGCGAACTCCTCCAGCCCCGCGACGAGATGGGCCCGGTCGGCGGCGATGCGGTGGGCCGCGTGGGCCGCCTCGGCCAGGGCCCGCGGCTCCATGCAGGCCTCCGCCGCGGCCAGCGCCGGGGAGGACACCGGCCACAGGGGCTGGGCGCGCTCCAGTTCCGTGACGGTCTCCGGGGCGGCGAGGACGTAGCCGATGCGCAGTCCGGCCAGGCCCCAGGTCTTGGTGAGGCTGCGCAGGACGACCAGGCCCGGCACGTCGGTGCGTCCGGCCAGGGCCTCCCGCTCGCCCGGGACCGCGTCCATGAAGGCCTCGTCCACCACCAGCGTCCGTCCGGGGCGGACGAGTTCGGCGAGGGAATCGGCCGGGTGCAGCACCGAGGTCGGGTTCGTCGGATTGCCGATCACCACCAGGTCCGCGTCCTCGGGGACGGCCGCCGGGTCGAGCCGGAAGCCGTCCTCCGCCCGCAGCAACACCCGGTCCACCGTGTGCCCGGCGTCCCGCAGCGCGGCCTCCGGCTCGGTGAACTGCGGGTGCACCACGACCGGCCGGCGGATCTTCAGGGCGCGCGCCAGCAGCACGAACGCCTCGGCGGCGCCCGCCGTGAGCAGGACGTGGTCCACCGGGAGGCCGTGCCGCGCCGCCACCGCCGCCCGCGCCGCCCGCCCGTCGGGGTAGGCGGCCAGACCCGCGAGGGAGCCGGCGATCCGGTCCCGCAGCCAGGCCGGCGGAGTGTCCGCGCGGACGTTCACCGCCAGGTCGACCAGCGCCGCACCGTCGTCACGGACCTCCGCGTCCCCGTGGTGGCGCAGGTCATGGCCCTCAGTGCGCATGCGTGTGGGCCCCGTGGTGATGGCCGTGGTGGTGATGGTGGCCGTCGTCGTCGGGGTGGAAGTGCGGCTGCTGGGGCAGGCCCACCTTGTCCTCGAAGCCCGGCAGCGCGATGCGGTACACGCACGAGTCGCAGTTCATCCGCAGATCGCCCTTGACGGCCTCCTCGTACCGCTCCATGACCAGATCCAGCAGCTCCGGCTCCGGGCCGATTACCTCGGCCGAGCGCACCTCGACCTCCGGGTGGGCCGCCGCCCAGCCCTCGGTCTGCTGCTTCACCCGGTCCGGGAGGATGCCGGTGAACAGGAAGTAGGGCAGGACGACGATTCTGCGCGCCCCCAGCTTCACACACCGGTCGAGGCCGCTCGGCACGTCCGGCGCCGCCAGCGACACGAACGCCGTCTCCACGCCCGCGTATCCACGCCCCTCCCACAGCAGCCGGGCCGCCTTGTGCACCTCCGCGTTGGCGTCCGGGTCCGTCGAACCGCGTCCCACCAGCAGCACGGTGACATCGTCCCGGCCTTGCGGATCGCGCCCGCCGAGAGCCTCGTCGAGCCGCCGCTCCAGCACGTTCAGCAGCGAGGGGTGCGGGCCCAGCGGGCGGCCGTAGGTGTACGAGATCCCCGGGTGCCGCTCCTTCTCGCGGGTCAGCGCGGCCGGGATGTCGCCTTTGGCGTGCCCGGCGGAGACCAGCATCAGCGGCACCGCGGCGAACCGGCGCACGCCCCGCTCCACCAGTTCCGTGACGGCCTCGCCCAGCGGCGGCGGGGAGAGCTCGATGAAGCCGCCCGCGACGGGCAGTTCGGGATGGCGTCGGCCCAGCTCCCGGACGAAGTCGCGGAACGCCTCGGCTCCGGCCTCGTCGCGGGTGCCATGGCCGGCGATGAGCAGGGCGGGCGGCGGGGTGGTCACGATTTCTCCTCGGAGTGTGAAACGGGGTGGTACAGCAAGGCGTTGAGCGCCGCGGAGGCGACCGCGGAGCCGCCCTTCTCGGACACGTTGCTCACGGCGGGCAGTCCGCTCTCGCGCAGCGCCTCCTTGGACTCGACCGCGCCGACGAAGCCGACGGGCAGGCCGATGACGAGGGCCGGGGCGGCGTTGAGGGTCAGCAGTTCCTCCAGCGCGGTCGGCGCGTTGCCGATCACCCAGAGGGCGCCGGGGCCGACCTGCTCGTAGGCGAGCCGGATGCCGTGGGCGGAACGGGTCAGCCCGGGCCCGGCCACCGCGTCCCGGAGGCGGCAGACGGTCTCGCGCCGGGTGATGCCGGCCCCGACCATCTCCACGTCCACGACGACGGGCGCGCCCGCGTGCAGGGCGGCGTGGGCCCGCTCCAGCTCGGTCTCGTCCATGACGAGGTCGCTCGCGTACTCCAGATCGGCCGCGGAGTGGATGACCCGCTCCACCACCGCCCGGGTCAGCGGCGGGAAGTGCGAGGTGTCCAGGCGGGCACGCAGCCGCCGGTAGGACTCCTCCTCGATGGGGTGGACGACGCGGTTCACTCGGCGCCCTCCCCGGCGGACTGCCAGCGGTAGCCGCGCGGCGTCACCATGCGCCCGGCGATGTTCCGGGTGGCGGTGTTGCCGACGGTCACGACCGTCATCATGTCGACCGTCGCAGGGTCCAGCGCGCCCAGCGTGGTGACCCTGCTGGACTCGTCGGGCCGGGAGGCGTTGCGTACGACACCGACCGGCGTGGTCGGCTCGCGGTGCCCGGCGAGGATCGCCAGCGCCTTGGGGAGCTGCCAGTCACGGCCCCGGGAGCGGGGGTTGTAGAAGGTGACCACGATGTCCGCCTCGGCCGCCGCCCGCACCCGCCGCTCGATGACCTCCCACGGTGTGTGCAGGTCGGACAGGCTGATCGACACATGGTCGTGGCCCAGCGGAGCGCCGAGGATCGCCCCGGCCGCGAGGGCGGCGGTGACCCCGGGCACACCGACCACGTCGATGTCGTCGCTCGCCTCGGCGAGCGCCGGGGAGGCCATGGCGTACACCCCGGCGTCCCCGCTGCCGATCAGCGCGACGGCGTGCCCCTTGCGGGCCTCGGCCACGGCCGTGCGCGCCCGCTCCTCCTCGGCGCCGAGCCCCGACTCCAGCAGCCGGGTGCCGGGGCGCAGCAGATCGCGGATCTGGTCGACGTACTGGTCGAGGCCCACGAGCACGGAGGCGCGGCGCAGTTCGGCCCTGGCGCGGGGGGTGAGCAGGTCCCGGGCTCCGGGTCCGAGACCGACCACGGCGAGGCGCCCGCGCCCGGGACGTCGTACGACCGCGCAGGTCGCCATCGCCGACTTCCGCTTGGGGACGAGGAGTTCACCGCCCTCCACCAGTGCCGAGGCCTCGGCGACGGAGGGGGTGCCCACGGCGGCGAGGGGGGCGTCGGAGGGGTTGGGGACCTCGACCCGCGCGAGCCGCTCGGCGGGGTACGTCACCAGCGGCACCCCGAGCCGTTCGGCGGCCTCGACGATGCCGGGCTCCTCGGCCTTGGCGCCCACGGTGGCGATCCGGGCCACGGAAGCGACGGACAGCCCCTCCAGCGAGCCGTGGATCAGCGCGAGGACCTCCTCGACCGGGGCCCCCTTCGAGGCGCCGACGCCGACGACGAGGGACGGCGGGCGCAGGACGACCTCGCGCTCGGCGGGCTCGACGGCACGGTCGGTGAGGCGGACCGTGTACGCGCCCTCGTCGGCGACCTTCAAGGCGGGCAGCGGCCACGGCAACTCGGCCGCCAGGGCGACCGGTTCACCGTCCAGCAGGGCCCGGGAGACGGCGGCGACATCGCCCTCCACCGGGAAGCCGAGGGTGTCCAGGCCGGGCAGCCCGACGGCGTCGGTCGCGGTCGTCACCACCGGCTGGGCGGTGAGCAACTCGCCCACTTGCACGGCGAGTTCATTGGCACCGCCGCCGTGTCCGCCGACCAGCGACACGGCGAACCGCCCGCCCTCGTCGACGCAGACCACGCCCGGGTCGGTCCGCTTGTCCCCGAGCAGCGGTGCGACCAGCCGCACCACGGCTCCCGTGGCGAGAAAGCACACGAGCTGCTCGCACTCCGCGAACGCGGCCCGTACGGCGTCCGCCACCGGGCCCTCGTACACGCGCGTACGGTCCGGCCACGCCGCGGCCAGCCGGTCCCGCGCAACCGCCCCCGCCGCGGTGGCGGAAATCAGGCCGATCACTGAGCAACTCCTTCGTCGACAGGGGGATTCCCCAGCCCATGGGGACTCCGTAGACCCCAGAGCAGAAACACAGGATTGGTCGCCGCCAGCCGGGACACGTCCCCCGGCAGCGGCGCGAGCCGCGAGGACTGCAGCAGCACTCCGTCGCAGTCGAACCCGGCCTCGATGAGCGCGGCCCGCACGGCCGGCACCCGGTCGAGGGCCGCCATGGCGACCACCACCGTCCGCCGGGCGCGCCGCGCGCAGGCGGTCACGACGGCGGGCAGGTCACGCCCTCCGCCACCGACGAACACCGCGTCGGGATCCTCGAGCTCAGCCAGCACCGCCGGCGCCGCCCCGTGCACGGCCCGTACGTCGACGCCGTGCGCGACGGCGTTGGCGCGGATCCGCTCGATCCCGTCCGGGGTCTTCTCCACCGCGGTCACCGCTGCGCCGAGCCGCGCGCACTCCACGGCCACCGAGCCCGAGCCCGCGCCCACGTCCCAGACCAGATCGCCGAGCCGGGGCCCGAGCCTGGCCAGGGCCAGCGCCCGTACCTCGAACTTGGTGATCATCGAGTCCCGGTGGGCGAACTCCGTCTCGTCCAGGGCCCATCCGGCGGGCCCGGCGGGCGGCCCGGCGACCGTGCGCACCGGCCCCAGCAGCCGCGTCTCGTCCAGGCACAGGACGACACTCACCGCCGTACCCCAGTCGCGGGCCGCGGCCTCGGCGGGCGTGACCCGCTCGACGCGTTCCTCGGCCGTGCCCAGCGCGGAGGCGACGAGCAGGACGCGGGGGTCCGGCCCGAGGGCCGCCCCCAGCTCCGCCGGACCGGAACCGGGGCCGGTCAGCACCGCCACCTTCGGCCGCGCCCGGCACACGTTCACGGCCGTCCGCAGGTCCCGGCCGTGCGCGCTGACCACGACGGCGTCGTCCCACGGCACCCCGGCCCGCGCGAACGCGGTCGCCACGGAGGAGACCCCCGGGCGGATGTCGAGCGCGCGGGAGCCGAACCGCTCCGCCAGCACCCGAACGATCCCGAAGAACCCCGGATCGCCGGAGGCCAGTACGACCACCCGGTGCGCCTTGTCCAGATGCCGCTCGATGGTGTCCAGCGCCGGAGCCAGCGGACCGAGGACGACCCGCTCGGCGTCGGCCGGGACGGGCGCCGCGGCCAGATGCCGCCGCCCGCCCACGACGAGCCGGGCACCGGCCAGCGTCCCGTCCGGGACGGGCGCCCCCGTCCCCGTACCGACGACGGTGATCATGTGTTCGCCCCGCGCTCGCGCAGCGCCCGACGGGCCTCGGGGTCGGCCTTGCGGAAGCCGTGGAAGTGACCGGGGTGGTAGAGGTGCGAGCGGGTGCCGTGCGCGGAGAGCGCCGGGCCGACCAGGAACAGCGTGTGCTTCCACAGCTTGTGCTCCTTGACGGTCTCCTCCAGCGTGCCGACCGTGCACTTCACGATCAGCTCCTCCGGCCAGGTGGCCTGGTAGGCGACCACGACCGGGGTGTCCGTCGGATAGCCGCCCTCCAGCAGCTCCCGCACCAGCTGCCCGCTGCGCGCCGCCGACAGGAAGACGGCCATGGTCGTGCCGTGCCGGGCGAACTCGCGTACCTCCTCGCCGGGCGGCATCGGCGTCTTGCCGCCGCCGAGCCGGGTGAGGACGACCGACTGGGCGACCTCGGGGATGGTCAGCTCGCGCTGCGCGAGCGCGGCGACGGCCGAGAAGGCGGAGACGCCCGGGACGACTTCGGTCGCGATCCCGATCAGCGCGCACCGGTCGAGCTGCTCCTGAGTGCCACCCCAGAGGGCCGGGTCACCGGAGTGGATGCGGGCGACGCGCAGCCCGTCGGCCCGCGCCCGCTCGTAGACGGCGACGACGTCCTCCAGGGACATCGTCGCCGAGTCCAGGATCTCCGCGTCCTCGCGGGCGTGCTGGAGGACCTCCGCCTGGACCAGGCTGGCCGCCCAGATCACCACGTCGGCCTCGGCGATGGCGCGCGCGGCACGGAACGTCAGCAGATCGGCGGCGCCGGGGCCGGCACCGACGAAGGTCACCTTGCCGGTGGGGGCATCGGCCATGGGGATCGGTCCTCTCGGTTTTACGTGTGCGGTGGAAAGTCAGGGGGCGGGTTCTTCGTGCGCGGTGGAAAAGTCAGGCGGCGGCCGGGAGTCGGAGACCCGCGAGCGCGCGTCGATCCGATAGCAAGGCGTCATGGCGATCTTCGTGGCGCTCGGCGCGTTCCTCATGACGCTGGTCGGCGGCTGGACGGCACAGCGCGTGACGGACCGCCGTCATCTCGTGCTGGGCCTGGCCGGCGGTCTGATGCTGGGCGTGGTCGGCCTCGACCTGCTGCCCGAGGCGCTGGACGCGGCGGGCGAGGAGGTCTACGGCGTACCGGCCGCGCTGCTGCTGTTCGTGGCCGGCTTCCTCCTGGCCCACCTGGTGGAACGCCTGCTGGCGGCCCGTCAGGCGGCGCACGGCGCGGAGGAGGTGGACGGCCGGGCCCCCGAGGTGGGCCTGACGGCCGCCGCCGCGATGGTCGGCCACAGTGCCATGGACGGGGTGGCGATCGGTGCCGCGATCCAGGTGGGCGGCGGCATGGGCACGGCGGTCGCCCTCGCGGTCATCGCCCATGACTTCGCCGACGGCTTCAACACGTACACGATCACGAGCCTGTACGGCAACGCCCGCCGCCGGGCGCTCGCCATGCTGTACGCCGACGCCGCCGCGCCCGTGGTGGGCGCCGCGTGCACGACCCTCGTGACCATCCCCGAGGGCCTGCTCGGCGGCTATCTCGGCCTGTTCGGCGGCGCGCTGCTCTATCTCGCGGCGGCGGAGATCCTGCCCGAGGCGCACCACGAGCACCCGGCCCGCTCGACGCTGCTGTGCACGATCGCGGGGGCGGGGTTCATCTGGCTGGTGGTGGGGATCGCGGGCTGACATCACAGCTTGCCGCCCCGGCCGCCCTCGCGCCGGGCGGGCGCGATGAGCGTGGAGAGGTACGGAAGCGACGCCCCGTCGAGTTCGGCGGCGGGCCGGATGGACTCCTCCGGCAGCCCGAGCGCGGCGCCCCACACGGCGTCCCCGATCCGCCCGGTCTCCCGCAGCGCCTCGGCGACCTCCCCGGCCTGCCGCCCGAACTTGTAGGCGACGACGGTTCCGGGCCCGGCGAGGGCGTCCTTGAGCGCGGCGGCCCCGGCGGTGACCGGAACGAGGGTGAGCGGTTCGGTGCCCTCGGTCAGCACGGCCCCGGAACGGGCGGCGAGGTCCTGCATGGCGGTGATGCCCGGGACGGTGTCGATGACGGTGCCCGGCAGGAGGTCCCCGATGGTGTGGGCGAGATAGGTGAAGGTGGAGTAGACGTTGGGATCGCCGATGGTGGCGAAGGCGACGACGGAGTGCTGCCGGAGCAGTTGGGCGACGCGCTCACCGGCCGCGTCCCAGGCGGCCTCCCGCCGGGCCCGGTCGCTGCGCTCGTTGAGAGCGAAGACGACGCGCACGACCTTCTCCTCGGGCACGTAGTGCAGGACGGTCGCCTCGGCCCGTCCCCGCTCCCCGCCGTCCGTTCCGTCAAGTGCGGCCATGACGGGCACGACGACGACATCGGCGGCCCGCAGAGCGTTGACGCCCTTGACGGTCACCAGCTCCGGATCGCCCGGCCCCACACCGACACCGATCAACCTGCTGCTGCTCATGACGTCCGGCACCTCTCCACGAACCGATGGGCGACGCGGGGCTGCGCGGCCCAGTGGGTGTGCAGATAGCTGGCATGCACACCAAGCTGTACGAACCCTTCGACGCGCCGGGCGGGCCCCCGCACCCCCCAGGCGGGAGCGTCCCCCGCCCCCGGCTCGACGACGGTCCGATGAAACTCATGCCCCCGCATCCGGGTACCGGCCTCGGCGAGCGCACTGTCCGTGACGGCGACGGCGTCCCGGTACCCGAGGGTGAGCCGCTCCGACATACGCGCGCTCGCGTCGAGCACCCCGCACATCGGCAGGCCGTCCAGCTCCCGGCACAGATAGAGCAGCCCGGCGCACTCGGCGGCGACGGGGGCGCCGCTCTCCGCGAGAGCGGCGACCGCCTTCCGCAGCGGCTCGTTGGCGGACAGCTCGGCGCCGTACACCTCGGGGAAACCACCCCCGATGACCAACCCGCTCACTCCGTCCGGCAGTTGCTCGTCCCGGAGGGGGTCGAAGGTGACGACGTCGGCGCCGGCGGCGGTGAGCAGCTCGGCGTGCTCGGCGTAGGAGAAGGTGAACGCGGGACCACCGGCGACGGCGATGACCTCGCGGGTGCCGGGGCTGGTCACGGGCGGCTCCCAGGCTTCGCACGACAGCGCGCCCGCGCCCCGCGCGAGCCGCAGCAGCCCGTCCAGATCGCACCCGGCCTCGACCTGCGCGGCCATCGCCGCCACCGCGTCCAGAGCCTCGCCCCGCCGTTCGGCGACCGGGACCAGCCCCAGATGCCGCGAGGGCGTGTCCACCTGAGCCGTGCGACGCAGCATCCCGAGGACGGGCACCCCGACCGACTCCAACGCCTCCCGCAGCAGCTCCTCGTGCCGGTCCGACGCGACCTTGTTCAGGATCACGCCACCGACCCGCACCTCCGGATCCCAGGACGCGAACCCGTGCACCAGCGCCGCCACGGAACGGGACTGCGAGGACGCGTCGACGACGAGCACCACCGGCGCCCGCAACACCTTCGCCACATGAGCCGTGGAGGCCAGTTCACCTTCCCCCGCGGCCCCGTCGTACAGCCCCATCACGCCCTCGACGACGGCGACGTCGCATCCGCGCGCCCCGTGCAGGAACAGCGGTCCGACCAACTCGGGGCCGCACAGGTACGCGTCGAGGTTCCGTCCCACCCGCCCGCTCGCGAGCGCGTGATACCCGGGGTCGATGTAGTCGGGTCCCACCTTGTGCGGGGACACGGCGAGCCCCCGCGCGGCGAACGCGGCCATCAACCCCGTGGCGACGGTGGTCTTCCCACTCCCCGAGGAGGGCGCGGCGACGACCAGCCGAGGGACGGAAGACGTCACCACTCGATCCCTCTCTGGCCCTTCTGGCCCGCGTCCATCGGATGCTTGACCTTGGACATGTCGGTCACGAGATCCGCGAAGTCGACCAGCTTCTCGGGCGCGTTGCGCCCGGTGATCACCACGTGCTGGGTGCCGGGCCGGTCGCGCAGCACGTCGACCACCTCGTCGGTGTCGATCCACCCCCAGTGCATGGGGTACGCGAACTCGTCCAGGACGTACAGCCGGTACGTCTCGGCGGCCAGGTCCCGCTTGACCTGCTCCCAGCCCTCCCGGGCCTTCTCCTCGTTGGTCGCGTTGTCACCCTGGATGTCCCGCTGCACCCAGGACCAGCCCTCGCCCATCTTGTGCCAGTCGACGGACCCGCCCTCACCGCTGGCACCGAGCACGCGCAGCGCGTTCTCCTCGCCGACCTTCCACTTGGCCGACTTCACGAACTGGAACACCCCGATGGGCCACCCCTGGTTCCAGGCCCGCAGAGCGAGCCCGAACGCGGCGGTCGACTTGCCCTTCCCGATCCCGGTGTGCACGACGACCAGCGGCCGGTTGCGCCGCTGACGAGTCGTCAGCCCGTCGTCCGGTACGACACTCGGCTGTCCCTGAGGCATTACGCGGCCCTCCTCTGTACGTCCTTCACCAGTCCGGCGATCGAGTCCGCCCGCAGCTCGTCCAGCGTCACCGCCGTACCGCCCAGCTCAGCCGCGAGCTGTCCGGCGAGCCCCAGCCGCACGGGCCCCGACTCGCAGTCCACGACCACGGAGGCGACGTCCTCGGCCGCCAGCAGCCGGGCCGCCCGCCCCGCGAGCGCCACCGGCTCCGGGCCACCCGTGGCCCGTCCGTCGGTCACCACGACGACGAGCGCCCGCCGGGCGGGGTCCCGCAGCCGCTCGACCCGCAGCACCTCGTGCGCCTTGAGCAGCCCCGCCGCGAGCGGCGTGCGCCCGCCCGTCGGCAGCGACTCCAGCCGGGCCGCCGCCGCGTCGACGGACGAGGTCGGCGGCAGCGCCACATCGGCGGCCGACCCCCGGAACGTCACCAGGCCCACCTTGTCCCGCCGCTGATAGGCGTCCAGCAGCAGCGACAGCACGGCACCCTTCACCGCGCTCATCCGCTGCCGGGCCGCCATCGACCCGGACGCGTCCACGACGAACAGCACGAGGTTCCCCTCACGGCCCTCCCGCACGGCCTGCCGCAGATCGTCCCGGCGCACCACCAGCCCGCGCCCCGACCGGCCCCGGGCCCGCTGATGCGGGGCCGCCGCCTGCACGGTGGCCGCCAGGTGCAGCTTGGTCAGCGCCCCCCGGGGCCGCCGGGCCCCGGTGGTCCGCCCGTGCTCGGTCCGTGCCCGCGAACGCCGCCCGGCGGCGCCCTCACCGATGCCCGGCACGCTCAGCACCTTCGTACGAAAGGGTTCGGAGGCCCGTACGGGCGTCTGCTCCCCGGCTCCGGAGGCCTGCGGTTCCCCGTCCTCACCGGCTTCCGGACGCGCGCCCGAACCCCCGTCGCTCCCCGGCCCCTCGGACGGCGGCTGCCCGCCGCCCCCACCGGGCCCGTCGGGGTCGGGATCCTGGTCACCCTCACCCTCACCCTCACCGTCACCGGAAAACTCCTCCAGCGTCTCGTCGAGCTTGTCCTCGTCGAGGCCCGGAGCGTCGAAGGGGTTGCGGCGCCTGCGGTGCGGCAGCGCGAGCAGCGCCGCCTGGCGGACGTCCTCGGCGAGCACATCGGTCCGCCCGGCCCACGCGGCCAGCGCGGTGGCCGTACGGGCCATCACGATGTCGGCCCGCATGCCGTCCACCTCGAACGCGGCACAGGTCGCCGCGATCTGCCTGAGCGCCCCGTCACCCAGCCGCACCGACGGCAGCAAATCCCTCGCGGCGACGATGCGTTGACGTACGGCCGCCTCCTCGTCCGCCCACCGGGCCGCGAACCCGGCCGGATCGTCGTCGTAGGCGAGCCTGCGCCGTACGACCTCCACCCGCTGGTCGGGCTCCCGGGAGGCCGCGACCTCGACCGTCAGCCCGAACCGGTCGAGCAACTGCGGCCGCAGCTCCCCCTCCTCGGGGTTCATGGTGCCGACGAGCAGGAAACGGGCGGCGTGCCGGACGGACACACCCTCGCGCTCGACGTACGACGCGCCCATCGCCGCCGCGTCCAGCAGCAGGTCGACCAGGTGGTCGTGCAGGAGGTTGACCTCGTCGACGTACAGGATCCCCCGGTGGGCGTCGGCGAGGAGCCCCGGCTCGAAGGCCTTCACGCCCTCGGCGAGCGCGCGCTCGATGTCCAGGGCGCCGACCAGCCGGTCCTCGGAGGCGCCGACGGGGAGTTCGACCATGCGGGCGGGGCGTCGCGAGCCCGCGCCCGCTTCCTCGTGCGGCCCGTCCGGGCACGCCGGATCGGGGGCGCCCGGGTCGCAGGAGAAGCGGCAGCCCGGGACCACCGGGACCTCGGACATCAGCGCCGAGAGCGCCCGCACGGCCGTCGACTTGGCCGTGCCCTTCTCACCGCGCACCAGCACACCGCCGACCGCGGGCGACACGGCGTTCAGCAGCAGCGCGAGCCGCAGGTCGTCCTGGCCGACCACGGCCGTAAAGGGGAAGGGGGTGGTCACTGGTCGCCCTCCAAGTCGCCTTCCAGCTCCAGATAGGTGGCCCGCAGCCGCTCCAGCGTGTCCGCGTCCGGCTCGGCCCACAGACCGCGGTCCGCCGCCTCCAGCAGCCGCTCGGTGATCCCGCGCAGCGCCCAGGGGTTGGACTGCTTCATGAAGTCCCGGTTCTCCGGGTCGAAGACGTACTCGGCGCTGAGCTTCTCGTACATCCAGTCGTCCACGACCCCCGCGGTGGCGTCGTAGCCGAAGAGGTAGTCGACGGTCGCCGCCATCTCGAAGGCGCCCTTGTAGCCGTGCCGGCGCATCGCCGCCATCCAGCGCGGGTTGACCACCCGGGCCCGGAACACGCGGTGCGTCTCCTCGCCCAGCGTGCGCGTCCTCACCTGCTCCGGGGTGGCGGAGTCGCCGACGTACGCCTCGGGGCTGGCGCCCGTCAGATGGCGCACCATCGCGACCATGCCGCCGTGGTACTGGAAGTAGTCGTCGGCGTCGACGAGGTCGTGCTCGCGGGTGTCGACGTTCTTCGCCGCGACCGCGATCCGCTTGAACGCCGTCTCCATGTCCCCACGCGCCGCCCGCCCGTCGAGCCCGCGGCCGTAGGCGTACCCGCCCCACACCGCGTACACCTCGGCGAGGTCGGCGTCGGAGCGCCAGTTACGGGCGTCGATCAGCGGCAGCAGACCGGCGCCGTACGCGCCCGGCTTGGAGCCGAAGACCCGCGCGGTCGCCCGGCGCCGGTCGCCGTGCTCGGCGGTGTCCTCGTCGGCGTGCGCCTTGACGAAGTTCCGCGCGGCGGGCTCGTCCAGCTCCGCCACCGCCCGCACCGCGTCGTCGATCAGCCCGACCACATGCGGGAACGCGTCCCGGAAGAACCCCGAGATACGGACGGTGACGTCGATGCGCGGCCGTCCCAGCTCCTCCAGAGCTACCACCTCGAACCCGGTCACCCGGCGCGAGGCGTCGTCCCACACCGGACGGCAGCCCAGCAGCGCCAGGATCTCCGCGATGTCGTCACCCTGGGTGCGCATCGCGGACGTACCCCACACCGTGAGCCCGACGGACTTCGGGTACTCGCCGGTGTCCTGGAGGTAGCGAGCCACCAGGGAGTCGGCGAGGGACTGGCCGACCTCCCAACTCAGCCGGGAGGGGATGGCCTTGGGATCGACGGAGTAGAAGTTGCGGCCGGTCGGCAGGACGTTGACCAGACCGCGGGTGGGGGAGCCGGAGGGCCCGGCCGGGACGTAGCCGCCGTTGAGGGCCCGCAGGATGTGCCCGATCTCGTCGGTGGTCCTCGCCAGGCGCGGTACGACCTCGTCGCACGCGAACTCCAGCACCTTGACGGCGTCCGGGAGTTCGGTGCCGATGACCTCGCGCACGAGCGCCGGTACGGCTGCCGCCCGCCAGTTCCGCTCCTCCATGCCCTCGGCGACCCGGCGGCACAGCTGCTCCAGCAGGTCGATCGCGTCGGCGGCCGTGCGCGCGGGGCCCTCGACGAGGTCGCTCAGCTCGACCGGTACCTTCACGGGCGCGCCCGGTTCGGCCAGCAGCTCCTTCTCGTCCAGCCCGAAATGGGCGGCCAGCGCACTCCGCAGCCCCGGCAGCGCGTTGGCCTGACCACCCCATACCTGGGAGGCGCGCAGCACGGCGAGCACGAGGTTGACGCGCGGTTCGCCGATCGGCCCGCCGCCGAGGACGTGCAGCCCGTCCCGGATCTGCACGTCCTTGATCTCGCACAGATAGCCGTCGATGTGCATGACGAACTCGTCGAACTCCTCGTCGTCCGGCTGCTCGTCGACATGCAGGTCGTGGTGGAGTTCGGCCGCCTTCACCAGCGTCCAGATCTGCGCCCGTACGGCCGGGGCCTTCGTCGGGTCGAGGTCGCTCACCAGGGCGTACTCGTCGAGAAGCTGCTCCAGCTTGGCCAGGTCGCCGTAGGTGTCGGCGCGGGCCATCGGCGGGACGAGATGGTCGACGACCGTGGCGTGCCCGCGCCGCTTGGCCTGCGTTCCCTCGCCGGGGTCGTTGACGATGAACGGGTAGATCAGCGGGAGTTCACCGAGGACGGCGTCCGGGGCGCAACCGCCGCTGAGGCCCAGTCCCTTGCCCGGCAGCCACTCCATCGTGCCGTGCTTGCCCATGTGGACGACGGCGTCGGCGCCGAAGGAGTTCTCCAGCCACCGGTAGGCGGCCATGTAGTGGTGGGACGGCGGCATGTCCGGGTCGTGGTAGATCGCGATCGGGTTCTCGCCGAAGCCGCGCGGCGGCTGGATCATCACGACGACGTTGCCGAACTGGAGGGAGGCGAGCACGATGTCGTCCCCGTCGACGTAGAGGGACCCTGGCGGCTCGCCCCAGGCCTCCGTCATCGCCTGCTTGAGTTCCGGGTCGAGCTTGTCGAACCACGCCTGGTAGTCGGCGAGGGGCACGCGCGCGGGCGCGGAGGCCAGCTGCTCCTCGGTCAGCCACTCGACGTCGTGACCACCGGCCTCGATCAGCCGGTGGATCAACTCGTCACCGCCCGAGGGATATTCGGTGAGCGAGTACCCGGCGTCCTTGAGCGCGTCCAGCACCCGTACCGCCGACGCGGGCGTGTCGAGGCCGACCGCGTTGCCCACCCGGGAGTGCTTGGTCGGGTAGGCGGTGAAGACCAGCGCGAGCTTCTTCTCGGCGTTCGGCTTGTGCTTCAGCGCCGCGTGCCGGACGGCGATCCCGGCGACGCGAGCGGCCCGCTCCGGGTCGGCGACGTACACCGGGACGTCGGCCCCGTTCTCGTCGTTCTGCTCCTTGAAGGAGAACGGCACGGTGATGAGCCGGCCGTCGAACTCCGGGATCGCGACCTGCATGGCCGCGTCCATGGGGGAGAGGGCGGCATCGGACTCGTCCCAGGCCGCTCTGGACGACGTGAGGCACAGTCCCTGCAGCACGGGGATGTCGAGATCGGCGAGGGCCCCGATGTCCCACGCCTCCTCGTCCCCGCCCGCCGAGGCCTGCGAGGCGTGCGTGCCGCCGGCCGCCAGGACCGTGGCGACGAGCGCGTCGGCCCGGCCGAGGATCTCGTACAGCCCCGCGTCGGCACCGCGCAGCGAACCGCAGTACACGGGGAGGGCGTTGGCGCCGCGTGCCTCGATGGCGTCGCAGAGCGTGTCGACGAAGCCGGTGTTGCCGCTCAGTTCGTGGGCCCGGTAGAAGAGCACGCCGACGGTGGGCCGGCCGCTCTCCATGGCGCGGTCGCCATGGACGCCGTACTCCGGCATCTTCTGCGGCTCGACGAACCCCTCGCCCGTCAGCAGCACGGTGTCGGAGAGGAAGCGGGCGAGCTCGGTGAGGTTGGCGGGGCCGCCCTCGACGAGGTACCGCAGCGCCTCGGCGACGACACCGGCGGGCACCGACGACTCCGCCATCAACTCCGCGTCCGGGACGGCCTCTCCGCCCAGCAGCACGGTCGGGATGCCGGCCGCCTTCAGCGTGGCCAGGCCGTCCTCCCAGGCGCGCTTGCCGCCGAGCAGTCGTACGACGGCGATGTCCGCGCCCTCGACGAGGCCGGGGAGTTCCTCCGCGACGTCCACCCGGGTCGGGTTGCCGATCCGGTAGGAGGCACCGGACGCCGCCCTGGCCGCCAGCAGATCCGTGTCGGCGGTCGACAACAACAACACTGTGCTCATGCGGGCGCTCCCGGTGGAATGAAAGGCAGTCCTTGCGGCGCGCCCGACTCGATGAGCCGCCAGAGCGCGTCGGTGTCCGCGTGCTGTTCGATCAGATCGCCGAGCCGGTCGAGCTGCTCCTCGCGCAGCGCGGCGAACGAGGTGTCGGGGGCCGGCACGAAGCGGCGGCCCGCGGCGGCCGCCACCTCGCGCAGGAAGGCCCGCCGGAAACCGTCCGACTCCAGTGAGCCGTGCCAGTGCGTGCCCCAGATCTGTCCGACCCGGCAGCCGTCCAGGAAGGGTTCACCGCCGTGGACGGAGGCGATCCCGTGGTGGATCTCGTAGCCCTCGACCGGCTCGCCGAGGGCCTCGCCGACGGGCCGGGTGAGGGTCTTCTCGCGCGCGAACCGCACGCGGACGGGCAGGATCCCGAGCCCGGGGACGTGACCGCGACGGCTCTCGACGTCGTCCTCGATGTGCTCGCCGAGGAGTTGGAAGCCCCCGCAGATCCCGAGGACGGGCCGCTCCTCGGCGGCTCGTCCCACGAGCGCCTGCGCGAGCCCCCGCTCCCGCAGCCACTCCAGCGCGCGCACCGTGCCCCGGGTCCCGGGGACGACGACGAGATCCGCGTCGGCCAGTTCCTCCGGCCGGTCCACGAACCGCACGACGACACCCGGCTCGGCGGCGAGGGCGTCGACGTCGGTGAAGTTGGACATGAGCGGCACGGCGCAGACGGCGACGCGCAGCACGTCCTCGCCGACGGGGGAGGAGACCTGGGACTCCCGGACGGCTCCCCGCAGCGACACGCGCAGTCCGTCCTCCTCGTCGATGCCGAGTCCGTGCCGGAAGGGCAGGACGCCGTAGGTCCGCCGCCCGGTGAGCCCGTGCAGCATGTCCAGGCCCGGCTCCAGCAGTGAGACGTCGCCGCGGAACTTGTTGACGAGGAACCCGGCGACGAGCCGCTGGTCCTCGGGCGAGAGCAGCGCGACCGTACCGAAGAAGGAGGCGAAGACACCCCCGCGGTCGATGTCGCCGACCACGACCACGGGCAGCCCGGCGTTCCGGGCGATCCCCATGTTCACGATGTCGGTCCGCCGCAGATTGATCTCGGCGGGCGAACCGGCCCCCTCACAGATCACCGCGTCATACGTGCCCCGCAGTTCGGCGAGGCAGTCGAGCACGGTCCCGAGGAGCTGCTGCTGCCGCCCCCCGTGGTACCCGCGCGCGCTCAACTCGCCCACCGGCTTGCCCATGAGCACGACCTGGCTGCTCTGCTCGCCGCCCGGCTTGAGCAGCACGGGGTTCATCAGCGCGGTCGGCTCGACGCGGCAGGCCTGGGCCTGCATGGCCTGGGCCCGCCCGATCTCGGCGCCCTCGCGGGTCACGAAGGAGTTGAGCGACATGTTCTGCGCCTTGAAGGGAGCCACCTTGACCCCCTGCCGCACCAGCCACCGGCAGATGCCGGCGGTGACGACGCTCTTCCCGGCGTCGGAGGTGGTCCCGGCGACGAGCAGCCCACCGCCGGTCATGACGTCCGCCCCTTCACGGCCCGGCGCGCGACGACACTGACGCCGAGCGCCAGCCAACTGACCCGCCGCGACAGCCGTACGGCCCGTTCGATGTCCCCGACTTCCACTGCCCGCCCCTCCCCGTTGAGTACCGGTCGATGTTCGACGCGTCCGCCGTACGACAGCGTCCCGCCGAGCCGGACCCCCAGCGCCCCCGCGAACGAGGCCTCCACCGGCCCGGCGTTGGGGCTCGGGTGCTTCTCGGCGTCGGCGCGCCAGGCGCGTACCGCACCCCGGGGATTCCCACCGGCTGCGGCGGCGAGTACGGCCGTCAGCCGCGCCCCCGGCCACCCGGCGACGTCGTCGAGGCGGGCCGAGGCCCACCCGTACCGCCGGTAGCGGGGTGACTTGTGGCCGACCATGGCG
Source organism: Streptomyces sp. NPDC003635 (assembly GCF_053587635.1). Lineage (NCBI taxonomy): Bacteria > Bacillati > Actinomycetota > Actinomycetes > Kitasatosporales > Streptomycetaceae > Streptomyces > Streptomyces sp. NPDC003635. Next base: position 64,560 of record NZ_JBSFOK010000018.1, on the reverse strand, counting down.
TCGAGGGTGTTCACGGCCCGGAACCCGACGAGCCCCGGCACTCCGCCGAGCGCGCCCCACACCAGCGCGCCGACGACGGCGTCGGAGGTGTTCTCGGCGACGGACTCCACTACGGCCCGGGCGATCCCGTCGGCGTCGAGCGCCTGCGGATCGCGCCCGCACAGATGCGGCAGCCGGGCCCGCGCGGCCTCGACGTCCCGCGCTTCGAGCGAACGCCCGATGCGGCGGGCCTCGCGGGCGAGCGAGGTCCCCCCGACGACGGCCCAGGTGGCGAGGCCGGTGAGGGCGACGGACGCCGCGGGGGAGTGTCGTACCGCACGAGAGGTGAGAGCGCCGACGGCGACGGCGCCACCGGCGCACACGGCGGTGTGCACCGCACCCCGCCCCCGGTCGTCCCGCCACAGCACCCGCTCCACGGCACCCGCGGCCCGCCCGAACGCGGCGACCGGATGCCCACGGCGCGGATCGCCGAGGAGCAGGTCACCCAGGAGGCCGGCGGCGGCGCCGTACGCGAAGACGCGATCGGCCCGCATCGGCTCAGCCGGTCGCGGAGTCGGAAAGGGGTCTGGCGCTGGATGGCAACAGGCAGGCGAGCATCGCGACATGTCCTCACTCAGGGTGTCCACGCCCTGGTTCGACTAGACCGGCGGTGAGAGTTCCTGGCTCCCGGGGCTACCTACCCCGGTGACAGTGGCGGGACCGCGCCGGACTCGCACCGGCTTCCTCTCCTGCCGCCGTAATTGGCTCCGGCAGTCCACCACGGCCCCGGAACGGCCGTCAACTCGCTGTTGACCTGCGAGGGAAGAGTGTGCTGAGGCCCACATCGGGGTCGGTGGGACGGGGTTTGAACAGCGCCGTCACCCCGATGAGGTGGCTACGCCCGAAGTGCCCCGCGGCCGCACGGCGTTACCCCCTGTGAACCCGGGCGCACACGACGGCGCGCCCTGTCCGGCGCCCAGCATGGGCGCGCGGACAGAGCGCGCGTCGAGTAAGAAGCGGGTCAGGCCACGATCAGGTAGATCCCGTAGCCCACGGCCGCGGCGCAGGCCGCGAAGCAGGCGTACGCGCCAGTGAGCGCCACCGTCGCGGTGCCGCCCTGCTCCGCCGCGCGTTCGCGGCGGGCGAGGCCGGTGATGCCGAGGGTGAACAGGGCCACGAGGGCCACGGTGACCACGAGGCTGACGCCGAAGACGGAGCCGAGGGCCGCCCAGTCGATCTTCATGATGCTGATTCCTTCAGTGAGCCGGGTGGGCGGGTCAGACGCCGGCCTGCGACGTGGCCGGTTCGCTCGCGTGGGCCGGGATCGTCGCCGTGAGGTCCTCGGTCACCGTGCCCGCCGGGGGCGGGGTCACCGCGGCCATGGCCGTCGTGACGACGCCGGCCGGCTCCTCGGCGGTCTCGTTGACGTTGGTGTGGTCGATGACCTCACGCCGGGAGATCTTCCAGATCGCCGCGCTGGAGGCGACCAGGAAGACCGCCACGAGGCCGGTGCCCCAGCTGCCGAAGCCGGTGACCCACTCGGCGACCGCGGCGACCAGCGCCGCCGCCGGCAGCGTCAGGCCCCACGCGACGAACATCCGCGTCGCCGTCGACCAGCGCACCACGCCGCCCTTGCGGCCGAGCCCGGCGCCCATCACCGAGCCGGAGACGGAGTGCGTGGTGGAGAGGGAGAAGCCGAGGTGGGAGGAGGCCAGGATGACGGTCGCGGCGCTGGTCTGCGCGGCGAAGCCCTGCTGCGGCTGGAGGTCGGTCAGGCCCTTGCCCATCGTGCGGATGATCCGCCAGCCGCCCAGGTAGGTGCCGAGCGCGATGGCCAGGCCCGCGGAGAGGATGACCCACATGGGCGGGTCGGAGTCGGGGGCGAGGGTGCCGCCGGCGACCAGGGCGAGGGTGATGATGCCCATGGTCTTCTGCGCGTCGTTGGTGCCGTGGGCCAGCGAGACCAGTCCGGCCGAGGCGATCTGCCCGGCGCGGTAGCCCTTCTCGGAGGCCTTGCTGCCCTCGGACTTCTTGCCCAGGGAGTACATCAGCTTCGTCGCGAGCATCGCCGCGATGCCCGCGACCAGCGGGGCGGCGATGGCCGGGATCAGCACCTTGGTGACGAGGACGTCGCCGTGGACCGCGCCCACGCCCGCCGAGGCGATGGTCGCGCCGATCAGACCGCCCATGAGGGCGTGCGAGGAGCTGGAGGGCAGGCCCACCAGCCAGGTGAGCAGGTTCCAGAGGATCGCGCCCACCAGGGCGGCGAATATGACCTCGGGACGTATGCCGGTCTCGTCGACGAGACCCTTGGAGATCGTGTTGGCGACCTCCACGGAGAGGAAGGCGCCTACAAGGTTCAGTACGGCGGACATGGCCACCGCGACCTTGGGCTTGAGCGCGCCGGTCGAGATGGTGGTGGCCATCGCGTTGGCGGTGTCATGAAAACCGTTCGTGAAATCGAACGCGAGTGCGGTTACCACCACAATCGCGAGGATCAGCGAGAAGTTTTCCATTTACCCAGGCAATCGTTCGAGGTCGTTGGCCGGACGAACGTAAGTAACCTGGATGAACGGAAGGTGAACACGGGCGGGCTGCATGGTGTCCGAATGCTGGTCTCCACGTTCCGGAGGCATCGTGCGGTCTCGCACGGTGCAGGCGCCCCAAGGACTACGAGCCCCGGGCGAACTCCCGGAGCCGGTTCAGGGACCCGTTGAAGAGATTCTGGTCACCCGGCAGGCTGCCGCCGTTGTCGTACTGCCAGAAGGTCCACGTCGACCAGCCGGCCGGCAACGTCCCCGGTCCCGAGGAGTTGTAGCGGGCCACCCACAGCGCGTGATGCGAGGCGAAGACCCGGCTGCGGCCGGTGCAGGTGTTCCACCAGTGCGCGGTCGTGTAGATCACGGGGCGGCGTCCGGTCAGCCGGTGCACCTCGTTGCTGAACGCCTTGATCCAGCCGACCATCCTCGACGCGGTCAGGCCGTAGCACTTGCGGTCCTTGTCGTAGGGGTTGTACTCGATGTCCAGCGCGGGCGGCAACGTCCAGCCGTCCGCAGTCCAGCCGCCGCCGTTGCGCACGAAGTGCGCGGCCTGGGTCTTCCCCGACGATTTGTCCGGCAGCGCGAAGTGATACGCCCCGCGGATCAGGCCGGCGCTCCGGGACCCGTTGTACTGCTGGTCGAAGTACGGGTTGCGGTAGGTGTGGGACTCGGTCGCCTTGACGTAGACGAACCTGGCGCCCTTCGCCTTGGCGCGCCGCCAGTCGACGTCCTTCTGGTGGGACGAGACGTCGTGCCCCTCGGGCCGGCTCGCCGCCACGGCCGGGGACTCGGCCAGCGCGGTTCCCCCCAGGGCCAGCGCCACGGACGCCGCGAGTGCGCGGGCGCGGTGGCGGGACGGTTTGCGATCACGGGCCATGTTTCCCCCCGGAATGGCTGCGTGCACGACAAATCAGCCAGAGGCTACTGGAAGGGCGGGGATTTCCGGTCCATCTCCGGCCAAAAACCGGGAGAGAGTGAAGTATCCGGATATGCGCACTTCCGGACGTCTGGCTTCCGGCCTAAAGTGCCCCGGCGCGCCCGCCGTCCGGGGCCTCGGCTGGCAGGATCGCGGCATGGCTGAGCAGCGAGGGAAGCAGCGGGTCGCGGGGGAAGCGCGGGAGGGCGCGCAGCCGGTGGGGGAGTCCTGGCGGGAGGGTGTCCGTCCCGAGGAGGCGCGCGCCTGGGCGGATCTCGTCACGACGGCCCGCCGAACCGTGGCCGAGGGGCTGGTCGTGGGCACCTCCGGCAATGTCTCGGTGCGCGTCGGCGACACGGTCCTGGTCACGCCGTCGGGCGTGCCGTACGACCGGCTCGGACCGCAGGACGTCACCGGCGTCGACCTCAGGGGCCGCCAGGTGCTCGGCCGGCTCCGCCCGACGAGCGAGTTGCCCATGCATCTGGCGGTCTACGGCGCGACCGACGCCCGTGCGGTCGTCCACACCCACGCCGTGCACGCCACGGCCGTCTCGACCCTCGTCGAGGAGGTCCCCGCGATCCACTACATCACCGCCGACCTCGGCGGCCCCGCCCGGGTCGCCCCGTATGCGACGTACGGCAGCGAGGAGTTGGCCGAGAACATGCTGCGCGCCCTGGCCGACCGCACGGCCTGCCTCCTCCAGAACCACGGCACGATGGCCTACGGCGCGAGCCTGTCCCAGGCCTACGACCGCACAGCCCAACTGGAGTGGATGTGCAGGGTGTGGCTGACGGCCTCCTCAGTACCCGGCCTGACCCCCACCCTGCTGACCCGGTCCCAGCTGGACGAGGTGAGCGAGAAACTGCGGGGATACGGCCAGCGGAGCTGACAGTCGGCGCGGCTCCCCCGAACCCGCCCAGCCCCGGGCAGCCGTGCCGCTGGGGCGGCCCGGGTGGGCTGGGGCCCTTTGAGGGTGGCGCCGTCCGGTCCGGGTGGGCTGGGGGTGTCTCTGGGGGTGGCGCCGTCCGCCTGGGGTGGGCTGGGGGCGTCTCTGGGGGTGGCGCCGTCAGGCCGGGGTGGGCTGGGGTTCGCTCGGAGGGTGGCGCTCTCCGGCCCGGGTGGGCTGCAGTCCCTCTGAGGGAGGCGCCCCCCGGCCCGGGTGAGCTGCGGGCCTCTGAGGGGCGCCCCCCGGCCCGGTCGGCTGATGGCCCCTCTGGGGGCTGCGCCTCGCGAGCCCGGGCGAGCGGAACCCGCCACCCGTACCCCGCGAACCCGCACTCACCACCCCCTCGCACCCCCCTCAACCCGCACCCGAACCCTCGCGGACCGTCACCCCCGCCCTCCCTCCCACTGGCCGCGACCCGGGTCCGCCAGGACACTGGATCCGTGCGCACTGTCAAAGCGACGGCCGCTGCCGTCACCATGGCCCTGGCCGCCGGCGCGGCAAGCGTGGCCGCCGGCCGATTGGCCAGCGACGCCGCGCTCAAGGCGCCCCCTGGCAGGCCCCTGCCCACCGAACCCCGGCTCACGGTGCACGGCACGGCGGCCGGCCAGATCGCCCTCACCCGCGACCTGGCCTCCCTCCGACCCGGCATCTACGGCCTCGGCGGCGACGGATCGCACGCGGTCGTGGGCCCCGTACTCGACACCGCGCCCCACACCGCCGACACCGTGGTGCGCCGCCTGGAGCGCGTCACCCACGGCACCCTCGGCCCCGGCGACCGCGTCTGGCTCACCCCCAACGTCCACATCGGCGACCCCCGCTCCGCCCTCGGCCTCGACCACGCCGACGTGGACATCCCCGGCGAACTCGGCCCGCTGCCCGCGTGGTTCGTGCCCGGCAACCGCACCACCTGGATCATCGCGGTGCACGGCCTCGGCACCACCCGCGAACTCGCCATGAACCTCATGGAGTTCCTCACCGGCCGTCACTTCCCGGTCCTCGCCCTCGGCTACCGCGGCGACCTGGGCGCACCCCGTTCCCCGGACGGCCTGAACCACCTCGGCGAGACCGAGTGGCGCGACCTGGACGCGGCGATCCGCTACGCCGTGCGCTACGGCGCCGAACAGGTCGTCCTGCTCGGCTGGTCCACCGGCGCGACGATGGTCCTGCGCGCCGCCGCCCACTCCGGACTGCGCGCCCGGGTGTCGGGGCTCGTCCTGGACTCCCCGGTGCTCAACTGGGAGGCGACCCTGCGCGCCCTCGCCGCGGCCCGCCGCACCCCGGGCGCCCTGCTCCCGCTCGCGGTCCGCGCGGCGCAGGGCCGCACGGGCCTGTACGGGGACCAGGTGACCGCCGACGGCCTCCCGGAGCGCATCACCGTGCCGACCCTGATCTTCCACGGCCCCGACGACACGGTCGCCCCCTGGATCCACTCCCGCCGCCTGGCGGACGCCCGCTCCAACCTGGTCGCCCTCCGCACGGTCACGCGCGCCCCCCACAGCGCCATGTGGAACGCCGACCCCGAGGCATACGAGGAAGCCCTGCGCCGCTTCCTGACCCCCCTCATGTGAACACCCCCTTCCGGTCCGCCGCTCCCCGCCGCTCACCACCGAACCACCCGCATCGCCCCGGAACGGTCGCACAGGTTCCGTTTAACCCGGTACAACTGGCCTGTTATCGGTCCTCGGCCGCCCGCGGGACCCCGTGCGTTGGCCATCCCCGTCGCCCCTCGTGACATTCCGTTTGGGATTTCGGACCGTCAACCGGAAGACTGCACCCGTGACGTCCCGTATCCCGCGCGACTCCAGGCTTCGACTCGTCCGCCCGCGACCCCTGGCCGCCGCCCCCAGAGCCGTGAACCAGCGGCGCCCGAGCCGCCCCGCGCCGCGCCCTCCGGAGGGCACCCCGGCCCCCGCGGAGCTGGCCCGAATGGCGCGTTCCGGTCTCGCCGCCGCGGCCCACGTCGCCCACTGGGCCGACGCCTCCCTACGCCCCGGCCGCGACGGCGCGCACCCCGACGGCAAGGGCACGCTCTCCGACGCGACCGCGGAACGGGCGGCCGCCGACCTGGGCCTGACCGTGGCTCAGGTCCGCGCGGACTGGGACACCGCCCGCCTCGCCGGTCTGATCGAGGTGCACGGCGACAGCGCCCGCCCCGGCTGGCGGCTGCGCGCCTGGGACCGCGACGACAGCGCCGTACTGCGTGGCTGGGTCGCCCTCTTCGACGCCTGGTCGCTCGCCTACCCGGAGCCCCCGGACCACGAGCCCGCCGCCGTCGCCGAGGTCGTCTCGGCCATGCCCCAGGTGCTCTCCTTCCTGCAACTGTCGGCCGGCCCCGTGCCGGTGGCGCAACTGCTCGACCTGCTGGAGCAGCGCGTCACCGAACTGCGGACCGAGCGCTGCGAGATCCCCTACGGCCCGCAGCCCGAGCCGGACCCCGACGCCCGCGCCGAGGACACCCCGCTCGCCCCCCTGCTGGACTGGGCCCTGCACGCCCTGGCCTCCGTCGGCGCCCTCACCTACGGCGACGGCCAGGCCACGCTCACCCCGCTCGGCAGCTGGGCGGTGTGGGTCAAGCTGGAGCAGATCTGCGTAGCCGCCCAGAGCCCCGCCGGGAACATCGAGCAGGCCGCCGAGGACATGCTCCGCGGCTGCGCCCAGCTCCGCCCCAACGCCGCCCGCGCCGAGTACCGAGCCTGGCTGGCCGCCCGCCCGGTCGGCAGTGCCGTCACCGAGCTCATCCACGCGGCCCGCGGCGAGGACGCCCTGCTGCGCGGCCTCGCCTTCGAGGCGCTGCGCGTCGTCGGCGCCCCCGCCGAGCCCGACGTACGGTCCGTGGCCGAGGAGCCCGCCCTGCGGCCGTACGCCCTGCTGTGGCTGGCCGAGCACGACGGGGTCGACCCGGAGGACGCCCACGAGGTCCTGACCCGGGAGGAGGCCACCTGGCTCTGGGTGGACACCGCCGCCGCGGTCGCCGACCACGGGGAGGCCCCCATGCTCGTCCGTCACCTGGAGTCCGCGCTCCAGCCGACGGTCCCCGCCCTCCTGGACGAGGTCCGCTCCGTCGGTCACCCCCGCACCGTGCAGGTCCTGGTCGCGCTCGCCGCCGCGCACCCCGACCCGGCGCTGGCCAAGGCCGTCCGCCGGGCCGCCTTCCAGGTGCACACGGGCGGGAGCTAGCCGGTTATCTCCGGCGCGTACGTGCCGAAGCTCCAGATGTTGCCCTCGGCGTCCCGGGCCATGTAGTCACGCGAGCCGTACTCCTGGTCCGTCGGGGGCATCAGGATCTCCACGCCGTGCTCCAGGGCGCGCCGGTGGTGGCTGTCGACGTCGTCCACGACGACGTAGACCCCCACCGGGCCCGCGCCCTTCATCGCCGAGTCGAAGACCCCGCCGCGGCCCTTGGAGCCGACCATGATCGCGCCGTTGCCCTGGGTCAGCTCCGCGTGGAACACCGAGCCGTCCTCCCCCTCGTACACCGTCAGCTCGGTGAAGCCGAGGGCCTCGGTCAGCTGCCTGATCGCCGCTCGCGCGTCCGCGTACAGCACCGTCGGGTAGATGCTGGGACGCCCGCTGTCCGTGCCTGCCATGCCGATCACTCCCTACGCCCGTCCGTCTGCGACATCCCCACTGCCGTCAGTGTCGCAGCGACCACTGACAGCGACCCGCCCGGCGCCGGCCGAGCGCCCGAACGGGGCACCGGCGCGAGGGGCCGCCACCGTGTCGCCGTCGCCCCCGCGCGTGGAGTGCGTCACGGCGGAGGGCCGCTCCTCGCGCGGCCCGGTGCGGGAGCGGACCGGACGTCCCAGCTCATCGCGGTGCACGAGCCCGGGCGGCGTCGCCCGGCACCGCAGGCCCCTCGGCAGCGTGGTCCGGCGGGGCGGAAAACAGCTTGCACAGCCCCGTTAGACTGGCCGCATGGCCATTCTCCTCGCGCATTAGACGGCGGGAACGTCCTCAGCCGCCCATTCCGCCAACGACCCCGCCCTGGAGTCTGACCGTGATTTCCGCCACCGGCATCGAGCTGCGCGCCGGCGCCCGAGTCCTCATCGAGTCCGCAACCTTCCGCGTCGCCAAGGGCGACCGCATCGGTCTGGTCGGCCGTAACGGCGCCGGCAAGACGACGCTCACCAAATGCCTGGCCGGTGAGGGCATGCCCGCCGGTGGCCAGATCACCCGCTCCGGCGAGGTCGGCTACCTCCCCCAGGACCCCCGCACCGGCGACCTCGACGTGCTCGCCCGCGACCGCATCCTGTCGGCGCGCGGCCTGGACGTCCTGATCCGCAAGATGCGGGAGAACGAGGAGCGCATCGCCAACGGCAAGGGCGCCACCCGCGACAAGGCGATGAAGCAGTACGAGCGCCAGGAGACGGAGTTCCTCACCAAGGGCGGTTACTCCGCCGAGGCCGAGGCCGCCACCATCGCCGCCGCGCTCAACCTGCCCGACCGGGTGCTCGGCCAGCCGCTGCACACCCTCTCCGGTGGTCAGCGCCGCCGTATCGAGCTGGCCCGGATCCTGTTCTCGGACGCCGACACCCTGCTGCTCGACGAGCCGACGAACCACCTCGACGCCGACTCGATCGTCTGGCTGCGCGACTACCTCAAGACCTACCGCGGCGGGTTCATCGTGATCTCCCACGACGTCGACCTGGTCGAGACGGTCGTCAACAAGGTGTTCTACCTGGACGCCAACCGGGCCCAGATCGACGTCTACAACATGGGCTGGAAGCTCTACCAGCAGCAGCGCGAGGCCGACGAGAAGCGCCGCAAGCGCGAGCGGCAGAACGCCGAGAAGAAGGCCGCCGCCCTGAACGCCCAGGCCGACAAGATGCGCGCCAAGGCCACCAAGACGGTCGCCGCGCAGAACATGGCCCGCCGCGCGGACAGGCTGCTCTCCGGCCTGGAGGCGGTCCGCGTCTCGGACAAGGTCGCCAAGCTGCGCTTCCCCGAGCCCGCGCCCTGCGGCAAGACACCGCTCACCGCCGAGGGCCTGTCGAAGTCGTACGGCTCGCTGGAGATCTTCACCGACGTCGACCTGGCCATCGACAAGGGATCCAGGGTCGTCATCCTCGGCCTCAACGGCGCCGGCAAGACCACCCTGCTCCGTCTGCTCGGCGGCGTCGAGACGCCCGACACCGGCGAGGTCATCGAGGGCCACGGACTCAAGCTCGGCTACTACGCCCAGGAGCACGAGACCCTCGACCCGGACCGAACGGTCCTGGAGAACATGCGCTCCGCCGCGCCCGACATGGACCTCGTCGAGGTCCGCAAGGTACTCGGCTCGTTCCTGTTCTCCGGCGACGACGTCGACAAGCCGGCCGGCGTCCTCTCCGGCGGTGAGAAGACCCGTCTGGCGCTCGCGACCCTGGTGGTCAGCTCGGCCAACGTGCTGCTCCTGGACGAGCCGACGAACAACCTCGACCCCGCGAGCCGTGAGGAGATCCTCGGCGCGCTGCGCACCTACAAGGGCGCGGTCGTGCTGGTCACCCACGACGAGGGCGCCGTCGAGGCGCTGCAGCCGGAGCGCATCATCCTGCTGCCGGACGGCGTCGAGGACCTGTGGGGGGCCGACTACGCGGATCTCGTCGCCCTGGCGTGATCGAGGCGGTGATCCACTGCGTATGGATCATTCGGCCCATCCGTGATCCATCATCTGTGTGAGATCTCCTCGTACCGAGGTGTGTCCTACATGCATTTTCCGGCCGAGCCCTTTGTCGACAAGGGCTCGGCCGTCGTGCATCCCTGACCTGGCACTTCGCGGAACAACCCGTTCGGCGGTACGGACGCGGCATCACGGAATCTCGAATTCCCCTTGTGTGGACCTGCTCCTGTCGTCACATCCATGTCGCACGGACCTTGCCGAATGGGTGGCCATGAAGCCCGGGAGGGGTGATCATGAGGAGACCAGAGCGCACTTCCCATGAGGAGGCACGGGTGGCCGAGACTCTGAAGAAGGGCAGCCGGGTGACCGGCGCCGCGCGCGACAAGCTCGCGGCAGACCTGAAGAAGAAGTACGACTCCGGTGCGAGCATCCGGGCGCTGGCCGAGGAGACCGGCCGCTCGTATGGCTTCGTGCACCGGATGCTCAGTGAGTCGGGCGTCACGCTTCGTGGGCGTGGCGGGGCTACGCGCGGCAAGAAAGCCGCGGGCTGACCCCGGGCGGCCCATCGGCTTCGATGGTGGCCACCCGGTCGTTCTCCCCCTGAGCCCTGGAACGGGCCCGGGGGGACCCTCAGACCGACCGGGTGGTTACTGTGCAGTCACTTAAGTGACCGCACAGCATCGGAGGCGCACCATGGCTTCGCTCGAACCGGCTCTCGACAAGGACGGCGTACGACTCACCGTCGACGACACGATCGCCACGGTGACCCTGACCAACCCCGACAAGCGCAACGCGCAGAGCCCCGCTCTGTGGCGCGCGCTGACCGAGGCGGGTCGGCTGCTGCCCGGGTCCGTCCGGGTCGTCGTGCTGCGGGCCGAGGGCAAGTCCTTCTCGGCCGGCCTCGACCGGCAGGCGTTCACGCCGGAAGGCTTCGACGGCGAGCCGTCGTTCATCGATCTCGCGCGCGGCAGCGACGACGAGCTCGACGCGACCATCGCCGAGTACCAGGAGGCGTTCACCTGGTGGCGGCGCAGTGACCTCGTGTCCATCGCCGCCGTCCAAGGACATGCCATCGGGGCGGGCTTCCAGCTCGCGCTCGCCTGCGATCTGCGCGTCGTCGCGGACGACGTGCAGTTCGCCATGCGGGAGACGAGCCTCGGCCTCGTCCCGGACCTGACGGGCACCCATCCCTTGGTGGGCCTCGTCGGTTACGCCCGGGCGCTGGAGATCTGCGCCACCGGGCGCTTCGTCACGGCCGAGGAGTCCGTCAGCACCGGTCTGGCCAATGTCGCCGTGCCCGCGGACCAGCTCGACGACGCGGTGCGCGACCTGGCGGCCGCCCTGCTCGCCGCCCCCCGGGACGCGGTCATCGAGACCAAGGCACTCCTGCGCGGCGCGACCGAGCGCGCCTACGAGGACCAGCGCGTCGCCGAACGCGCCGCTCAGGCCCGCCGACTCCGGGACCTGGCCGGCGTAGGAGAGTAAACCCCCTTTCGCAGGCACCCGTGCGAGTGACCGATCACCCGACGACGGCCGTGACCAGCACCGCCACCGTCGGGTGATCCGGCAGGGCCTGCGCCACCGCCGCGCGGACCGCGCGGGCCACGTCCACGGCCCGGTGGTCCGCGGCCACCGCGACCTCCAGCCGGACATGACGGGTCGGCAGGGCGGCCTCGACCTGCCGCTCCTCGATGTGCACCGGCCGGCCGAGGCCGCCCAGGGAACCGGTCAGGCCCGCGACCCCCGGCACCCCGAGCGCGGCCCTCGCGGCGCGTGACTCGTCGCCGTCCGCGGGTTCGCCGGCCGACGGCGGCTCCGCCGAGGCGGGCTCCGCGGTCGCGGCCTCCGCCGAGTCGTCCAGCAGGGCCGTCACCCGCAGGTCCACCTCCGCGACCATCAGCCCCAGCCGTTGTGCGGCCGCGTCCGCCAACGTCGCCCGCAGCCGCTCCGCCGCCGCCGGCAACGGCTCCACCGCCGTCGCCGCGAAGTCCGCCGACACCCGCAGGGCACCGGGCGGCAGCGCGCTCGGCGGCGGCGGTACGACGGGTTCGGGCGCCCGCTCCGGATCGGCCAGCGCGATCCGCAGCGCGCCGAGCCGTACGCCCTCCCTCTCATGGGCCGCGCGGCGCAACGCGCCCGCGGCCGCCTCGTCCGTGATCCACGCGCCGTCCCGCGGCCCGCCGAGCGGCACCAGCCTGCCGAGACCCAACTGCCGGCGCACCGCCCGCGCCCATCCGTCAGCTGTCATTCCCCCAGCCTGCCGCATCCCCAGCGCGCTCGAGCGCAACCGCACTTACCGTGGTCAAAGGAGGACGAATCGAAGGGGACGTACGGCCATGAGTGAGACCACGGAGCGTAAGCAGACTGCCGAGGCGGCCGAGCATGAAACGGCCGTGTCGACCCGGAAGCCCACCCGGCGCGGCGGCGGTGACCCGGCGACCCGAGGGCGGACCACGATCGCCGACGGTGTGGTGGAGAAGATCGCCGGACTCGCCGCGCGCGACGTGGTCGGCGTGCACGCGATGGGCAGCGGCATCAGCCGCACCTTCGGCGCGGTGCGGGACAGGGTGCCGGGCGGCGGCTCGAAGTCGGTCACCCGCGGCGTGAAGGCCGAGGTGGGCGAGGTGCAGACCGCGCTCGACCTGGAGATCGTCGTCGACTACGGCGTCTCCATCTCGGACGTGGCCCGGGCAGTCCGGGAGAACGTCGTCTCGGCGGTGGAGCGGATGACGGGCCTGGAAGTGGTGGAGGTCAACATCGCGGTGAGCGATGTGAAGCTGCCCGAGGAAGAGGAAGAGGAACTGGAGCCACGGATCCAGTGACCGGCCGACGCACCGCTGAGGGGAGCGCATGATGAGCATGGCCGTGGTCGGCATGATCGCCGGCATGGCACTGGGCTTCGCCGGGTATTTCGGCGGGTTCGGCGCCTTTCTGCTGGTGGCCGCCCTGGGGGCCGTCGGTTTCGTCGTCGGCCGGTTCCTCGAGGGGGACTGGGAGCTCGGCGACTTCTTCCACACCCGCGAAGACCGGCGCGACCGGCGGTGACGTAGGTGAGCGTCGAATCCGGCGAGGTCCGCGCGGAGCGGGCCGCTGTCGTGCCGCCCGCCGAGCGCGGCGCCACGCGGATCGCCGACCGGGTGGTGGCGAAGATCGCCTCCCAGGCGGCCCGCGAGGCTTTGGGGCCCCTGCCCGGGGCCGCGTCACCCCCGCACGCGGGGGTCGTCGTCGCCCACGGGACGGCCCGCGTCCGGGTCCACCTCGAACTCGACTACCCCACCGACATCGGCGCCCGCTGCGCCGCCGTGCGTCGTCATGTCGCCCAGCGGGTAGGCGCGTTGGTGGGCATGGAGGTGCCGGAGGTCGCCGTCCAGGTGGAGCGGCTGCACTCGGCACACGGCGCGGCACAGGGGAGGACGCGATGAGCGAGCCCCAGGGCTCCGAAGGCACCACACAACGCCTGCCGGTCATCGAGCAGGCCGGATCGGACCGGCCGGGCGCCGACCACGACCCGCCCCCCCTCCTGGACAAGGACGGCCACGGATCCGAAGGCCGCTTCTGGTCGGCCCGCCGGGTTCCGGCCGCGATCGTCGCCGTACTGCTCCTGGCACTCGCCGGACTGTTCCTCTACGACCTCGCAGCCGTGCGCGCCGGCCGGTCCGCCATGACCTGGCGCCAGGAACTGGCCGATAAGCTCGCCGAACGCCCCCTCGACGACACCTGGGTGCTCGTCGGCGCCGGCGTCGCCGCGGCCCTCGGCCTGTGGCTGATCCTCCTGGCCGCCACCCCCGGCCTGCGCGCCCTGCTGCCGATGCGCCGCACGCATCCCGACGTACGCGCCGGGCTCGAGCGGGAGGCCGCCGCCCAGGTCCTGCGCGACCGGGCCATGGAGATTTCGGGCGTGCAGTCGGTGCGGGTGCGGTCGAGCCGGAAGCGGGCCGACGTCCGTGCCACCGCCCACTTCCGCGACCTGGACGACGTACGAACCGACCTCGACGCCGCCCTCGCCGACGCCGTCCGGGGCCTCGGCCTGTCCCGGCCGCCCTCGCTGTCGGTGCATGTACGGCGGCCCGGACGGAAGGGGTGAGGACTGTGCTGCGGACCGTCAACCGCGTCCTGCTCGCCGTCATCGGCGTCGTCCTGCTGATCCTCGGCGGCTCCGTACTCGCCGTCGGGCTCGGTCTGGACCCGCCGTCCTGGTGGATCCACGACGGCACGGACGACGTCCTGCTCAGTGACTCCGAGCGCACCCGCTGGCGGGACGAGGGCTGGTGGTGGCCGGTCGTCATCGCGGTGCTCGCGGTCCTGGTGCTGCTCCTCCTGTGGTGGTTCGTCGCCGCCCTGCGGCGCCGGCGCCTGACCGAGGTCCTGGTCGACACCGGCGACGGAGAGGGTGCCCTGCTGCGCGGCCGCGCCCTGGAGACCGTATTGACCGATGAGGCGGCGACGATGGAGGGCGTGCACCGGGCGCGAACCCACCTGAGGGGCCGGAGGAACGCGCCCGCCGCCCGCGTACGACTGCTGCTGGAACCGCATGTGGACCCCGGCACGGCCCTGGCGGAGCTGACCGCGGGGGCCCTGACCCACGCGCGGGAGTCGGCGGGGCTCGCCTCGCTCCCCGCGGAGGTCAGGCTGAGGGCGGCCAAGCACCGCGCGGAGCGCGTGAGTTGACCCGGGTCCTCAGAACCCGTGCCGCATCCCGCCGTCCACCGGCACCATGACGCCGGTCAGGTAGGAGGCCGCGGGCGACAGCAGGAACGCCCCGGCGCGGCCGAACTCCTCCGGCGTGCCGTACCGGCGCAGCGGGATCCGCGACTCACTGGCCGCCCGGGTGGCCTCGGGGTCCGCGGACATGCCGTCCAGCTGGCGGACCCGGTCCGTGTCGATACGGCCCGGCAGCAGGCCGACGACCCGGATGCCCCGCGGACCCAGCTCGTCCGCGAGGGACTTGGCGAAGCCGGCGAGGCCGGGCCGCAGTCCGTTGGAGATCGTCAGGCCGGGGATCGGCTCGTGCACCGAACCGGACAGCACGAACCCGATGACACCGCCGGCCTCCAGCTCCGCCGCCGCGGCCCGGGCGAGCCGTACCGCGCCCAGGAACACCGAGTCGAACGCCGACTGCCACTGCTCGTCGGTGGTGTCGGCGACGAACCCGGGCGCCGGGCCGCCGACGCTCACCAGCACACCGTCGAAGCCGCCGAAGTGCTCGCGCGCGGCGGCGATCAACCGCTCGGGCGTGTCCGGGTCGGCATTGCCCGCGGCGACCCCCACCGCGTTGGGGCCCAGCGCGGACGCGGCCTCGGCGACCGTCTTCTCCTCCCGCCCCGAAATGATCACTTTGGCGCCCTCGGTGACGAGCTCACGCGCGGTGGCGTTGCCCAGACCCCGCGTGGCACCCGTGACGACGAACACCCGGTCCTTCAGTCCAAGATCCATGGTCCCTATCCTGCATCGTCCTGGCCGAACAGGGCGAGGGCGGTGTTCACCAGGCCGATGTGGCTGAACGCCTGCGGGAGGTTGCCCAGCTGACGGCCGCTCGCGGCGTCGTACTCCTCGGAGAGCAGCCCGACGTCGTTGCAGAGCCCGACGAGCCGCTCGAACAGCTCCCGCGCCTCCTTCGTGCGGCCCGTCATGTGCAGCGCGTCCGCCAGCCAGAACGAACAGACCAGGAAGGTGCCCTCGCCGCCGGGCAGCCCGTCGACGGCCGACTTCTCGGCGCTGTAGCGGCGCAGGAAGCCGTTGTGGCCCAGCTCCTCGTGGACCGCGTCGACGGTGCCGAGTACCCGGGGGTCGTCCGGGGGCAGGAAGCCCACGCGCGGGATGAGCAGCAGCGAGGCGTCCAGCTCGCGCGAGCCGTAGTACTGGGTGAAGGTGTTCCGCTCGGGGTCGTAGCCCTGCTCGCACACCTCCCGGTGCACCTCGTCGCGCATCGCGCGCCAGGCGTCCACGTCGCCGTCCAGCTCCGGGTCGCGTTCCACCGCGCGCACCGCGCGGTCAGCGGCCACCCACGCCATCACCTTGGAGTGCACGAACTGCCTGCGGCCTCCGCGCACCTCCCACAGCCCCTCGTCCGGCTGCCGCCACGCCGTGCGCAGGAAGTCCATCAGCGCGACCTGGAGCGCCCACATGTTCGGCTCGGAGGGCAGGCCCGAACTCCGGGCCAGCGACAGCGAGTCCATGACCTCGCCGTAGACGTCGAGCTGCAGCTGGTTCACGGCGTCGTTGCCGATCCGCACCGGGCCGGTCTCGGCGAAGCCCGGCAGCCAGGGCAGCTCCATCTCGGGCAGCCGCCGCTCACCGGCCACGCCGTACATGATCTGCAGGTCCGCCGGATCGCCCGCGACCGCGCGCAGCAGCCAGTTGCGCCAGGCCTCGGCCTCCTCCTGGTACCCGGCGGACAGCAGCGCGCCGAGCGTGAGGGTGGAGTCGCGCAGCCAGCAGTAGCGGTAGTCCCAGTTGCGGACGCCGCCCAGCTCCTCGGGGAGCGAGGTGGTGGCCGCGGCGACGATGCCGCCGGTGGGGGCGTAGGTGAGTGCCTTGAGCGTGATCAGGGAGCGCACCACGGCGTCCCGGTGCGGACCGTCGTAGCGGCAACGGGACGCCCAGGCCCTCCAGTCCCCGACGCTGGCCGCCAGGGCCTCGTGGGGGTCGATGAGCGGCGGGCGGGGCTCGTGCGAGGGGTGCCAGGTGAGGACGAACGCCACCGACTCGCCCTCGGCCACGGTGAACTCCGAGTACGTGCAGTGGTCCGCGCCCCAGGTGGGCACCTCCGGCTCGCTGCGCAGCCACGTCGCGTCCGGGCCCGCCACGGCGACCCGGTGGCCGTCGGAGCGCCGTATCCACGGGGTGATCGAGCCGTAGTCGAAGCGCAGCCGGAGCGTGCTGCGCACGGTCACCTCACCGCGCAGGCCCTCCACGATCCGCACGACGTCCGGCGCGCGGTCGCGTTGGGGCATCAGATCGGTGACGCGTACCGCCCCATCGGGGGTCTCCCATTCGGTGTCCAGGACAAGGGTGTCCTTCCGGTAGGCCCGCCGGGTACACCGGTCTGCGCCCGTGGGGGCGATGCGCCAGTGGCCGTTCTCCTCGTCGCCGAGCAGCCTGGCGAAGCAGGCGGCCGAGTCGAACCGGGGCAGGCACAGCCAGTCGATGGATCCGTCCTTGCCGACCAGGGCGGCGGTCTGCTCGTCGCCGATGAGCGCGTAGTCCTCGATTCGCGGGTGCACGGGGAGCGGCTTCCCGCGAGAACGGAGGGGTAATCCGGGGGCGGGGGCGTTCCGGCCGTACGGCTCACATGACGTCAGGCGAGCGTGGGTTCGCGTGGTGTCCGGCGCGCGGTGGGGACCGGTGGCGCCCGGCGCTCACACCGTCGCGGGTTCGGCCTCCGCCGTGGTCTGTTCGGTCTCGCGCCGGTGCCGGTCGCGCTGTTCGCGCCGGACCAGGACGACCCAGCCGACGGGGACGCCCGCGGCGAAGAGCCACCACTGGATGGCGTAGGCGTAGTTCAGCGCGGCGTCCTCGTCGCCGGGCTCGCCGAGCTGCTGCGGGGTGTCGCCCTTCGGCTGCGGCGCGGTCTGCGCGATGTAGCCGCCGAGCACCTGGGCGTCGAGGCGGCGGGCCTCCTGCTCGCTGTTGATCAGCATGATCTGCCGGTCCGGCAGCCCCGGGAGGTCCTTGATGCCGCTCGCCTCGGTCGTCTCGTCCGGCATCAGCCGGCCGGTGACGGTGAGCTCGCCGCTCGGCGGGGCGGGGACCTTGGGGAACGCCGTCTGGCTCGCGCCCCGGTCGGCGGGGATCCAGCCGCGGTTGACCAGCAGCACCTTGCCGTCGTTCAGCACGAACGGGGTCAGGACGTGGTAGCCGACCTCGTCGTCGGCGTTGGTGCGACGGCGGACGACGACCTCGTCGTCGGTGTCGAAGTGCCCCTTCGCGGTGACGGTGCGGTACCGCTCATCGGTGGTGACGGTGTGCCCGGGGGCGGTCAGCTCCGCCACCGGAACCGGCTTCGCGTGCAGCGCGTCGGCGACCAGCTGATTGCGGGCCGTGCGCTCGTCGTAGCGGTGCATCTGCCAGATGCCCAGCCTGATCATCGTGGGGATGAGCAGCAGGGCGACCAGCGTGAGGATCACCCACTGCCGGGACAACAGGAAGCGGTACACCCCACGACCGTACATCTCGGTCGTGGGGTGCGGTCAGGCGGGTCGGGGGTCACACCTTGTCGACGATTCCCACCTTTCCCTCCGCGCGGGCGCAGTGGGCGCCGCAGTACCAGTGGCCCTCGACCTCGACGCCCTGTCCGATGATCTGGACGCGGCAGTGCTCGCAGATGGGTGCCATGCGATGGATCGCACACGCGAAGCAGTCGAAGACGTGCACAGCGCCCTGCGCACGAATCTCGAAGGTCATTCCGTAGTCATTGCCGCAAACTTCGCATCTCGCCATGCGCCACAGGGTGGGCCGTCGGCGCGGAACGAGCGAGCGCGCGCGGGGCGAGTCGCACGGCAATCACCCATCCGTACGGTCACTGCTCCGACGCCGGTTCCACATCCCCGAGCAGTTGCCCGAACCCGGCCTCGTCCACCACCGGCGTGCCGTACTGCCGGGCCTTGACCACCTTGGACGTGCCCGAGTCCGGGTCGTTGGTGACGAGGAGGCTGGTCAGCCGGGAGATGCTGGTCGCCACATGCAGCCCGGCCTCGATCGCCCGGTCCTCCAGGAGGTCGCGCTCGACGGAGGTGTCACCGGAGAAGGCGATCCGCATGCCCTGCTTGAGCCTTTTGCCCTCTTCGTACCGACCTGGGTTGGGATACGGGCATGCGGGCCGTTTCCGGGAGGGGCGCCAACTCGTCGGCCGGTAACCGCCGCCGTAGCCGGACTGCTGGCGGGGCACGGCGTGGTCCGTCCACTCCGTCAGCGGGCGGCACTCGTGCAGCGGCAGCCGTACGCCCCCGGCGGCCGCGGCCTTCAGGCTCGGCCGGAACGCCTCCGCCAGCACGCGCGCGTCGTCCAGCGCGTGGTGCGCGCGCTGCTGGACCACACCGAAGTGCGCGGCCAGCGACTCCAGCTTGTGGTTGGGCAGCGGCAGGCGCAGCTCCTTGGAGAGCGCGATGGTGCACAGCCGGTGGCGCACCGGGGCCTCGCGCTTCGCGCGCGCGTACTCGCGCGCGATCATCTGCCAGTCGAAGACGGCGTTGTGCGCCACGAGCACGCGGTCCGCGAGACGGGCGGAGAACTCCTCGGCGATGTCCGGGAAGAGGGGCGCGCCCTCCAGTACGTCGCTCGTCAGACCGTGGATCCACACCGGACCCGGATCGCGCTCCGGGTTGACCAGCGTGTACCAGTGGTCCTCGACCTCGCCGCGCGCGTCCAGCCGGTACACGGCCGCCGAGATTATCCGGTCGTCCCGGGCCAGTCCGGTGGTCTCCACGTCAACGACCGCGTATCCCTTCGGATACGCGGCCGGCCACGCTGTGGGGGAGGACGCTTCGGTCGTGCGGTCTTCGAGCATGGTCACTGAGGATACGGGCCGGGACTGACAGTGCCGTCCGGGGTCCCGGCTCGGTACCCCGTCAGGTGACGGGTCGCGCCCGTCCGTTCGAGTGCGGACCGGGAGCGGGCGCCAAGTCCCTTCTCGTACCGGGCCGTCCGGAATGTCATTCTCCAGGTGTGACGGAACCAGCGCATGACGAGGCCCGCGGCGGATCGCTCGGTGAGCGGCTGAACTGGCTGCGGGCGGCGGTCCTCGGCGCCAACGACGGCATCGTGTCCACCGCCGGGCTCGTGGTCGGCGTCGCGGGCGCGACCGACGACCGGGCGGCCCTGCTGACGGCGGGCCTGGCCGGGCTGCTCGCCGGGTCCATGTCCATGGCGGCGGGCGAGTACGTCTCCGTCTCCACCCAGCGCGACTCGGAACGGGCCGCGCTCGCCGCGGAGAGACGCGAGTTGCGCGAACGGCCCGAGGAGGAACTGGCCGAGCTGGCGGACCTCCTCCGGCGGCGCGGCCTGTCCGGGGACGTCGCCCGGGAGGCGGCCCTGCAGCTCACCGAACGGGACGCCCTGCGGGCGCACGCGCGCGTGGAGCTCGGCATCGACCCGGACCGGCTGACGAACCCGTGGCACGCGGCGTGGGCGAGCTTTGTGGCGTTCACGGCGGGGGCTCTGCTGCCGTTGCTGGCGATGGTCCTTCCACCGGCCTCGGCTCGGGTGGCGGTGACGGTGGTCTCGGTTCTCGCCGCACTGGTGCTGACGGGGTGGAGCAGCGCGCGGTTGGGGGCGGCGGATCCGGGGCGGGCGGTGCTGCGGAATGTGGGGGGCGGGGCGTTGGCCATGGGGGTTACGTATGGGGTGGGGTCTTTGCTGGGGGCGGCGGGGGTGTGAGGTCAGGCGATGGTCAGGCGTTCCGGGGGGATGAGCTCTGTGCCGGTGACCTGATCGCAGTCATAGAGAACGACCTGGATGTGGGGTAGGTGAGCCAGGGGCGCCAGGTCTACGGGGCCGCAACGTGAGAGTTGGACGAGTCGTAGTCCCGGTAGCTCGGTGAGGGCAGCGACGTTGTCCACGTGCTGAGGCTTGGCGAGATAGACCGTGGTCAGGTCTTGGTGGGGCAGGAGGGCAGCGAAGTCGACGTGGGGCACGTCGAGGATCTGGAGTGTTCTCAACGGGGCGAAGGCCCCTGCCGAGATGAGCGCCTGCCACTGGTGCTCCTCGTTGATGCTCAGCCACTCGAGAGACGTCAGAGCCTCAAGTCCGTCGAGATGCACGGCGCAGGACTCACTGAAGAAGCCAAGTCCGGTGAGCTGAGGAGCGAAGGCCCATTGGTCCAGGCTCGTTTCCAGCGGTATGAAGTCCACGGTGAGGTGCCGGAGGCCGGGAAGGTCGGACAAAGGCGCCAGCGACAGCCTTTTGGCGGGCTCATAGAGATGGACGTGGGTCAACGGTAGGTCGGCGAGTGTGTCGAGGCCCGTGACGGACGCGCAGCGGTTCAGCGTCACCTCACGCAGGTTCGGCAGCGCTCGCAGTGGCGAGAGGTCGCTGACCAGGCCATTATCAATGAGCCCCAGGAACGTCAGGGACGTGTGCGCGAGGACGGCCGAAGGGATTCCGTGATCGCCGATCAGGTGCAACCCGGCGAGATCGGGCAGACGAGGCAGGAGCGCAAGCTTCTCGGCCCCGTCCATGGTCAGGAACTGGCCGGACGGGACGGTGCCTTCGAGGATCGCCTCGAAGTAGGTGACTGTATCGAACGACGGCCACGCGACGTTCAGTTGGGTGCGCACATCCCGCCGCTGGTCGGAACGGAAGCGCCTGATGACCTCCAGCGCCGCCTCACCCCCGATCAGACCGGCGGTGCGGACCACGGCCGCCGCCTCGTGTTCCGTCAGCCCATCCGGCCCGGGAAGCAGCTCCAGTACCAACTCCCCGGCTCTGACGAGCTGCTCCGCCTGTTCGAGCCTCTTCGGCGGCACCAACTCCGCCGTCCGCGTCTCCACCTCCCCCCGAACCCCAGGATCCAACTCCGGCGCATGCTCCAGACTCGCCGCCGCCAACAGCACCAGCCGCTCCCGGTACCGCCGTACCTTGTCCGCCCGCCGCAGCAACTGCCTCAGCAACCGGGTCCGTTCCTCCACGCGCGCGTGCCCGACAGCCATGCGCACCACGTCGTCCCACTGGTCGTCATGGGCGTTGCGGACCAGGACGCCGAAGTCGCGGGCCTCCACCGCCGCCTTCGCGCCCAGGTAGTCCTGGAAGGTGCGGTGGACGAAGTCCACATAACCCGGCACCGGTTCGCGCAGCAGTCCGCTGCGGATCAGGAGGTGGGTGAAGACCTGCTCGGCGTCGCCCTGTTCACGGACCTGGGGCATGGCCGCCAGCCATTCGTCCAGCATCGCGACGACGTCCTGCCGGTCCGCCTCCACCTGCTGGTTGCGGATCATCCAGTAGGCGAGCCGCTGCAGCAGGGCCGTCTGCTCGTCCCGGGACAGGGACACCCCCTCCACGGACGTGATCTCCCGCTCGGTGTCCCGCCGTACCAGCAGCATGTCCAGTGCCGCGTCGTACAGCTCCTTGCGCGCGCGGGGCAGGTGCATCCGTCGGTCCCGGTGCAGGGCGCACAGCAGGGCGCACATGAGCGGGTTGGTGGCGAGGCGACCCAGGTCGCGCCGAGTGGTCAGGGCCTCGCTCAGGCCCGCCTCGTACCGGTCGAGTTCGGCCCGCTCCGCCTCCGGGGCGCACTCCAGGCGGGCCGCGTCGTGCCAGTGCCGGACGAACGCCTTGATGTCGTCGCGTTCCATCGGCAGCAGGGTCTGTGCCGTGAAGCCCTGGGCGGCCAGCCAGTCCTCGGGGACCGCCGCGGGGCGGGTGGTGATCACGTACCGCGCTCTGGGGAACGCGGTGAGGAGGGACTTCAGCCACTTCTCCGTGCGCTCTCGCAGCCGTACGGGGACTTCGTCGACGCCGTCGACCAGGACCAACGCCCGCCCGTTGGCGAGGAGTTCCTCCGCCCAGCCGTCCGGGGCCCGCAGCGGTACGCCCGAGGCGGGGAGGAAGTCCTCGGGCATCGGCAGCCCGTCCGGCCCGTGGAAGGAGCGCAGGCGCAGGACGAAGGGCACGCAGCGGTTCCAGTCCGCGAGCTGCGGACCGAAGCTCTGCCGGGCGGCGTTCAGAGCCAGCCACTGGAGCAGGGTCGACTTGCCCGAGCCGGCCGGGCCGCGCAGCAGCAGCCGGTGGCCCGCCGTGGCGAGCGCCTGCTCCACCTTCACCGGCGTCTGCGGCTCCTGGGGCATGCCGTCGCGCTGCGGCTCGTGGCGCCGGGCGCCGCTCACCGCGAGGCTCAGATAGGCGGTGTCCAGCGCCCACTCGGCCCGGCGCCGGCCGCCCAGGGTGAGCCCGAAGAGCTCCAGCCGGGAGTGCGTCTCGGCGACGAAGCGCGCGTACCGCCCCTCGAAGTCCGACGTCTCCCCGTGCGAGCGCCCGCGGAGCAGGTCACCGGTGCGCCGCGTCTGTTCCACCGCCGCCCGCGCGGGGAACGACGGCTGCGCGGTGAGCTGTTCGACCAGGTGCTCGCAGCACAGGACGAGCAGTTCGCCGTACAGGTCCCGGGCGCGGTCGGCCAGGTCGGTGACGGGCCGCCGAAGCTCCTGCGCCAGCCGCGCCGGATCGAGGTCCACCGCGAACAGCCGGTCCGCGTCGAGCGGGCCCGCCGCCGCGAACGTGTCCTGCACGGCCGCCACCGCCGCCAGCCGCTCGTGCTCCGGCAGCGACGCGTACGCCCCCGCGATGCGCTCGCCCAGCACCCGCGCCAGCCGGTCCGGGCCCGCGGGCTTCGGCAGCGGCCGTAACGGCTTCGCGACCAGGCCCGCGCCCGGCCGTGGCGCCAGGGCCGACTTCACGACCGTCTGGACCACCGTCGACGCCAGCCGCGTCAGAACGACCTCGAACCCCTGCATCCCACCGCCCCCTCTGCCCGCATCGTAGGTCCGCCCACTGACATCGCCGGCGGCGATTGGCGGAGATCACCAACAAGTAAGCGCGTACCCCCGGTAATACTTGTGAGTAACAACCCCTAGCCGTGGCCGACCAGCGGTTCTACGGTGCCTAGCATGCCGAACCTGCCCGATGTCGTGCTGTGGTCGATACCCGCCTTCGTCCTGCTCACCGTGGTCGAGATGATCAGCGTCCGGATCCATCCCGACGAGGAGGCGGCGGGCTACGAGACGAAGGACGCCGCGACCAGCCTCGGCATGGGGCTCGGGAGTCTGCTCTTCGACTTCCTGTGGAAGATCCCCATCGTCGCGATCTACACCGCGATATACGAGCTCACACCACTGCGCGTGCCCGTCCTGTGGTGGACGGTGCTGCTCATGCTGCTCGCGCAGGACTTCTTCTACTACTGGTCCCACCGCGGCCATCACGTCGTACGCATCCTGTGGGCCTGCCACGTGGTGCACCACTCCAGCCGGAAGTTCAACCTCACCACCGCGCTGCGCCAGCCCTGGACCTCGCTGACCGTCTGGCCGTTCTACGTCCCCCTCATCGCCTGCGGTGTGCACCCGGCCGCGCTCGCCTTCTGCTCCTCGGCGAACCTCGTCTACCAGTTCTGGATCCACACCGAGCGCATCGACAAGATGCCCCGCTGGTTCGAGTTCGTGTTCAACACGCCCTCCCACCACCGTGTCCACCACGCCTCGCAGGGCGGCTACCTCGACCGCAACTTCGGCGGCATCCTCATCGTCTGGGACCGGCTGTTCCGTTCCTTCGTCGCGGAGACCGACCGTCCCGTCTTCGGTCTCACCAAGAACATCGACACGTACAACCCGATCAAGGTCGCCACGCACGAGTACGTCTCCATCGCCCGGGACCTGAAGAAGGCGCGCAGTTGGCGGCACCGGGTCGGGCACCTGCTGCGCGGACCCGGCTGGCAGCCCGCCGCCGCCGAACCGGCCCGGGAGAGTGTCTCCGCGTGACGTCGCGACGCGCTCTGCTGCTCGCCTTCGGCCTGGCCGCCGTCGTCGACCTCGGTTCCCTGGCGGCCGGCTACGACCCCGGGCATCTCGTCGCCAAGCCGCTGCTCATGCCCCTGCTCGCCGGGTACGCCGCCCGGTCGGGGGCGCCCCGGCTGCTGGTCGCCGCCCTGCTGTGCGGCTGGGGCGGCGACGTCCTGCTGCTGTCCGACGCCGAGCCCGCGTTCCTCGCGGGCATGGGCTCCTTCGCCGCCGGGCACGTCTGCTATCTCCTGCTGTTCAAGGGGCGCGGTGGCCACCAGCCGTTCCTCCTCGCCGCGTACGGCGTCGCCCTCACCACCACCGTCGCGGCCCTCTGGCCGGACCTCCCGGCCGATCTGCGCGTCCCGGTCGCCGGGTACAGCCTGCTGCTCACGGCCATGGCGTACCGGGCCGGTGCCCGGTTCGGCACGGTCGCGGGACTCGGCGGCGCGCTCTTCATGCTCTCCGACACCCTCATCGCCACCGGGGTCGCGGAGTGGCCGCAGCCGCCCCGGCCCGACCTGTGGATCATGCTCACCTATATTGCCGCGCAGTTCCTGCTCTGCACGGGCACACTCAGAGCTCTCGACGGGCGTCCCTACCCGGCGGCGACGTACGGTGAGGTGCGCTCGACCATCCCCTGAGCGCAGTTCACGACACCGCAGGAGAACCTCCCATGCGCGCCACCACCATCCACGCCCCGTACGACATGCGGGTGGCGGACGTACCCGACCCCGTCGTCCAGCGGCCCACCGACGCCGTGGTCCGGGTGCTGCGCGCCTGTATCTGCGGCAGCGACCTGTGGGCCTACCGCGGAGAGGCGGCCCGGCAGTCGGGGCAGCGGATCGGGCACGAGTTCCTCGGGGTCGTCGAGGAGACCGGCTCCGAGGTCTCCGGGGTGCGCACGGGCGACCTGGTCGTCGCGCCCTTCATGTGGTCCGACGGCTCGTGCGACTACTGCCGGGAGGGCCTGACGACCTCCTGCGAGCACGGCGGCTTCTGGGGTTCCGTCGGCTACGACGGCGGCCAGGGCGAGGCCGTGCGCGTGCCCTTCGCGGACGGCACCCTCGTCAGGCTGCCCAAGGACGCCGTCTCCGACGAGCGGTTGCTGGCCGCCCTGCTGACCCTGTCCGACGTCATGGGCACCGGCCACCACGCCGCCCTCGCCGCGGGCGCCCGTCCCGGCGCCACGGTCGCCGTGGTCGGCGACGGCGCCGTCGGCCTGTGCGCCGTGCTGGCCGCCAAGCGGCTCGGCGCCGAGCGGATCGTGGCACTCGGCCGCCACCAGGTCCGCACCGACATCGCGCGCCGCTTCGGCGCCACCGACGTCGTCGCCGAGCGAGGAGAGGCCGCCGTCGAGGCCGTCCGCGCACTCACCCGCGGCCAGGGCGCGCACGCCGTCGTCGAGGCGGTCGGCACCGAGCAGTCCATGCGTACGGCCGTGAGCATTGCCCGCGACGGCGGCGGCATCGGCTTCGTCGGCGTGCCGCACGGCAGCGGCACCGGACTCGACCTCGGGGTGATGTTCGACCGGAACATCGCCCTGCGTGGCGGCGTCGCCCCGGTCCGCGCCTACCTGCCCGAGCTGCTGCCCGACGTGCTGGAGGGCCGCATCGACCCCTCGCCGGTCTTCGACATGACCGTCGGCCTGGAGGGCGTGCCCGAGGGCTACAAGGCGATGGACGAGCGGGTGGCGCTCAAGGTGATGGTCACCCTCTGAAACCCCGGGCGACGATCACCATCTGATCGGCACCGGCAGCGCCGTCAGCAGCCCCGACACCGCCACGACCACCCCCAGCGCGACGACCTCCACGCGCGCGGGGGCGCAGGCCGTGAGCGGGTCGGGGGCCCGGCTCAGCCGGACCCGCGCCCACAGGGCGAGCGCCGCGACGGCCGCCACCAGCAGCACCTTGGCCAGCAGCACGCGCCCGTACGCCGTGGTCGTCAGCTGCTCGACGATCGTCTCCGACGGCATCCGGCGCAGCGAACTGCACACCCCGGTCGCCGTGATGGCGGCGAGCAGAACGGCCGCCACGCGCGCGTAGAGCCCGAGCAGTGCCGCGCCCGCCTTCGTCGGAGCCCCGGCCCGCAGGCGCCGCAGGACGTGCAGCAGGCCGCCCGCCCACAGCGCCGCGCACGTCAGATGGACCAGGGTCAGTCCGGAACCGAGGAGCGGGGCGTGCTCGGTGGGCGGATGCGCGCGCAGCGCCTCGGCCACGACCACCGCGGACAGGGGCCAGACCTGGGTGCCCGGACGCCGGGACAGCGCGCACAGTCCCGCCACGGCGAAGGCGTTGACCTCCAGCAGGGCCAGCTTGCCGTCGCGGGTGGCGTACAGGCCGCCCACGTCGAGGTCGGAGAGGCTGTCCGGCACCAGATTGCCCGTCGACACCACCGAGGCGAGCCCGAGGGCGGCGAGGAAACCGGCGCCGGCCGCGTACGGCGCCCAAGGGCGAGGCGCGGCCGGGGGAGCGCCGGGCAGGAAGCGGGCCAGCCGGTTCACGAACAGCTCGCCCAGCTGAACGCACAGCGCGGCGAACAGCACCGTCCGCAGCAGCGTGATGCCGCGGGTGCCGGGCGCGGCGGCCTCCCCGGTGTCGTGCAGGGCGGCGGACGGGCCGAGCAGCGGGATCAGCGCCCCGAGCGCCACCAGGACGAGGACGGCGACGGCCCGGCCCGTACCGGGGCGCCGCGGGCGTTCGCCGGGGTCGGCCGCCCCCGACGTGGGTCGTATCAAGGTCACCTCATGATCTTCACCAGTTGTCCCAGAACCGGGCAAGCGCAGGAAAACAACTGGCGGTACGGCATTCCGGCCATGAGTACGTTTTCGGGCTCCGCTACGACTCACGTCCACCGCGCGGGATCGGTTCCCCACACCCCGGGCGGCCGTGCCCAGTCCGCCGGCCCGCCCTCGAACGCCACCGGCGGCAGGGCGTACCGCAGCCGCCCGAGCGCACTGTCGGTCTCGCTCAGCCAGGGTCCGGGCCCGCCGTAAGCCGGCCCGTCCGCGTCCCCCGCCTCGATCCCGGTCATGAGCCAGTGCGCGGTGCGCGCCAGCGCCAGCCGTACGAGCCTGCCGCCGCCCTCCTCGTGCCGCTCGGTCAGGGCGCGCAGGACGGCCGCCGCCAGCAGGTACCCGGTGCCGTGGTCGAGCGCCTGCGCGGGCAGCGCGCCCGGCGCCTCTCCCGCCCCCTCCAGGAGGGAGATCCCGGTGGCCGCCTGCACCAGGCTGTCGAAGCCCCGCCGGCCACCCCAGGGCCCGTGGGCGCCCCACGCCGACACCTGCGCCACGACCACCCCCGGCCGACGCTCCGCGAGGGCGTCGGGAGCGAGCCCGAACCGGTCCAGGGCGCCCGGCCGATACCCGGTGACGACCACGTCCGCGGCCGCCAGCAGTTCCTCGAAGGCCTGCCGGTCCGCGACGAGATCCAGCACCGCGGACCGCTTCCCGAACCCTGTGTCGGCGTGCTGGTCGGGCAGTTCGGGGCACCGGGGCGAGTCGACGCGCAGCACGTCCGCGCCCAGCAGGGCCAGGGTGCGGGTGGCGACGGGTCCCGCGACGACCCGCGTCAGGTCCAGCACGCGCACCCCGTCGAGCGGGAGCGCCGCACCGCCCGCCGGAAGCGCACGCGCGCGTGCCGAGTCCAGCCGTTGCCGTTCCACCAACGGCAGCCCGCCCACCACGGCCGCCTGCGGATGTCCGGCCCACTCCTCGGGCGTACGCACGGCGACGGCGAGCCCTCCGGCCGCGTTCACGGCCTCCTCGACCTCCAGCGCGGACCGCTCCGCCACAGACTCCGGGTGCCCCGTCACCGCCAGCAGCCGCTCCCGGTGATGCGGGTAGTTGGCGTGCGTGCGCACCCACCCGTCCGCCGTACGCCAGAACCGCGACAGCGGGGCGAAGTTGACCGGCGCCCGCCCGTTGATCAACAGATGGCGCTCGCTCAGGAACGCCGTGGCGACGGCCCCGTCATCCACGCGCACGTGCGGCACTTCGGCGAGCCCGGCCCGCCGTGCCCCCAGCTCGGCGGCGGCCAGCGCGCACGCTCCCACACACGCGCGGGCCAATTGACGTACGGGGAGGCGCCCCTGAAGAGCGCCTCCCCGCACCACGGTGGAGATCCGCGCGAGAAGAGCGGGGTCACCGCCCAGCGCGGACCAGGCGTACGCGACGTCGGTCATGACTGCACTATGCAGTATTGACCGAATCAACGTATGGACCGGCTACTTGGTCACCGCGTCCAGCGCGTCCGCCGTGCCCCACCCGTAGAACCCGTTCCGGTTCTTCGTGCCCTCGCACACGGCGTCGATCTTGCCGTCGCCGTCGATGTCGTACGGGTCCGTGCACGGCGTGGCGTCCGCCTCGGCGTACAGGAGGGCCTTGACCAGGGCCGGAGGGGCCTTCGGGTGCGTCGACTTGATCAGCGCAGCCACACCCGCGACATGCGGGGACGCCATCGACGTGCCGGCCATGTAACCCCACTTGCCGCCGGGCAGCGTGCCGAGGATCAGGCCGCTGGTGGCCGGTGGGGCCGGGGTCTGGAAGCGGGTCGAGTCGCCGCCGGGTGCGGCGATGTCGATCACGCCCAGGCCATGGTTGGAGAAGGACGACTTGATGCCCTTCGCGCCGGTCGACGCCACCGTCACGACGCCCGGCAACTGGGTCGGTATGTCGAGGCACTCGGAGGGGTCGACGACCCGGTCCGAGGGCGTGCCGTCGTTCGGGGACACCGGGTCGGTGATCTCGTCGGCCGCGAGGTCGTAGTTCTCGTTGCCGGCCGCGGCGACGTTGACCGCGCCCTTCTTCTCCGCGTAGCGCGAGGCCCGGGCGACGGCGTCGACGAGCGCGCGCTGGTCCGGGTCGTCCGTGCAGTTGAAGTACCAAGGGTCGGTGTAATAGCTGTTGTTCGTCACGTCGACGCCGTGCTCGGCCGCCCACACGAAGCCGCACACCACGGCCTCCGTGTAGAAGTACCCGGCCGTCGTCGACACCTTGATCCCGGAGACCTTCACGCCGGGCGCGACCCCGGTCATGCCGACGCCGTTCTTGGCGGCCGCGATCTCCCCGGCCACATGCGTGCCGTGCGCGCTCTCCGTCGGTCCCGGCCGCCAGGCGCCCTCGGAGGTGTCCGGCTTGCCCGTCACGCAGTTGACCGACGCCTCACGGTCGAAGTT
This sequence comes from Streptomyces sp. NPDC003635, assembly GCF_053587635.1. Lineage (NCBI taxonomy): Bacteria > Bacillati > Actinomycetota > Actinomycetes > Kitasatosporales > Streptomycetaceae > Streptomyces > Streptomyces sp. NPDC003635. Next base: position 34,928 of record NZ_JBSFOK010000018.1, on the reverse strand, counting down.
CGGCGCCAGGTCGGGGTGGGTGTCGTCGACGCCGGTGTCGATCACCGCGACGGTCACGTCCTTGCTGCCCAGCGACTTCTCATGGGCCTGGTCCGCCTTGATGGCGGGCAGGTCCCACTGCAGGGGCTGCAACGGGTCCTCGCCGTCGACGGCCTCGACGGCCGCGGCCTCGGCCGCACTGATCACCTTCGGCGTACCGACGTCCGTCGTCGACTGCGCGGGCAGCGGCGCGTGCCGCGTGTTGCCCGCCGAGGCCACCCCGGGCACCTCGCGCAGCGTCTTGGCGAAGTCCGGGTTCGCCGAGTGGACCACGATCACGCCGATCTGGTCGTACGACGACACGATCGTGCCGCCGGCCTCGGCGATGGCCCGCTCCACACGCGGCGAAGGGCCGTGTCCGGAGCGGAGGTTGACGACATAGCTGAGCGCGGTCGCGTCAGCCTCCGGCTCGGCCGCCACCGACACGTTCGGCAGGAGGGCGAGCGCCGTGGCCATGACCATCCCGGCGGGGACGGCCAGTGCACGGCGAGAGCGCGGGAAGTGCGCTGTCATGGTGTCCTTCACTCCTGTCCGGTGGGTCACTTGACCGCGCGCAGCGCGTTGACGATGCCGAACCCGTAGAAGCCGTTCACGCGCGAGCCGCCCTCGCACACCGCGTCCTGCGTGCCGTCGCCGTTCTGGTCGTAGGACTCGGGGCAACCCGGGTTGTCCGCCTGCGCCTTGAGCAGCGCCTGCAACTGGGATCCGGTCGCCCACGGGTGCTTGGACTTCAGCAGCGCGGCCACACCGGCGGCGTGCGGCGAGGCCATCGAGGTGCCCTGCAGGAAGGCGTACTGCCCGTTCGGCATCGTCGACAGGATGCGCCCGTTCTTCGAGGGCGTGTCGGGTATCTGGTACAGCCGGTCACCGCCCGGCGCGGCGACGTCGACGACGCCCTTGCCGTACGAGGAGTAGTAGGACTTCAGGTTCTGCACGCCCGTCGCGCTGACGGTCACGATGCCCGGCAACTGGGTGGGCACGTCGTAGCACTCGTGCGGGTCGATCGTGCGCTCCACCGGGGTGGAGTCGTCCGGGCTGGTGGTGTCCACGATGGCGTCCGAGTCCAGGTCGTGGTTGGAGTTGCCCGCCGAGGCCAGGTGGAGCAGACCCTTCTTCTGCGCGTACAGCTGGGCCCGGTTGACCGCGTCGACGATGGCCCGCTGGTCGGGGTCGTCCATGCAGTTGTACAGCCACGGGTCCACGTAGTAGCTGTTGTTCGTGATCTCGACTCCGTGGTCGGCCGCGAACACGAAGGCGCAGACGACGCTCTCCGGGTAGAACAGCCCGTTGTCCGGGTCGCTCACCTTGATGCCGGACACCTTGACGCCCGGGGCCACACCCGCGACACCGATGCCGTTACGCGCGGCGGCGATCTCACCGGCCACGTGCGTGCCGTGGTAGTCGTCCGCGGTGTACGGCCGCCAGGCGCCCTCGCTGGTGTCCGCGACACCGCCCACGCAGTTGGCCGACTGGGACTTGGAGAAGTTCGGCGCGAGGTCCGGGTGGGTGTCGTCGACGCCGGTGTCGATCACGGCGACGGTCACCTTGCTGCTGCCCGGGTTGATCTTCGCCGCCTTGTCGGCGCCGATCGCCCGCAGGTCCCACTGGTCGGCCTCGAGGGGCTCGCTGTCGGGGGCGGCGGCGTCGGCCGCCCGCGCGGCCTGAGCGTCGGTCAGGAACTGGGCGGCGCCCTGGTCGGTGGTGCCGGCGGCGGTCAGCGGCGCCGTACGCGTGGCACCGGCCGACTGGACCCCGCGCACGGCACGCATCTGCTTGCCGAAGTCGGGGTTGGCGGAGTGGGCGACGATCACCCCGATCTTGTCGTACGACACCACGACGGTTCCCCCGGCCGTGGTGACGGCCTTCTTCACCGACTCGAGCGTCCGGCGGTCCGTCGTGGTGTTCACGACGTAGGCCAGCTTCGGCGCGTCCGCCGTCTGCGCGGTGGTCTCCGCGAGCGGGGCGGCCGTCGCACCGGTCGGCAGGAAGCCGAGCGAGGCGGTCAGCGACAGCACGACGGGGACGGCCAGAGCGAGTCGGCGTCTGGAAGGCAGATGAGCCATGGGATCTCCACATCATCCGGAAACGGAACCTGCCCGAGGCACAGGTGGTGCTCGGGCAGGTACATGACGGGCGTGCAGGGTGAAGCTATCTCCCCGCCTCGCTGGCCAGCAATGACCAGCCACAGGTGAGTTCGGAAAGAAGTGAACCGGGTTGAACCGGTCCTCGCGTGGCGCCGTGACGTTGGACAGGAGGCCCGAGCACGATCGAGCCCCCTGGTAACCGCGAGGAACAGAGCCGCCACATGTCCGTACCCAACCCGTCCGATGTCGCAACAGCGCCCGCACCGCGAGGAGACTCCGTGGCTACCGACGCACCGCCCCCCTCGAAAGAGCAACACCGACTCCCGACCACCGAGGAGTTCACCGAGGTGCAGGAGAGCGCGGAGTTCGGTGAACTGCGCCGCTCCTACCGCTCCTTCGCCTTTCCGCTGACCGTCGGCTTCATCGTCTGGTACTTGCTGTACGTCCTGCTGTCGAACTACGCCGGCGACTTCATGGGCACCAAGCTGTTCGGCAACATCAACGTCGCCCTCGTCCTCGGCCTCGCCCAGTTCCTCACCACGTTCCTCATCGCCTGGTGGTACGCGCGGCACGCCGCCGCCAAGCTCGACCCCAAGGCCGAAGCGATCAAGTCCCGGATGGAGGGCGGCGCATGAGCGGCGCGCACACGTTTCTGGCAGGCGACGCGCTGCTCGCGGCGGACGCCGCGAGCGAGCACCGTACGCTGATCATCAGTCTGTTCGGGGTGTTCGTCGTCGCGACCCTCGTCATCACCGTGTGGGCGGGTCGCCAGACCAAGGACGCCGCCGACTTCTACGCGGGCGGACGGCAGTTCACCGGTTTCCAGAACGGCCTCGCCGTCTCCGGCGACTACATGTCCGCCGCGTCCTTCCTCGGCATCGCGGGCGCCATCGCCCTGTTCGGCTACGACGGCTTCCTGTACTCCATCGGCTTCCTGGTCGCCTGGCTCGTCGCCCTGCTGCTGGTCGCCGAGCCGCTGCGCAACTCCGGTCGCTACACGATGGGCGACGTCCTCGCCTACCGGATGCGCCAGCGCCCGGTCCGCACGGCTGCCGGCACCTCCACGATCGTCGTGTCGATCTTCTACCTGCTGGCCCAGATGGCCGGCGCGGGCGTCCTGGTCTCGCTGCTGCTCGGCATCAGCAGCGACGCGGGCAAGATCGGCATCGTCGCCCTGGTCGGCGTGCTGATGATCATGTACGTCAGCATCGGCGGCATGAAGGGCACCACCTGGGTGCAGATGGTCAAGGCCGTGCTGCTGATGACCGGCGCCCTGCTGCTGACCTTCCTGGTCCTGCTGAAGTTCGACTTCAACGTCTCCGACCTGCTCGGTGCCGCCTCCGACCAGAGCGGCAAGGGCGCCGCCTTCCTGGAGCCCGGACTGAAGTACGGCGCCACCGGCACCAGCAAGCTGGACTTCCTCTCGCTCGGCATCGCGCTGATCCTCGGCACCGCCGGTCTGCCGCACATCCTGATCCGCTTCTACACCGTGCCCACCGCCAAGGCCGCCCGTAAGTCCGTGATCTGGGCGATCGGCCTGATCGGCTCCTTCTACCTGATGACCCTCGCGCTGGGCTTCGGCGCCGCGGCGCTGATCAGCCAGGAGGAGATCACCTCCTCCAACAAGGCGGGCAACACGGCGGCCCCGCTGCTGGCGCTGCATCTGGGCGGCGTCGACTCAACCTGGGGCGCCATCCTGCTGGCCACCATCTCCGCGGTCGCCTTCGCGACGATCCTCGCGGTGGTCGCGGGCCTGACGCTCGCTTCCTCGTCGTCCTTCGCCCACGACATCTACGCCAACGTCATCCGCAAGGGCCAGGCCACGGAGAAGGAGGAGGTCAGCGCGGCCCGCTGGGCCACCGTCGGCATCGGTGTCGTCTCCATCGGCCTCGGCGCCCTGGCCCGCGACCTGAACGTGGCGGGCCTGGTCGCCCTCGCCTTCGCGGTCGCCGCCTCCGCCAACCTCCCGACGATCCTCTACAGCCTCTTCTGGAAGCGGTTCACCACCCAGGGCGCCCTCTGGTCGATCTACGGCGGTCTGACCACGGCGGTCGGTCTGGTGCTCTTCTCCCCGGTCGTCTCCGGCAAGCCCACCTCGATGTTCCCGGACGCGAACTTCGACTGGTTCCCGCTGGAGAACCCCGGCATCATCTCCATCCCGGTCGGCTTCCTCCTGGGCATCATCGGCACCTACCTGTCGAAGGAGGAGCCGGACAAGGGCAAGTACGCCGAGCTGGAGGTCCGGTCCCTGACCGGCACCGGCGCCCACTGAGCACGGCCCCCCAAGCGGCCGCGTCGTAGGGAACTACGACGCGGCCGCGTCTTACCTCGTGGGATCGGGCTCTGTTGATGTCAGTGCGGTCACGTAGGCTCGCAAGGGACGGAAAAATGAGTGCTCCGCGACGAGGGAGGGGGCCCACGTGCTCATCGACACCTACGGCCGAGTTGCCACCGACCTGAGGGTCTCCCTGACCGATCGGTGCAACCTGCGCTGTACGTACTGCATGCCCGAGGAGGGCCTGCTGTGGCTGGCCAAGCCCGATCTCCTCACGGACGACGAGATCGTCCGCCTGATCGACATAGCGGTCACCTCCCTGGGCATCGAGGAGGTCCGCTTCACCGGCGGCGAGCCCCTGCTGCGCCCCGGTCTGGTCGGCATCGTCGAGCGCGTCGCGGCCCTGGAGCCCCGCCCCCAGATGTCCCTGACCACCAACGGCATCGGTCTCAAGCGCACCGCGCAGGCCCTGAAGGCGGCCGGTCTGGACCGGGTCAACGTCTCCCTGGACACCCTGCGCCCGGACGTCTTCAAGACCCTCACCCGCCGCGACCGGCACAAGGACGTCATCGAGGGCCTTCAGGCCGCCCGCGACGCGGGCCTGACCCCCGTCAAGGTCAACTCCGTGCTGATGCCGGGGCTCAACGAGGACGAGGCCCCCGACCTCCTCGCCTGGGCCGTGGAACACGACTACGAACTGCGGTTCATCGAGCAGATGCCGCTGGACGCCCAGCACGGCTGGAAGCGCGACGGCATGATCACGGCCGGGGACATCCTCACCTCTCTGCGCACCCGCTTCGAGCTGACCGAGGAGGGTTCCGAGGAGCGCGGCTCGGCCCCCGCCGAGCGCTGGACGGTCGACGGCGGCCCGCACCGCGTCGGCGTGATCGCCTCGGTGACCCGCCCGTTCTGCTCGGCCTGCGACCGCACCCGCCTCACGGCTGACGGCCAGGTCCGCACCTGTCTGTTCGCCCGCGAGGAGACCGACCTGCGCGCCGCCCTTCGCTCCGGTGCCCCCGACGAGGAAATCGCCCGGATCTGGCGGCTGGCGATGTGGGGCAAGAAGGCGGGCGCGGGCCTGGACGACCCGACCTTCGTCCAGCCGGACCGCCCGATGTCGGCCATCGGCGGCTGAGGCGATCGGCGGCTGAACGGGCCGGCGGCCGAGGCGATCGGCGGCCGAAATCTTACGGCGCGCTGGGCTCTTCCCACTCCGAGAACGCCACGACGTCCTTCAGGAAGCCCCGCACGCCCAGGAACTGGGAGAGATGCTCCCGGTGCTCCTCACAGGCCAGCCAGGTCTTGCGCCGCTCCGGCGTATGGATCTTGGGGTTGTTCCAGGCCAGGACCCATACGGCGGCGGCACGGCAGCCCTTGGCGGAACAGATCGGCGTCTCGTCAGTCACGGATTTCGTCTCACAGGGCCCGTACACATGGCGACGCCGAGCAGCCACGGGGGGAGCTGCCCGGCGTCGGTCCGTCGCTCCGACGGGGGATGCGGAGCGCCTACGAAGTATGTCATGGGTCACCCGCCGCCCGGCACCGGAACAACACTATTGATCTGAGCTTTTCTTGAGCTTGGTGCGGAGGTGGGTTCCGTTTGCCAGGCCCCCGCCAAGGTCATTTCCGGTCATGTGTTTCGCGGGCCGCACCCGGCGTCTGGTCGGCGACCACGTCCTCCGGGACGGGTTCCGCGAAGGGGGCGTCCGCCGTCGGCCCCGCGATCATCGGACGCGTCGGCGCGGTCACGAAGGTGGAGGGCAGCGAAGGCGCGTTCTCCCGCCCCGCGTTCGCGATCACCACCGCGATGTACGGCAGGACCGCGCCGAGCACCAACGCCACGAAGGCCACGTGCCGTTCGACGTTCCACAGGGTCGCCGCGAGGATCACCGACAGCGTACGGATCGACATCGAGATGACGTACCGGCGCTGCCGCCCTCGTACGTCCTCCTGCAGGCCCGCCCTGGCTCCGGTGATCCGGAATACCTGGCCGTTGCCCGCGCCGTGCTGCTTCCGCATCACATTCCACCATCCGCCGGCCTTGGACTCTCCCCTGCCGTCCACGTTACGCCTGGCCTGCGCCGTCTACGAGACCGGGGCACCTTCCGCACAGGTGAACGACCTCGGCCGTCCCGCGTACGGCCCCACCCGACATGCGGCGTACCGCCCACGGCCGGAGACTGGGCGCAATGCTCACGTCGAGCCGTACAAGGAGGCAGCCATGGGCTGGTTGTGGGCGATCATCGTGGGGTTCGTGCTGGGTCTGATCGCCAAGGCGATCCTGCCCGGCAAGCAGCACAGCCCGCTCTGGCTGACCACCATCTTCGGCATGCTCGGCGCCATCGTGGGCAACGCCATCGCCCGTGCGGCGGGCGTCGAGGAGACCTCCGGCATCGACTGGAGCCGGCACGCCTTCCAGCTCGTCGCGGCGCTCATCATCGTCGGCGTGGGGGACATGGCGTACATGGCGACGCTGGGCAAGAGGAAACAGCGCACCTGAGGCTTCGAGCGGCGTTCCTACGCCGACGGGGGCGGCCCTCCGCTGGAGAGCCGCCCCCGTCGTGTGCGCTCAGGCGCCGGTGACCTCGACCGCGGCCAGGTTCTTCTTGCCGCGCCGCAGCACCAGCCACCGCCCGTGCAGCAGTTCCCCGGCCTGCGGTACCGCGTCCTCGGCGGTGACCTTCACGTTGTTCACGTAGGCCCCGCCCTCCTTGATCGTCCGCCGCGCCGCCGACTTGCTCGCCACCAGCTCCACCTCGGCGAACAGATCGACGACCGGAGCCAGCTCCGCGACCTTGATGTGCGGCACCTCGGACAGCGCCGCGGCCAGCGTGCGGTCGTCGAGGTCCGCCAGCTCACCCTGCCCGAACAGGGCGCGGCTCGCGGCGATCACGGCCGCCGTCTGGTCCGCGCCGTGCACCAGCGTCGTCAGCTCCTCGGCCAGCGCCCGCTGCGCCGCCCGGGCCTGCGGCCGCTCCTGGGTCTGCCGCTCCAGCTCCTCGAGCTCCTCGCGGGACTTGAAGGACAGGATCCGCATGTACGTCGAGATGTCCCGGTCGTCCGCGTTCAGCCAGAACTGGTAGAACGCGTACGGCGTCGTCATCTCCGGGTCGAGCCAGACCGCGCCGCCCTCGGTCTTGCCGAACTTGGTGCCGTCCGCCTTGGTCATCAGCGGGGTCGCCAGCGCGTGCACCTGGGCGTGCGGCTCCAGCCGGTGGATCAGGTCGAGACCCGCCGTGAGGTTGCCCCACTGGTCGCTGCCGCCCTGCTGGAGGGTGCAGCCGTGCCGCCGGTACAGCTCCAGGAAGTCCATGCCCTGGAGCAGCTGGTAGCTGAACTCCGTGTAGCTGATGCCCTCTTCGGACTGCAGGCGCCGGGCGACCGACTCCTTGGTGAGCATCTTGTTGACGCGGAAGTGCTTGCCGATGTCCCGCAGGAACTCGATGGCCGACAGCCCGGCCGTCCAGTCCAGGTTGTTGACCATCACCGCGGCGTTCGCGCCCTCGAAGGACAGGAACGGCTCGATCTGCGCGCGCAGCCGGGTCACCCAGTTCGCGACCGTCTCCGGGTCGTTCAGGGTGCGCTCGGCCGTCGGGCGCGGGTCGCCGATCTGGCCGGTGGCGCCGCCGACCAGGGCCAGCGGACGCAGGCCCGCCTGCTGGAGCCGGCGCATGGTGAGGACCTGCACCAGGTGGCCGACGTGCAGGCTGGCCGCGGTCGGGTCGAAACCGCAATAGAACGTGACGGGACCGTCCGCGAGCGCCTTGCGCAAAGCGTCCTCGTCAGTGGACAGGGCGATCACGCCACGCCACTTCAGCTCGTCGACGATGTCCGTCACGGTTCTCGTATCTCCTTAGGAGTGCTCCGGGTCAGGTACGAGGTTATACGCCCTGACTGACAGAGCTCATATTGAAGTCCGGCACCCGCAGGGCCGGCATCGCAGCCCTAGTGAACCAGTCGCTCCACTCCCTGGGCAGCGTCTTTTCCGTGCGCCCGGCCTCGGTGGCCCGGCCCAGCAGGTCCACCGGTGACTCGTTGAACCGGAAGTTGTTGACCTCGCCGGTCACCTCGCCGTTCTCGACCAGGTACACCCCGTCCCGGGTCAGGCCGGTCAGCAGCAGCGTCGCCGGGTCGACCTCGCGGATGTACCACAGGCAGGTCAGCAGCAACCCGCGCTCGGTGTCCGCCACCATCTCCTCCAGCGAGCGCTCGCCGCCGCCGTCCAGGATCAGGTTGTCGATGCCCGGCGCCACCGGCAGCCCGGTCAGGTCCGCGCTGTGCCGGCTGGTCAGCAGGTGTCGCAGCTCGCCCTCGCGGATCCACTCGGTGGGCGTGAGCGGCAGGCCGTTGTCGAACACCGAGGAGTCGCCCCCGGAGGAGTGCGCCAGCACGAAGGGCGCCGCCTCCAGACCCGGCTCGTTCGGGTCGCTGCGCAGGGTCAGCGGCAGCTCGGTCAGCCTGTCGCCGACGCGGGTGCCGCCGCCCGGCTTGGAGAACACGGTGCGTCCCTCGGCCGCGTCCCGGCCCGACGCCGACCACATCTGGTAGATCAGCAGGTCCGCGACGGCGGTCGGCGGCAGCAGCGTCTCGTATCGTCCGGCGGGCAGCGCCACCTTGCGCTCGGCCCAGCCGAGGCGTACGGCCCGTTCGGCGTCGAGCGCCGCCGGGTCGACGTCCTTGAAGTCACGCGTGGAGCGGCCGGCCCAGGCCGAGCGGGTGCGGTCCGGGGACTTCGCGTTCAGCTCCAGCGTCCCGTTCGGCTGGTCGTGACGCAGGCGCAGCCCGGTCGACGTACCGACGTAGGACGAGACGAGTTCGTGGTTGGCGAAGCCGTACAGCTCGCGGCCGCCGGCACGCGCGCGTGCGAAGGCCTCGCCGAGTGCCGGGGCGAAGTCGGCGAACACGGCGGAGGAGGTCTCGGCCGGGGCGTCCGTGAAGTCGGGGGACGCCGGTACGTCGGCCACCAGCGGCTGCGCGTCCTCGGCGGGCCCGGCACCCCGGGCGGCGGCCTCGGCGGCCCGCACGAGCGGCTCCAGCTCCTCCGTGGTCACCGCGGACCGGGTGACGACTCCCGAGGCGGTGCCCTCCTTGCCGTCGACGGTCGCGACGACGGTGAGCGTACGCCCGCGCGTGACGCCGTTGGTCGTGAGCGCGTTGCCCGCCCAGCGCAGGTTGGCGGTGGACTGCTCGTCGGCGATGACGACACAGCCGTCCGCCCGGGACAGCTCCAGAGCCCGCTCGACGATCTCGTGCGGCTTGTTCATCGACCGGCCTCCTGCGTGGTGTTAAGGATGTTGACGCTCCGGAACAGGGCCGACGGGCAGCCGTGGGACACCGCCGCGACCTGGCCCGGCTGGGCCTTGCCGCAGTTGAAGGCGCCGCCGAGGACGTACGTCTGCGGGCCGCCGACGGCCGCCATGGAGCCCCAGAAGTCGGTGGTGGTCGCCTGGTAGGCGACGTCCCGCAGCTGCCCGGTGATCCGGCCGTTCTCGATCCGGAAGAACCGCTGGCCGGTGAACTGGAAGTTGTAGCGCTGCATGTCGATGGACCAGGACCGGTCCCCGACGACGTAGATCCCGCGCTCGACGCCCCCGATGAGATCCTCGGTCGACATCCCCGCCGGGTCCGGCTGCAACGACACGTTGGCCATCCGCTGCACCGGCACATGGCCGGGGGAGTCGGCGAACGCGCAGCCGTTGGACCGCTCGAACCCGGTCAGCTTCGCGATCCGCCGGTCCAGCTGGTAGCCCACCAGCGTGCCGTCCTTGACCAGGTCCCAGGTCTGGCCCTCGACGCCCTCGTCGTCGTAGCCGATGGTCGCGAGGCCGTGCTCGGCGGTGCGGTCACCGGTGACGTTCATCAGCTCGGAGCCGTACCTCAACTTGCCGAGCTGGTCGAAGGTGGCGAAGGAGGTGCCCGCGTAGGCGGCCTCGTAGCCGAGCGCCCGGTCCAGCTCGGTGGCGTGCCCGATGGACTCGTGGATCGTCAGCCACAGGTTGGAGGGGTCGACGACCAGGTCGTACACGCCCGCCTCGACGCTCGGCGCGCGCATCTTCTCGGCGAGCAGCTCCGGGATCCGCTCGAGCTCCGCGTCCCAGTCCCAGCCGGTGCCCCTGAGGTATTCCCAGCCGCGCCCGACGGGCGGCGCGATGGTGCGCATGGAGTCGAACTCGCCGCTGGACTCGTCGACCGAGACGGCCGTCAACTGCGGATGCAGCCGTACCCGCTGCTGGGTGGTCACGGTCCCGGCGGTGTCGGCGTAGAACTTGTTCTCGTGCACGGTGAGCAGCGAGGCGTCGACATGGTTCACCCCGTTCGCCGCGAGCAGCCGCGTGCTCCACTCGGCGAGCAGCCCCGACTTCTCCTCGTCGGGCACGGTGAACGGATCGATCTCGTACGACGAGATCCACGTCCGGTCCGCGTGCACGGGCTCGTCGGCCAGCTCCACCCGCTCCTCGGAGCCCGCCGCCTTGATCACCTGAGCCGACAGCTTCGCCATCGCCACGGCCTGCGAGGCGACCCGCGCCGCCGCGTCCATGGTCAGATCCACCCCGGAGGCGAAACCCCAGGTCCCGCCATGCACGACACGCACCGCGTAGCCGAGGTCGGTGGTGTCCGAGGAGCCCGCGGGCTTGGCGTCCCTGAGCCGCCAGGACGCGCTGCGCACTCGCTCGAACCGGAAGTCCGCGTGCTCGGCACCGAGGGCACGCGCGCGTGCCAGCGCGGCGTCCGCCAGGGCGCGTAGGGGGAGTGCCGTGAAGGACTCGTCGATGGTATGAGGCACCTGGGTCTCTTCCTGTCGCCGTTACCGTGGTCGCCCCGATCATGTCGCGAGGCCCGGCCCGCGGACCACACGTTTGCGAGCCGCGGCCGGTTCCCTTCTGTAGGGACCCGACAGTGACGCCCGCGCGCCACTGTCGGTGCCCGCTTCTCCGCGAGAGCCCCGGGCCCGATAGGTTTTCGGGGAAGCCGCCTGTCATCCAGGTGTTCGGGCGGGTCAGACAGACCGCTATCGAAAGGGTGATCCGTTGAGCCGCTCGGTTCTCGTCACCGGAGGCAACCGGGGCATCGGCCTCGCCATCGCCCGCGCATTCGCCGACGCCGGCGACAAGGTCGCCATCACATACCGCTCGGGTGAGCCGCCGGCCGGCTTCCTCGCCGTCAAGTGCGACATCACCGACACCGAGCAGGTGGAGCAGGCCTACAAGGAGATCGAAGCCGAGCACGGCCCGGTCGAGGTCCTCGTCGCCAACGCCGGCGTCACCAAGGACCAGCTCCTGATGCGGATGTCCGAGGAGGACTTCACCTCGGTCGTCGACACCAACCTCACCGGCGCCTTCCGGGTGGTCAAGCGCGCCAACCGCGGCATGCTGCGCGCCAAGAAGGGCCGCGTCGTCCTCATCTCGTCGGTCGTCGGCCTGCTCGGCGGTCCCGGTCAGGCGAACTACGCCGCCTCCAAGGCCGGCCTGGTCGGCTTCGCGCGCTCCCTCGCCCGTGAGCTCGGGTCGCGCAACATCACTTTCAACGTCGTCGCGCCCGGCTTCGTCGACACCGACATGACCAAGGCGCTCACCGACGAGCAGCGCGCGAACATCGTGTCGCAGGTCCCGCTCGGCCGGTACGCGCAGCCGGACGAGATCGCCGCGACGGTGCGGTTCCTCGCCTCGGACGACGCCTCGTACATCACTGGAGCCGTCATTCCCGTTGACGGCGGACTGGGAATGGGTCACTGATCACCATGAGCGGAATTCTCGAGGGCAAGCGCGTCCTGATCACCGGCGTGCTGATGGAGTCCTCCATCGCCTTCCACACGGCCAAGCTGGCCCAGGAGCAGGGCGCCGAGATCATCCTGACCGCCTTCCCGCGCCCCACGCTGACCGAGCGCATCGCCCGCAAGCTCCCCAAGCCCACCAAGGTCATCGAGCTGGACGTCACCAACGACGAGCACCTCGGCCGGCTCGCCGACGTCGTCGGCGAGGAGCTGGGCGGCCTGGACGGCGTCGTGCACTCCATCGGCTTCGCGCCCCAGGACGCGCTCGGCGGCAACTTCCTGAACACCCCGTTCGAGTCGGTCGCCACGGCCATGCACGTCTCGGCGTACTCCCTGAAGTCGCTGACCATGGCCTGCCTGCCGCTGATGCAGAACGGCGGCTCGGTCGTCGGTCTCACCTTCGACGCGCAGTACGCCTGGCCGCAGTACGACTGGATGGGCCCGGCCAAGGCCGCCCTGGAGGCCACCAGCCGCTACATGGCGCGTGACCTGGGCAAGCAGAACATCCGCTGCAACCTCGTCTCGGCCGGCCCGATCGGCTCGATGGCCGCCAAGTCCATCCCGGGCTTCGCGGAGCTCGCCTCCGTGTGGGACACCCGCGCCCCGCTGGAGTGGGACCTGAAGGACCCGGAGCCGGCCGGCAAGGGCGTCGTCGCCCTGCTGAGCGACTGGTTCCCGAAGACCACGGGCGAGATCATCCACGTCGACGGCGGACTGCACGCCATCGGCGCCTGACGCCGCCGCTCGGCCTCGGCCCCGGCCGCGGCCCGGCCGATCTCGAGGGCCCCGCACCCGGCCGGTGCGGGGCCCTCGGTCGTCTCTTCTCGCCGTTAGTCGTCTTCTTGTCGGGTGTCCCTCGTTCGGCCTAGCCGATCGGGCGGAGCGGCACGACGACTGGGCACTCTGGATTACGCGTTCACCGCGTGATTTCCCTCCCCAGCCCGGCCGAGGAGGTCCCCTTGTGTACCTGTCCCGCAGCCTGGCCCCGGTGCCCCTCGCTCTCGCCCTCGCGTTCGGCACACCGTACGAAGCGACGGCCCACGCGCGCGTGGAGAGCAGCGCGCCGCCGTTCGGCGCCGAGTGCCGTACGAGCGTCCGCGGCTCCCACGTGGTCGCCCACTGCCACAACGCGTACGTCGACGTGGACCGGGTGCGCCTGCACATAGAGTGCGCCCGCTGGTGGGACCTGGACACCGACAGCACCCCGGTCGACGCCGGGCCGGCCGTGACCGTACGGCTGACCGGCCGGTGCTGGAAAGAGGTCGGCTCGGCGTGGGTCAGCCACCAGAAGCGCTGAACTTCCCCGGGCGGCACTGGAAGGGATAGCCGGCCGCCTCCTCGGCGGCCGTCACCGCGTCGCCCGCGCGGATCGCGTCCAGCAGCCGGGTGTGGTCCATGTACGTCTCCGGCGTCAGCTCCTCGCCGACGTCCTCGCGCAGCCAGTCCCGCAGCACCTCGCCCAGGTCGGCGTACATGGCCGTCATCGCGTCGTTGTGGGACGCGGCCACCACCGCCAGGTGGAAGGTGGCGTCGGCCGCCACGAACGCCTCCGCGTCGCCCGACGCCCAGGTCTCCTCGCGCCGCGCCAGGAGCGCGTCCAGCTGCTTGAGGTCCTTCTCGGTGCGTCGCTCGGCGGCCAGCTTCGCGGCGCCCGACTCCAGCGTGGAACGCAGCTCGGCGATGTGCCGCGGGTCGGCGTCGGCGAAGCGGCGGTGCATCACCCCGGCCAGCTCACTGGTCGCCACCACGTAGGTGCCCGAGCCCTGACGGATGTCCAGCAGGCCGTTGTGGGCGAGGGCCCGGACGGCCTCGCGAACCGTGTTGCGGGCGACCCCCAGCTGCTCCACCAGCTCGGGCTCGGTCGGGATCCGGGAGCCGACGGGCCACTCGCCCGACGTGATCTGGTTCCGCAACGCGGCGATGACCTGCTCGGACAGGGCCGAACGACGCTGATGGCTCAGGGGCATGGCACACCTTCGCACGGGACGGGCGGCCGGAGGCAGCCGGGGGATGGACAGCCATTCATCCCATGATTCTATGATGGGCCTCATGGCGAGCGAGGAAACCCGGACGACGACACCCACGACCCTGCCCGGTTCGGCCCAGGCGGCCCGGACGGCCGAGGCGTCAGCGACGTCGTCCACGCGCGCGTGGCGGACCCGTCTGGTCGTCGTCGGCATCGTGCTGGCCGCGCTGAACCTCCGCCCCGCCATCACCAGCCTGGGCGCCCTGCTGGAGGAGGTCCGCACCGGCCTCGGGATGAGCGGCAGCGTCGCCGGGCTGCTCACCTCCGTGCCCCCGCTCTGTTTCGCCGTCTTCGGCGTCATGGCACCGCGTCTCGCGCGCCGCTTCGGCCCCGGCGCCGTCGTCTGCGCCGGCATGGCCGCGATCACCGCGGGGCTGCTGATCCGCCCGTACGCGGGCAGCACGCCCGCGTTCCTGGCCGCCAGCGCCCTCGCCCTGATGGGCATCGCGGTGAGCAACGTCCTGATGCCGGTCATCGTCAAGCGCTGGTTCCCCGACCGCGTCGGCTCCATGACCGGCCTGTACTCGATGGCTCTCGCCCTCGGCACCTCGGCCGCGGCGGCCGTCACCGTGCCGATGACGGACGCGCTCGGCGGGAACTGGCAGTCCGGGCTCGTCGTGTGGGCGGGCCTCGCGGCGGCCGCCGTAGTGCCCTGGCTGCCGTTCGCGCGGGACCGGCGAGAGAAACCCGCCGCCGAGCGGGAGCCCGCGCGCGGGCGAGCGGCCGGGCGCGAGGAGGCGCCCGCCCTGCGGATCACCCGCAGCCGTACGGCCTGGGCGCTCGCCGTGTTCTTCGGCCTTCAGGCGACCGCCGCCTACATCACCATGGGCTGGATGGCGCAGATCTTCCGGGACGCGGGCGTGCCCGCGAGCACGGCGGGACTGCTGCTGGCCGTCACCATGGTGATGGGCGTCCCGCTGGCCTTCGTCATCCCGCGCGTGGCCACCCGGCTGCCCCACCAGGGCCCGATCGCCCTCGTGCTCGGCGTCTGCGGCCTCGCGGGATACGCCGGTCTGTACTTCGCGCCCGCCGCCGGAGCCTGGGCCTGGGCCCTGCTGCTCGGCGTCTCCAACTGCGCCTTCCCACTGGCCCTGACCATGGTCGGAATGCGGGCCCGGACCGGCGCGGGCGTGGCCCAGCTGTCCGCCTTCGCGCAGAGCACCGGCTATCTGATCTCCATCCCGGGCCCGCTCCTGGTCGGCGTGCTCTACCAGCACAGCGGGGGCTGGGGCCTGCCGATCGCGCTCATGGCCGCCCTGATGATCCCGCAGATGGCGGTGGGCCTCCTGGCCGGGCGCGACCGCACGGTGGAGGACGAGGCCGCCCGCTGAGCCGGACCCCGCGGGTCCGCCTCCGGCCGGAGGGTGTCAGACTTGCCGTATGGCGCCAGTGCTCGACCCGAACCCGCAGAACGGCCAGAAGAAGATGCTCCTCGTCTTCGGCTCGTTCCTCGCCGTCTTCGTGATCATCGCCGTCATCGCGACGATCGCCTCGCCGTGACGATCGCCTTGCCGTGACGGTGCCCGCCGCGGCGCCGATGGTGGGGCTAGCACCACCATCCCCTAGGGGGTGTAGGTCAGGGTCAACTGGGTGGATCACCGGATGGGTTGACGGCTTCGGATTCCGTAGCTTCGAGTTGTGGCCGCGAGAGGCGGGCACAGACCGTTCGAGGACTCACGGAGGCGTCATGTCGGCCACGCACACCCCGCCCCACCCGGTGTCCAAGGGCCGTGCCGACATCCGGCTGCCCTGGTGGGCCCTGGCCCTGCCGGTGCTGGCCTTCGTCACCCTGCTGATGCTGATACTCGACCCGGCCGAGGCCCATGCCGCGACCGCCGATCCGGCGATCACCCAGCTCCTGGAGCGGGTCCAGCAGCTGATGGGCCGCTGAGCAGCCGTGCGGTCGCCCGTCAACTCCTGGCGCCCCATGGCCTGTTTCATGCGAAGCTGGGACGCATGAGCGTCGCAGAACCCCGCAGGATCGTCCTCTTCCGGCATGCGAAAGCCGACTGGCCACAGGTGACCGACCACGAGCGGCCGCTCGCCGAGCGGGGCCGCATGGACGCGGCCGTCGCCGGACGCAGGCTCGCCGACACCGGTGTCCCCTTCGACCTGGCCCTCTGCTCCACCGCGACCCGGACCCGGGAGACCTGGAAGCTCGCCGTCCACGAGTTCCCGCACCGGCCGAAAACCGTCTACGAGGAGCGGATCTACGAGGCCTCGCCCGGCGAGCTGATCGCCCTGCTCAACGAGACCCCGGACGAGGTGCAGAACGCCGTCCTGATCGGCCACAACCCCGGCGTCCAGGGCCTTGCCGAGGTCCTCTCCGGCGCGGCCGACGAGGAGGCCCGCGAGCGGCTGAGCCGCCGTGGCTTCCCGGCCGCCGCCTTCGCCGTGCTGACCTTCACCGGCTCCTGGAAGGCCCTGGAGCCCGGCACGGCCACGCTGGCCGAATACTGGGCGCCCTCGGAGTGAGTCCGGCACACGGAAGGGGCCCAGTGCCGCACCGGGCCCCCTTCCGCGGTGCGTGCGCTCAGCCCTGCGTGACGCCGGAGCTCAGGCCTTCGTGCGGGGGGACCAGCCCGGCGTGACGCCGGATGGCATTCCTGCGTGCAGGGGGATCAGCCCTGCGGGGGGCCGGATCTCAGTCCCGCGTGACGCGAGGGATCAGCCGCGTGATGCGGGCGTTCACTCCTCGTCGTGGGTGTCGGCGGCCTCGACCTCTTCGCGGGTGACGCCCAGCAGATACAGGACCGTGTCGAGGAAGGGCACGTTCACCGCGGTGTGCGCGGCCTCCCGGACCACCGGCTTGGCGTTGAAGGCGACCCCCAGCCCGGCCGCGTTCAGCATGTCCAGGTCGTTGGCGCCGTCGCCGATCGCCACCGTCTGTGCCAGCGGCACGCCCGCCTCGGCGGCGAAGCGGCGCAGCAGCCGCGCCTTGCCCGCGCGGTCCACGATCTCGCCGGTGACCTTGCCGGTTAGCTTCCCGTCCACGATCTCCAGCGTGTTGGCCTGGGCGAAGTCCAGACCGAGCCGCTCCTTCAGATCATCGGTGACCTGGGTGAACCCGCCGGAGACGACACCGACTTGGTAGCCGAGCCGCTTCAGCGTACGGATCAGCGTGCGCGCGCCCGGCGTCAGCCGCACCTCGCTGCGCACCTTGTCCACGACCGAGGCGTCCAGGCCCTCCAGGAGCGCCACGCGCGCGTGCAGCGACTGCTCGAAGTCCAGCTCCCCGCGCATCGCCGCCGCCGTCACCTCGGCGACCTTGTCCTCGCAGCCCGCGTGCGCGGCGAAGAGCTCGATCACCTCGTCCTGGATCAGCGTGGAGTCCACGTCCATGACGACCAGCCGCTGGGCCCGTCGGTGGAGTCCGGCCGCGACGACCGCGACATCGACCCCGAGCTTCGCCGCGTCGGTCACCAGCGCCGTGCGCAAGGGCTCGGTCTCCACGCCGGAGACCGCGAACTCGACCGCCGTCACGGGGTACTTGGCCAGCCGGAAGATGCGGTCGATGTTGCCGCCCGCATGAGTGATCTTCGCGGCGATGGCGCTCGTCGCCTCCGCGGTGAGCGGATGCCCGAGCACCGTGACCAGGGAACGGCCGAGCCCGCGCGGCCGGTTGTCGCCCAGGCCGGAGATGATCTCGGCCTGCATCTTCATGGACTCCGCCCAACTGTGGACGGTGGCCCGCAGATCCCCCTCCAGACCGCGCGGCGGCTCGGTCACGAGCGCGCACAGCACGATCCGGCCACGGGTGACGACCTGCTCGATGTCGACCACGTCGACAGAGTAGGCGGCGAGGGTGTCGAAGAGGCCGGCCGTGATGCCCGGCCTGTCCTTCCCGAAGATCTTGACGAGAAGGGTGGGGACGTCGGAGGTCTGCGAAGCGCTCATGGTGCTTCCACCGTATCCGGCACGCAGTGCCTTCCGCCCCAGTGGTCCGCCTAGCGGACAGGGAACACTGGGTGTCGGCCCGGTGGCCCACGCCTTACGGGGCGATCAAGTCTCGGCCCTTTCCTGTGCGGCGCGCCCGTCAGCCGCGTCCCTTGGGGCCGCGAGGCGGCGCTGGAGGGGGCGGTGGGGGAGGGGGCGGTCCGTCGCCCTGCCCCTGGGAAGGCGGTCGTCCGCCGTCGGCCCGCCCACGCGGGGACCACCGCGACGACCTGGGCGGCGGGCCCATCGGCCGCACCACGGTGGGAGCGCCGTACACGTCATCGCCGCCGCGGCCCGCGTCACCGGGAGGCGGGGACTCCGGCCCCCGCGCAGACCCGTCCTCCGGCCTCCGCGAAGACCCGTCCTCCGGCCGCCTCAGCCGCGTGTCGTCGGGCCTGCCCGGCCGCGTCTCCTCCGGCCGCCCCGGCCGCGCGTCCTCGGGCTCGCCCGGTTTCCGCAGGCCCTCGGGCACCCGCAGATACGGATTGGTGTCCGGATTCGGCGGTCGATACGGCGTACCCGGCACGTACGGCCCGGATCCCGCGGCCTGCCCGGACCCCGTGGCCTGCTCCGATCCGACAGCTTGCCCGGGAACCCCGGCCGCCTGTCCCGATCCGACGGCTTGCCCAGGAACCCCGGCCGCCTGCCCCGCCGTAGCCCCGTCACCCAGTGCCAGCGGCGCCGCCCGCTGCCCCGCGGCCCCCGTGGCCCTGGCGAGCAGCGCCCCCGCGCCCCCGGCCGCCGCCCCCCACAGCGCCCCGAGCACCAGTGCCATTCCTAGCTGCCCGTGCAGTTCGATCCCGGCGTCGAAGGCGTCGATGCCGAGCACCGCCAGGGACGCGTCCACGGACACCTCCGTCAGCCATGCCAGCAGCGGCAGCGCCAGCGCGGTGACGATGCCCAGCCGCAGCGCGCACCGGCCGGCGAAACCGAGGGTGCCCGTCTCCACCGGGGTCCGCACGGCCGTGAGCACCCCGGCCAGCAACATCGCCATCACGGCCGCGACCCCCAGCAGCCACACCCGTTCGTCCAGCTCCGCGAGCCGCGCCAGCGTCACCGCCCGGTCGGAGTCGACCAGCAGATCGTCCAGCGGATCGGGCAGGAACCGCGCCAGCGGCCCGCTCGCCTCGCCGTCCCACGGCACGAACAGGCCGATCGGGATGCCCAGCCACACCCCGTTGGGCGCCCCCAGCAGCGCGGCGCCCGCGATCCGCTTCGGGTTGGCGTCGCCGATCAGCGCGTACGCCGCCGCCGCGAACCCGGCGAGGACCGCCATCAGCAGCACCCCGACGAGCGCGGACACGGCCGGCCGCACCACCCGGTGCAGGGCCGTCCAGCCGGCCGGCAGGGGGGTGCGCCGCGAGGCCAGCAGCGCGATCAGCAGGATCCCGGCCGACCAGCACGCCCCGCCGAGCAGCGTCGGGGCCGTGTCGACCGTGAAGCCGACCGCCGCCTCGGCGTCGATCAGGTCGCCGATCTGGTCGGGCAGCAGCCCGCCGATGTCCCCGACGTCGCCGAGTCCCGGAATCTCGACGCCGCCCCCGCCCGCACCGCCGGGCAGGTCGTCGAGCCCGAGGGCGCCGCCGTCGAACGTGATGACGTCGTGTCCCGCCCAGGCCAGACCGCCGAGCATCGCCACGAACAGCGCGACCACCGTGCCCGCGCGCGCGAGCAGTTCGGCCGGTGCGATCACAACGCCCGCCGCGCGCAAGGACCGTAGAAAGAACCACGACAGCAGCAGGGCGCCGACCAGGCTCACGCCCAATGGCGTGATGTCGATGGCGGTCGTCGCCTCCGCCCCGGTCAGACCGAACGCGGACACATCGCCCGACGGCGTGACCGAACCACCCGCCCCGAGCGCCACGGCGGCAGCGGTCATCGGACCCAGCGAACCCGCCGAGTCCGCCTCCAGCAGATGCAACCCCAGGGCGGCCGTGGCCACCATCCCGATCAACGCCCAGCTCACGGCGGCGACCGCGGACAGCAGGACGTCCACCCATGGCACCTTGGCGCTCTCGACGTTCCTGGACGCGCTCATGGCAGACCCCCCGATCCGCAGGCGGCGCACTCGCCGCGCATGTCCCCCTCGCGTGGATTACCACTCTCCGGCCCGGTTTCAACCCCGTCAACGGAACCAGTCGATGCGTGTGCGCGTGGTCTTCACAAGGCCCGACTTTCGGTCAAGGGGGCAAGCCTGAAATAGTTCCCGACGATGTTCGACATCCCTAGACTCCCTGTGATGGGGCGTTACTCGGGGGACTACTCAGTGGGGCATGGAGTGCCGGAACTCGTACTGGAATTGAACGGACAAACCTGGACGCTCGACCCGTCCAGGACATACACCCTCGGCCGTGATCCGCAGGGTGACATCGTGCTGGACGACGCCAGGGTCTCCTGGCGGCACGCCACGATCACCTGGAGCGGCCACAGTTGGGCCATTGAGGACCACGGCTCCACCAACGGCACGTTCGTGGCCGGGCAGCGGATCCACCGGCTGGAGATCGGCCCCGGCTCGGCCGTCCACCTGGGCAACGCGACCGACGGACCGCGGCTGAGCCTGTCCGGCTCCGCGGCCTCCGTCGCCAAGCAGCAGCCGTACGCGGCCCAGGGCGCGAACCCGGGCTGGGCTCAGCAGGCCCCGCAGCAGCAGGCGCCGCAGGCCGGCTGGCAGCAGTCGCAGCAGGCCGCGCCCAACATCCCCCAGCAGCAGGGCCCCGGCGTCGGCGCGGGGGCGCCGCCGGTCTACGGCGACCGCAGCCCCACCACGTTCCACCAGTTCTCCATCGGCCGCGTGATGCGCATCGGCCGTGCCCTGGAGAACGAGCTGGTCGTCTCCGACCTCCAGGTCTCCCGGCACCACGCCGAGTTCCACTCGACGCCCGACGGCCGCATGGAGATCCGCGACCTCGGCTCGCACAACGGCACCTACGTCAACGGTCAGCCGATTCCCAAGGGCGGCTCCCAACTGCTCGGCCCCGCCGACATCGTCGGCGTCGGTCACTCCACGTTCCGCATCGTCGGTGACCGTCTCGAGGAGTTCGTCGACACCGGTGAGGTCTCCTTCTCGGCCCGCCATCTGACCGTCACGGTCGACGGCGGCAAGCAGATCCTGAAGGACGTCTCCTTCGGCGTCCCCGAGAAGTCCCTGATCGCGGTCATCGGACCGTCCGGCTCCGGCAAGTCGACGCTGCTCAAGGCGCTCACCGGCTACCGCCCCGCCAACCAGGGCGATGTCCTCTACGACAACCGGAACCTGTACAAGCAGTTCGCCGAGCTGCGCCAGCGCATCGGTCTGGTCCCGCAGGACGACATCCTGCACAAGGAACTGACCGTCAAGAAGGCCCTCAAGTACGCGGCCAAGCTCCGCTTCCCCGCCGACACCACGGCGCAGGAGCGCGAGGCCCGCATAGACGAGGTGCTGCGCGAGCTGAAGCTGGACATCCACAAGGAGAAGAAGGTCACCTCCCTCTCCGGTGGCCAGCGCAAGCGCGTGTCGGTGGCCCTGGAGCTGCTCACCAAGCCGTCGCTGATCTTCCTCGACGAGCCCACCTCGGGCCTCGACCCGGGCATGGACCGCGACGTCATGCAGCTGCTGCGCGGCCTCGCCGACGACGGCCGTACGGTCCTCGTCGTCACCCACTCGGTGGCCGAGCTGGCGATCTGCGACAAGCTCCTGGTGATGGCGCCGGGTGGCGCGGTGGCGTACTTCGGTCCGCCGGAGGAGGCGCTGAACTTCTTCGGCTACGACACCTGGGCCGATGTCTTCTCCGCCTTCGAGAACTACCGCGACTACGACTGGGCGGGCCGCTGGAAGGGCTCGCAGCACTACCAGATGTACGCCGCGGACATCGACGCCATCGCGCCGCAGTCCGTACAGATGCCGCCGATGCAGGCGATGAAGCCGCCCAAGCCGCAGGGCTGGGCGTCCCAGTTCGGGACGCTGGTGCGCCGCTATGTCTCGGTCATCGCCTCGGACAAGGGCTTCCTGGCCCTGTCGATCATCCTGCCGCTCGTCCTCGGCTCGGTGAGCCTGCTCATCGACTCCGGCAAGGACCTGCTGGTCAACACGGAGATCAACCCGAGCACCGGCAAGCCCGTCGCCAACGGCACGGCCCTGACGGTCCTGCTGATCCTCGCGGTGGGCGCCTGCTTCGCCGGCGCCGCGAACTCCGTCCGTGAGCTGATCAAGGAACGGGTCATCTACGAGCGGGAGCGCGCGACCGGCCTGTCCCGGTCCGCGTACCTGATGTCCAAGGTGTTCGTGCTCGGCCTGATCACCGTGCTCCAGGGCCTGATGGTCGGCGTCATCGGCTTCTCCAGCCGCACGATCCCGGACGAGGGCCTGGTCCTCGGCAGCCAGATCCTGCTGGAGCTGTGCATCCCGATCATGGCGCTGGGCTTCACCGCGATGATGTTCGGCCTGATCATCTCGGCCCTGGTGAAGACCGCCGAGAAGACCATGCCGCTGCTGGTCATGTTCGCGATCGTCCAGGTCGTCTTCACCGGCTGTCTGTTCCCGCTGGCCAACTCGGTCGGCGTGAACGAGCTCTCGTACCTGATGCCGTCGCGCTGGGCGGTCGCCGCCGCGGGCGCCACGCTCGACTTCAACAACATCAGCCCGCCCGCCAAGGGCGACAGCGACGACCCGCTGTGGGAGCACACCATCGGCGCCTGGGGCATGGACATGGCCGCCCTGATCGTCCTCGGCGTGATCTGCGGCTTCTTCGTGGCGCGCTTCCTGCGCCGCCACGAGCCCGAGGTCATGCGCAAGTAGCAGGTCCCATGCGAACGCCGAAGGGCGGCACCCGTCAGGAGGTGCCGCCCTTCGGCGTTCGTACGAGGTCCGCGCCGACCTCAGTACGCGCTGTTGACGTTGTCGATCGAGCCGTACCGGTCGGCCGCGTAGTTGGCGGCGGCGGTCAGGTTGGCGACCGGGTCGTACTGGCTCCAGGCGGTGCCCGGGACGTGGTACGCGTCGAACGTCGGCTTGATGACCTGGAGCAGACCGATCGAGGGAACGCCGTTCTGGGCGTTGATGTCCCAGTTGTTGATGGCGTTCGGGTTGCCCGAGGACTCGCGGATGATGTTCTTGTGCAGGCCGTGGTAGGTGCCCGGGATGTTGTGCTTCTTCATGATGTCCAGGGCCTCACGGATCCAGCCGTCGAGGTTGTTGGCGTAGGTCTTCTTGACGGCGACCGGCTTGGCCTGGACACGCTTGGCGGAGCGGCTCGCGGCCTCCTTGGCCTTGCGCTCCTGCTCGGCCTTCTTCTTGGCCGCGGCCTCGGCGGCGGCCTTCTTCGCGGCCTCCGCCTTCTTCTTCGCGGCGGCGTCGGCGGCGGCCTTCTGCTTGGCGGCGATGGCCTCGGCCTTGAGGCTGGCGCTCGCGAGCTGGTCCGTGACGCTGGCCTTGACGTCCTTGATCTGCTCGGACTTGAAGGCCACCTGGGCGGCGGCGGGCTCGGCGTTCGTCGTGGTCTGCGCGTTGCCCGGAACGGCGGAGAAGGCGAGGGCGGCGGCGCCGAGCGTGGCGACACCGGCGACAGCGATCTTGTGGTGCTTGGTCAGCGCACGACGATGACCGGCGAAAGTGTTCTTGGGCATTGCGGGGGGACCTCTTCGAATAGCGCGGAGGTCGCTCGCTGTCCGGTGGGGACACTGGTGCTTCCGGCACAAACGCCGCGGGGGAACCCGCGGCGCTGAGCGACGGCAGCCATTCTTAGCGGCCGCAAAATGGCCAGGCAAAGGTGTGACGTACGATCCCCGATAGTGGATCAGGGAAGGGCAAATCAGGACAGACAGGAACGTCCTTCCCGCTCACACAGGGACCCTTTATCTCCTATGCACCCTCGTACGTGATGTGGGTCCTATGCGCGGCCTCACATGGGCCGGGTGCCGGTCTCACCGGCAGTTGCTGGAGCAATGCTCTGGGTGAGGAGCCTCCGCCGGCAGGAGGAGATGCACGTCCCCGAACTCGTGCCAGAGGTAGCGCCCGCGCAGCGCCTCGTCGTACCCGCGCTCTATCGCGGCCCGTCCCGCCACCGCCTCCAACATCAGAAGATGCGAGGCCTCAGGCTCGTGCAGCCCGGTCAGCAGCCCGTCCACGACCCGCACCCCACGCGCGGGGGTCACCACGAGATCCGTCCACCCCGCACGCGCGCGGACGACGCCGTCCGCGTCGGCCGCCGACTCCACGGCCCGTACCGCGGTCGTCCCCACCGCGATGACCCGCCCGTCCCCGGCCCTGACCGCGTTGATCAGCCGCGCCGACGCCTCCGGCACCGCGAACCGCTCCGGATACGGCGGCTCGTGCGCCTCCGCCGAGGCCACCCCGGTGTGCAGCGTGACCGGCGCGAACTGCACCCCTCGGCGCACCAGCTCCGCCACCGTCCCCGCCGTGAAGGGCCGCGCGGCACTCGGCATCTCCGCGCTGCCGTCGTCGTCGACCGAGGGCAGCGCGAACACCGTCTGATACGCGGACAGCGGCTGATCGCGTGCCGTATAGGAGTAGCGAATGGGCCGCCCGTGCTCCCGCAGCATGCCGGGGAGGCCGCCCACCTCGTCCACCCGGGCCCACCACAGGCGCTCGCCGTCCGCGCTGAGCGGCTCCTCCAGTACCAGCCGCAGGCCCCCCGGCAGCCGTACCTCCGTCCCCGCGGGCCCGCACGCACGCGGGCGCGTGGTGCCCCTGCCGTCCGGATCCCGTAGTTCGACCGCCCACCGCCCGTCGTCCCCGCGCGTGGAGAAGTGGACCACCACGCGCGCGTGCCCGAGCTCCCCGTCCACGGCGGCGGCCAGCGTCGGGGAGGTGTTCACCACCAGCAGGTCCCCGGCCCGCAGCAGCCCGGCCAGCTCCCGGAACGCGTGGTGCGTCACCCGCGTCCCCCGCGACACGAGCAGCCGTACCGAGTCCCGCCCGAGCCCCGGCCCGCGCTGCTCGGCCGGGACCCGCGCCGACAGTTCCTCGGGCACCCGGACCGCCAGCGTCATCGCCGTCCCTCCGCCAGCGCAGGAGCCGCGTACCGCCCGCTGGCCGGCCGCTCGTCCAGCAACCGCAGGAACCCCGGCACCACACTCACCGGCTCCGGACGCGGCGCGTCGTCCTCCGGTACGGCCGCCGCGTACAGGTCCGTGGCCATGTCCCCGGGGTCCACCGCCCAGACCCGCAGCCCGGCCTCCTCCGCACCCAGCACGGCCGCCAGCTGGTCCAGGGCCGCCTTCGAGGCGCCGTAGCCGCCCCAGGTCTCGTACGCCTCCGCGGCCGCGTCCGAGCTCACGGTGACGACGGCCCCGGCCGGGGCCGCCCGCAGCAGCGGCAGCGCCTCCTGGACCAGGCCCAGCGCGGCCACGGTGTTCACCTCCAGCGCCCGCCGCAGCCCCTCCAGCGGCAACTCCTCCAGACGTACGAGCGGCTCGGCGCCCAGCGCGCTCGCGTTGTGCACGAGCAGATCGACCCCGCCCAGCCGCCAGGCGGTGGCCACCAGCGCCGACCGGTGCCCGGCGTCCGTGACGTCGCCCGGCAGCGCCTCCACGCGCGTGCCGTGCGCCGAGACGGCCGCCGCGGTCTCCTTCAGTACCTCCTCGGTCCTGGCGTCGAGCACCAGATCCCAGCCGCGCGTGGCCAGTGCCTCGGCCAACGCCCGTCCCAGCCCCTTCGAGGCCCCCGTGATGATCGCTACCGGCATGACACGTCCCCTCACTCACCCGATGTGATGTGCCGCGGTGATGTGCCCTCAACCTAGGAACGGGCCCGCCCCCGGCGCCTCGGACGCGGGCCGCAGAACACCGGGTCCCTTTGGCGGGGGGCCTGCGCCCGGGGACCTCAGCCCTAGGCCCACGGGCCTAGGCTGGGGCGGTCACTGGTCCGATCCGCGCTGTCACACCCCGCCGGTACCGTGAGGGCATGAATCAAGGTCCAGGGTCCGGCCTCGCGGCGGTGAGCTCCGCGCTGCTGGCCATGAGCAGGCATCTGGAGGTGCGCGACGTCCTCAAGACGATCGTCGCCTCGGCCCGCGAGCTGCTCGACGC
The DNA here is from genome assembly GCF_053587635.1 of Streptomyces sp. NPDC003635. Lineage (NCBI taxonomy): Bacteria > Bacillati > Actinomycetota > Actinomycetes > Kitasatosporales > Streptomycetaceae > Streptomyces > Streptomyces sp. NPDC003635. The sequence goes on along the minus strand of NZ_JBSFOK010000018.1, from coordinate 8,772 downwards.
GCAGTACGCCGCCCTCGGCGTCCCGGACGACCACGGCGGCTTCGCCCAGTTCGTGGTCGACGGCGTCAGCGACGAGCAGTGGAAGGCGATCGGCCCGCTGCCCCGCCAGCACGGCATCCTCGCCGCGATGCTCCAGCAGGCCAAGGCCGAGCGCCTGGCCGACGTCCGCAAGGACCCCCGCTTCGAGGGCTGGCCGTCGGCTCACCCCGACATGTCCGACTTTCTGGGCCTGCCGATCCGCGACGGCGACGAGGTCATCGGCGCCCTGTTCCTCGCGAACAAGAACTGCCCCAAGCCGGAGGGCAGCTGCGGCTTCACGGCCGAGGACGAGGAACTTCTCTCCATCCTCGCCCAGCACGCCGCGATCGCCCTGACCAACGCCCGCCTCTACGAGCGCAGCCGCGAACTGACCATCGCCGAGGAGCGCTCCCGGCTCGCGCACGAACTGCACGACGCCGTCAGCCAGAAGCTGTTCTCGCTCCGCCTGACCGCCCAGGCCGCGGCGGCACTCGTCGATCGCGACCCGTCCCGCGCCAAGGGTGAGCTCCAGCAGGTCGCGGCGCTCGCCGCGGAGGCGGCCGACGAACTGCGCGCCGCCGTCGTGGAGCTGCGCCCCGCGGCCCTGGACGAGGACGGCCTGGTCGCCACCCTGCGCACCCACGTCCAGGTCCTCGACCGCGCCCACAGCGCGCGCGTGAGCTTCGACGGATCCGGGGTGCGGGCCCTGCCCGCCGCCCAGGAGGAGGCACTCCTGCGCGTCGCCCAGGAGGCCCTGCACAACGCCCTGCGCCACTCGGGCGCGGAAGGCGTCGAGGTGACCCTCCACCGCCGCGGCGGTGGGGCGGTGCTGCGGGTCACGGACGACGGCAGCGGTTTCGACCCGAAGACCGTGCGCCGGGCCGGCCGCCATCTCGGCCTTGTCTCCATGCGGGACCGGGCGAGCGGCGTCGGCGGCACACTGACCGTGGAATCGGCGCCCGGCAAGGGCACCATGATCGAGATGGAGGTGCCCGGTGGCTGACGCAATCAAGGTGCTGCTCGTCGACGACCACCAGGTCGTCCGCCGGGGCCTGCGCACGTTCCTCGAAGTGCAGGACGACATCGAGGTGGTGGGCGAGGCGGCCGACGGAGCCGAGGGAGTCGCCCGCGCGGAGGAACTGCGGCCCGACGTCGTCCTCATGGACGTCAAGATGCCGGGCATGGACGGCGTCGACGCCCTGCGCAAACTCCGCGAGCTGGGCAACCCCGCGCGGGTGCTGATCGTCACCAGCTTCACCGAACAGCGCACGGTGGTCCCGGCCCTGCGCGCGGGCGCCGCCGGTTACGTCTACAAGGACGTCGACCCGGACGCGCTGGCCGGCGCCATCCGTTCCGTCCACGCCGGGCACATCCTGCTCCAGCCCGAGGTCGCCGGCGCGCTGCTGTCCCAGGAGGACACGGGGCCCGGCCAGGGCAGGGCGGGTTCGCTGACCGAGCGGGAGCGCGAGGTGCTGGGCCTGATAGCGGACGGCCGCTCGAACCGGGAGATCGCCAGAGCGCTGGTCCTCTCCGAGAAGACGGTGAAGACCCACGTCTCGAACATCCTGATGAAGCTCGACCTGGCGGACCGCACCCAGGCGGCGCTCTGGGCGGTACGGCACGGGGTGACGGGCTAATAGCCTTGGCCTGAGGCAATACGGAGCGTCCCACTCCGGACTGAGATTCATACCGTAGTGGGAATGTCCCCCGGATGGCGCATCCTCCGGGGATCTCGGGCGTTCTCCAGTGCGTGCTGCGGCGAGTGCCGCGGCGGACACCAGGGAGGGCTCAGAAAGTGAAGATCCTGAAGAAGGCAGCGGCCGTGACGATGGTGGCCGGCGGTCTGGTCGCCGCGGGTGCCGGAATGGCCTCCGCCACCGACGCACACGCCGATGGCCAGGCCGTCGGGTCGCCGGGTGTCATCTCGGGCAACCTCGTCCAGGCCCCGATCCACATCCCGGTCAACGCCGTCGGCAACAGCGTGAACGTCATCGGCGTCCTGAACCCGGCCTTCGGCAACCTGGGCCTCAACCACTGACCCAGGGCCCCAAGCCCCGACCCGGCCTTCCACCCCCACGCGGGAGGCCGGGACAGGCATGACGTCGGCGCGTCTTCAGCCTGTCCGGCGTTTGAGGACGAGGCCCGACCAGGGCCGACAGGAGGGTCTGGGGGCGAAGCCCCCCAGACACGTTCACGCCGACTGCGTTCACATCGGACCGGCGCTCACCGCACCCCCCGCTCCCGCTCTTCCACATACGCGTTGTACGCGGCCACCTGCGCCCGCCGAGCCGTCCGCTCCACCGGCCGCAGCGCGGCGGCCCGCGCCGCCATCTCCCCGGACGTCACCGCGGCCCCGTGCCCGTTGCCGGACGCCAGCGCCACCAGCATCCCGACCCGCTGCGCCAGCTCCAGCACCCGCACCGCCCGCGGCGGATACCCCGGCGCCAACACCTCCCGGCCCCGCTCGGCCCGGGCCCGGTACGCGTCGATGGCCGCCTCGGCCACCGGCCCCGATCCGGCCACGTCCAGCCGGGACAACACCTCCGTCGCCTCCCGCAGGGCCTCCGCCAGCTCCCGCTCCGCCTCCCCTAGCGAGGGCACGTCCGCGGGCGGCGCCTCCCGCACCGGCAGCACATGCCAGACGACCTCGACATGCTCATCACCGTCGGGCCCGGCCGCGTACACCTCGGGCACCAACCCGAACGCCGCCCCATGACAGACGACGGCCTCCTCGGCCTCCAGGGCCCGCGCGTTGAACTCCGGCGGTCCGCTGAGCCCCAGCGGATGCCCCGGCGCCGGCAACGCGACCCGCATCCCCGACACCCCGAGCGCCCGCAGCCGCCCGAGGGCCAGCGTCAGTCCGACCGGCCCCGACTCGCCCGGCAGCCCCTCCACCCGGTGCACGGCGTCGTCCCCGACGACCGCGAGTACACAGTCATCCGGAGACACAAGTCCGGCCAAAAGGGCATTTCCCCAAGCGGCAAGGCGTCCTGAACGCGGTTCCGAAAGCATGCCTCCACCCTAAGGACCGGACCGATGGAATGAAGCGCCGCACCGGTGGCGTAGATTTCGTTGAGGGGTGCGCCCATGAGTGCGCCCACAACGCGCACGCGACCACCGAGACGCCGAGACCGGTCACACTGCAAGGGGAGACAACGCGCTCATGAGCGATGTTCTGGAGCTTCAGGACGTATCCGTGGTCCGTGAGGGCCGGGCTCTGGTGGACCAGGTCTCCTGGTCGGTCAAGGAGGGCGAGCGCTGGGTGATCCTCGGCCCCAACGGCGCCGGCAAGACCACCCTCCTCAATGTCGCGTCCAGCTACCTCTACCCCAGCAAGGGCACCGCCACGATCCTCGGCGAGACCCTGGGCAAGGTCGACGTCTTCGAACTGCGCCCGCGCATCGGCATGGCCGGCATCGCCATGGCCGACAAGCTCCCCAAGAGCCAGACCGTCCTGCAGACCGTGCTGACCGCCGCATACGGCATGACCGCCGGCTGGCAGGAGGAGTACGAGGAGATCGACGAGCAGCGCGCCCGCGCCTTCCTCGACCGCCTCGGCATGAGCGAGTACCTCGACCGCAAGTTCGGCACCCTCTCCGAGGGCGAGCGCAAGCGCACCCTCATCGCCCGCGCCCTGATGACCGACCCCGAGCTGCTCCTGCTCGACGAGCCCGCCGCCGGCCTCGACCTCGGGGGCCGCGAGGACCTCGTCCGCCGCCTCGGCCGACTCGCCCGCGACCCCATCGCTCCCTCGATGCTCATGGTCACGCACCACGTCGAGGAGATCGCCCCCGGCTTCACCCACGTCCTGATGATCCGTCAGGGCAAGGTCCTCGCCGCGGGACCGCTGGAGCTCGAACTCACCTCCCGCAACCTCTCCATGTGCTTCGGCCTCCCCCTCGTCGTCGAGCAGGTCGGCGAGCGCTGGACCGCCCAGGGCCTGCCGCTGTCCTGATCCACCTGATCTGCGCCCTGTCGGCGGCAGGTTGTGCGGTCCTACCATGACCATGTGAACGACATCGACGCATGGGTGTGGTGGCTCATCGGCGCGGCCGCGCTCGGAATCCCGCTCGTGATGACCGCGATGCTCGAACTCGGCATGCTCGCACTCGGCGCCGTGGCCGCCGCGGGTGTGGCCGGACTCGGCGGCGGAGTTGTCCTCCAGGTCCTCGTATTCGCGGCCGTATCGGTCGCGTTGACCCTCGCCGTACGCCCCCTGGCCGCCCGGCACCGCTCCCAGCGACCCCAACTCGTCTCCGGGGTCGAGGCGTTGAAGGGCAAGCAGGCCATCGTACTCGAGCGTGTGGACGGCTCGGGCGGCCGTATCAAGCTCGCCGGGGAGGTCTGGTCGGCCCGATCCCTCGACAGCGGCCGGGCCCACGAAGTCGGCGAGGAAGTGGACGTCGTGGATATCGAGGGGGCCACGGCGATCGTCATGTGACCTCGGGCGACGTAACTGGGGGAACACCCCACCGGGCCCCCGACGTTTCTGTCAGACTCGACCGGCAAGATCTTCAACAAGCATAAGATCTGCACCAGTTAGGATCCGCAGGATCCGCGACAGCGCGCTGAGGCGGAGAAGGGTACGGGGAGCCGACGATGGAACCGGTCATCATCGTCTTGATCATTCTGGTGGTGTTGGTCTTCATCGCCCTGATCAAGACGATCCAAGTCATCCCACAGGCCAGCGCCGCCATCGTCGAGCGCTTCGGCCGCTACACGCGGACCCTGAACGCGGGACTCAACATCGTCGTCCCGTTCATAGACACCATCCGCAACCGCATCGACCTGCGCGAACAGGTCGTGCCCTTCCCGCCCCAGCCGGTGATCACCCAGGACAACCTGGTCGTGAACATCGACACGGTCATCTACTACCAGGTGACGGACGCCCGCGCGGCCACGTACGAAGTGGCCAGCTACATCCAGGCGATCGAGCAGCTCACGGTCACCACCCTGCGCAACATCATCGGCGGCATGGACCTGGAGCGCACCCTGACCTCCCGCGAGGAGATCAACGCGGCCCTGCGCGGCGTCCTCGACGAGGCCACGGGCAAGTGGGGCATCCGCGTCAACCGCGTCGAACTCAAGGCGATCGAGCCGCCGACCTCCATCCAGGACTCGATGGAGAAGCAGATGCGCGCCGACCGCGACAAGCGCGCCGCCATCCTCACCGCCGAAGGTACGCGCCAGGCCGCCATCCTCACCGCGGAGGGCGAGAAGCAGTCCCAGATCCTGCGCGCCGAGGGTGAGGCCAAGGCCGCGGCCCTCCGCGCCGAGGGCGAGGCCCAGGCGGTCCGTACCGTCTTCGAGGCGATCCACGCCGGCGACCCGGACCAGAAGCTCCTCAGCTACCAGTACCTCCAGATGCTCCCCAAGATCGCCGAGGGCGACGCGAACAAGCTCTGGATCGTCCCCAGCGAAATCGGCGACGCCCTCAAGGGCCTCTCGGGCGCGATGGGCAACTTCGGCCCCCTGGGCGGCGGTTCCGGTTCAGGCGGAACGATCCCCAACCAAGGCACGGAACGCCGCGAAAAGCCGAACATCGACTGACGTACGACACAGGGGGCCGCCCAGGAAGAGGGCGGCCCCCAACTCGTCACACGCTACGCGGCATCAACCCCGAGCCAGTCCGGCAGAGCCGCGAAGTCCTCGTGGCCCAACGACAGCAGCATGGCGTCCGCGGGAGTCGGCTCGAACGGCTCCCGAAGCAACGGCATCCCCGCCTCCGCCGGAGTCCGGTTCGCCTTGCGGTGATTGTCCTCAGCGCACGAGGCCACCGTGTTCAGCCAGGTGTCCTGCCCACCCTGCGACCGCGGCACCACGTGGTCCACGGTCGTCGCCCGCCGGCCGCAGTACGCGCACCGGTGCCGGTCCCTGACCAGCACACCCCGCCTCGACCACGGGGCTCGTCTTCGGAAGGGCACCCGCACGTACCTGCACAACCGGATCACCCGGGGCGCCGGTATGTCGACCGCGGCTCCGCGCATGCGCAGTTCGGGGTGGGACTGCTCCACAACGGCCTTGTCCTGAAGCACCAGAACGACGGCTCGGTTCAACGTCACCGTCGACAGCGGCTCGAAGCTCGCGTTCAGTACCAGCGTGTCCCGCATGACCAGCCCACCTCCTATGCGCAGCAGCCCACCCCCTGGCGGGCTGGGATCAACTCTGGCCGGGCACGCCGAGATGGACAACGAAATAAAAAGTGCCCGCCCCTGATCACTTCCATGACCAGGGGCGGGCAAACGTTCAATGAACGTCAGGCTTCGGCGGGCACCTCGTACTCACCGACGAGCTGGGCGCGCGCCAGCGCGTGGAACCGCAGATTGAACCCGACCACCGCCGGCGAGGCGTCGGAGTCCGGACCGAGCTTCTCCTGGTCCACGGCGTACACCGTGAACACATAGCGGTGCGGACCGTCCCCGGGGGGCGGCGCCGCGCCACCGAAGTCCTTCGACCCGTAGTCGTTGCGGGCCTGCACCGCGCCCTCGGGCAGTCCCTCGAACCTGCCGCTGCCGGCACCCGCGGGCAGCTCGGTCACCGAGGCCGGGATGTCGAACACGACCCAGTGCCAGAACCCGCTGCCGGTGGGGGCGTCGGGGTCGTAGCAGGTCACGGCGAAGCTCTGGGTCTCGGACGGGAAGCCCTCCCACCGCAGCTGCGGCGAGGTGTTCCCGGCCGCGTGGACCTGAGCGTCCTTGAGGGTCGCGCCCTCCGAGACGTCCTCACTCGTGACCGTGAACGACGGCACGGGCGGGTGGAAGTCGTGGGGGAGCGGCCGCCTCTTGAGCTCGGTCACCTCGGTACCTCCTGGATCGGATGTTCAGTGGGTTCCGAGCCTAGAACCAGTTCCGCTTGCTGCCGACCTCGGACAGCCACTGGTTGAGGTACGCCGCCCAATCGGTGCCCTGGAAGTCGTTCAGACCCACCTGGAAGGAGCGGAAGGTGTCGCTGCCCTCGCTGAACAGACCCGGCTTCTTGTCCATCTCCAGCACGACGTCCATCGCGTTCTGGTCCGCGACGAAGCTCAGCTCGACCTGGTTGATGCCCCGGTACTGCTGCGGCGGGAAGAACTCGATCTCCTGGTAGAAGGGCAGCTTCTGGCGCGTACCGCGGATGTGGCCGCGCTCCATGTCCGCGCTCTTGAAGCGGAAGCCCAGCTGGATGAACGCGTCCAGGATCGCCTTCTGCGCCGGCAGCGGGTGCACGTTGATCGGGTCCAGGTCACCGGAGTCCACGGCACGCGCGATCTCCAGCTCGGTGCTCACACCGATGTGCATCCCGCGCAGCGTCTGCCCGTCGATCGTCGTGATCGGGGTCTCCCACGGAATCTCGAGACCGAACGGCACCGCGTGCACGGCCTCGGCCTGGAGCTCGAAGGCACCGCCGAGCCGCACCTTGGTGAACTCGATGTCCTGCTTGTACTCCTCCTCGCCGCTCTCGACCTCGACCTTGGCCTGCAGCCCGACCGAGAGCGCCTCGATCTGCTGGCTGACGGAACCACCCTGGATCCGCACCTCACCCTGGACGACACCGCCCGGAACGACGTTGACCTCGGTCAGCACCGTCTCGACCGAAGCCCCACCGGCCCCCAGACTCGCGAGCAGCTTCTTGAACCCCATGACTCTCCCTCTACGACTGCATCCTTGATCCCTACAAACGCGATCCGGCCCTGGCCGGTTCCGCACCCTCACCCTCGCAAGGGGATGGGCGCCTGGCCACCCCGTGACCGCCACCCGTCTGCACTACCCTCGGACGGCATGATCGCGACCCCTGACCGTACGCCGCTCCCCAGGGACTTCTTCGACCGGCCCGTCCTGGAAGTCGCCCCCGACCTCCTGGGCCGCATCCTGGTGCGCACGACGTCGCACGGTCCGATCGCCCTCCGCCTCACAGAGGTCGAGGCCTACGACGGTCCGAACGACCCCGGCTCCCACGCCTATCGCGGCCGCACGGCCCGCAACGGGGTGATGTTCGGTCCGCCCGGGCACGTGTACGTCTACTTCACGTACGGCATGTGGCACTGCATGAACCTGGTGTGCGGCCCTGACGGCACCGCGAGCGCGGTCCTGCTGCGCGCCGGCGAGATCGTCGAGGGCGCCGAGCTGGCTCGCAAACGTCGACTCTCGGCCCGAAATGACAAGGAACTGGCCAAAGGACCGGCACGCCTGGCGACGGCCCTGGGCGTGGACCGAGCCCTCGACGGCACGGACGCCTGCGCCTCCGGCACCACCGAACTGAGGATGCTGACCGGCACCCCGGTCCCCTCTGACCAGGTGCGGACCGGACCGCGCACCGGGGTGTCCGGCGACGGGGGCAACGGAGACGTCCACCCTTGGCGCTACTGGGTCGCCAACGACCCCACGGTGAGCCCGTATCGGGCCCATGTCCCCAGGCGGCGCCGAAGTTGACTCGCCCTTGGGAGGCGCGTAACGTAGCCCGAGCCGCTGAACCGGGTACGGCAATCGCCAGCAGCCGGAGCGGCCAAAACCACTACCTACGTCTTCCCTCAGCGGGGACGATTCCGGCGTGCCCGCATGCCTGAATTCGGAAGCCGCGAGACTCGATTATGAGTCGGCCGGGGAATCGGCTAACGTAGTGAATGCCAAAAGGCCGCGAGGCCAAAAGGCAAATCCCGCCGACCGGGAATCGGAGCCGAAAGGATCTGATAGAGTCGGAAACGCAAGACCGAAGGGAAGCCCGGAGGAAAGCCCGAGAGGGTGAGTACAAAGGAAGCGACCGTTCCTTGAGAACTCA
>NZ_JBSFOK010000017.1:0-157809 GCF_053587635.1 Streptomyces sp. NPDC003635 | reverse complement strand
GCGCTGGGTGGGCTGGGCCAGAAGATTCTTCTGGCCCAGCCCACCCTGCGTTTATGGCGAGGCCCCTCCGTAGTCGGGCCGCCCCACCGGGCCGCCTCCGTGGATGACTGCGCCGCTGTGCTGAGACGCTCAGCATCTCCAGTACGCGGCCCGGACGAGGTCGGCGGTGGAGGCGCCGTGCACCTCCACCGCCTTGTTGCTGAGCGGTTGGCCAGCCGGACGTGCCGACCCGCCGGAGTCGACCAGGCGAACTGCTGATGGGGCCGTCGCGCCGTCGGCGGTCGCCTCAACCCCGCCGGTCAGTCACCGGTCCCGTCAGGTGCGGGTCCAGCGTTGGTTGCTGCCGCTGGAGCAGGAGTAGAGCTGGATCAGGGTGCCGTTGGCGGTGCCGGCCGCGGCGGCGTCGAGGCAGAGACCGGACTGGACGCCGACGATGGATCCGTCGGAGTTGAGGCGCCATTTCTGGTTGTCGCCGCCCCAGCAGCTGTAGATTTGGACTTTGGTGCCGTTACTGGTGCCGGCGGCGTCCAGGCACTTGTTGCCGTAGGCCCTGAGCTCGCCGGCGGCGGTGTACGTCCACTGCTGGTTGGTGCCGTTGTGGCAGTCCCACAACTGGAGTTGGGTGCCGTCCGTGGTGCTGGCGTTGGGCACGTCCAGGCAGCGGCCGGAACCGACGCCCTTGATCTGTCCGCCCTCCGCGGGAGGCGTGGTGGTGCCGCCGTTGAGTGCGTTGAGGACGGCGGTGTAGGCGGGCTTCTTGCTGCCGTCGCCGTTGAACAGCAGCGGCGTGTCCTGCGCTCGCCAGGAGTCGGTGTCGCGCACACCCCAGACGGTGATGCCCAGGCAGCGCGGTACGGCCAGGCAGTCGTTGGTCACGTTGGCGTAGGTCGTGGCCGAAGCGCCCTGGATGTCGAGTTCGGTGACGGCCACATCGACGCCGAGGGCGGCGAAGTTCTGCAGGGTGGTGCGGAAGTTGCTGTTGTAGGGGCTGCCGCTGTTGAAGTGCGCCTGGAATCCGACGCAGTCGATGGGCACGCCGCGCTGCTTGAAGTCGCGGACCATGGCGTACATGGCCTGGGTCTTGGCCCAGGTCCAGTTCTCGACGTTGTAGTCGTTGTAGCAGAGCTTGGCGGCCGGATCGGCGGCGCGTGCGGTGCGGAAGGCGACCTCGATCCAGTCGTTGCCGGTGCGCTGCAGGTTGGAGTCGCGCCGGGCGCCCGAACTGCCGTCGGCGAATGCCTCGTTGACGACGTCCCACTGGGCGATCTTGCCCTTGTAGTGGCTCATCACGCCGTTGATGTGGCCGATCATCGCCTGGCGCAGATCGTTGCCGCTGAGGCTCTGCATCCAGCCGGGCTGCTGGGAGTGCCAGGCGAGGGTGTGACCGCGTACCTGCTTGCCGTTCTGCACCGCCCAGTTGTAGACGCGGTCACCGGCTGTGAAATCGAACCGGCCCCGTTGCGGTTCGGTGGCGTCGATCTTCATCTCGTTCTCGGCCGTCACCGAGTTGAACTCACGGCCCGCGATCGTGGTGTAAGCCGAATCGCCGAGTTTGCCCGAGGCGATGGCGGTACCGAAGTAGCGGCCGCTCTGCGCCGCCGCGGCGCCGAGCGTGCTCTCGGCGGCGTGTGCGGTCGGCGGCGCGACCAGTGCGCCGACCATGCCGAGACTGCCGACAATCAGTGCCAACAGCAGGCCGCGGATCTTCCGGCGGACGAGGGTTCTGGCAAGGGCATACGAGCCCATGACTGCGCCTCCAAGGTCGAAATGACGGATGGACTGAACTCAGGGCAGTGCGCGGCCCGTTCCCGTTCGGCGGGCGAGCGGGAACGGACCAGAGCCGGGGCAGCTCGGAATCACGGGACACCGTGGTCGTACGGCTTGGTCGATCTCAGCGGGCACGGGCCGTGGCCGGCCGTCGGACGACGGGGGTCGGCCGTCATTCGACACATGCCATGAGGTACGCCCCTTGCGCTGCTCCGCCGGTGGACCGTCACGTCGCGGCGGGTGCCTGTCCAGCTGCGCCGAGAGCCCGGATGCGCTGGCGCGAACCACACCGGAACGAACGGGCTGTCGCAGGTGTGCTGTTGGGCGGATCTGTCGTGCAGGCGTGCAGGGAACTGTGCCATGGAGCTGTGCTGTGGAGCGGCGCTGTAGAGCGTGGATGCTGGGGTACTGCGGTCCGCCATATCGAACTTCACCCGGTGTCCCAGACAGGGAGATTGGCGTGTTGGCGGTGCATCGTCAATAGCTCCAACTGAGAAAGTTTCTTATTTTGATTCGCAACTTTCGAGCCCGTCAGATGCGGACGATGGACTCGCGAGGTCTAGGCCACTGGGGAGGCCGAGGTCGGGGCCGACGTGCGACCGCTTTTACTCGCCAACTCTCTTCTGCGCGGCCCCCGGGGGTCGAAGTGAGCTTGACCAGGGGACTCCGGCCTCCTCGGGGCTTCGTCGCTCTTCAGGATCGGCCCGAAAGTGCTGCCCGCGCTCGTTCGTTCGGTTCCGCTTCGCCGGTTGGGGTGTGATGGACGGGCCCGAATGTCTGATCGGGTTGCGACGGGGATGCCTGGGGCGCCGGTGCATGACCCGTGCGCGAGGTGGCGATTGTCGGGGCCGTAACCCGCGATCCCCTTTGGCTGGGGCGCCGAGCGGAGGCGGGGAGTATCTCGAATGTTTCGGTCTCGACTGCGACGCGTGCGGAAGGTATTGACGGCCTTCGGCGGCTCCCTATCATTCAGGGTGCTCGACAACTCGACCGTTGTTCGAAATTGCGAACCAGGCCTCCCTCGCGGGAGGTCCCGGATCGCCTCGCTCGGCCATGGAAAGGCGCAGGGAATCGTGCCGGATGCAAATGTCATGAGCTCGCCAATTCGCTGTCCTCTTCGGCCGGACGCCAGCGCGCTCGGTGGTTCGGTCGAGTCACGAGGCCTGGGTTGCGCCCGTCCGAACCGAAGGCGGCCACCACCAGCCGCACCGGCCATACGAGGAGGAGCATGAACCCGCACCCACGCTTCGGACGCCGCCGTGCCCCGGGTTCGGGCTTGTCGGCTGCGGCAGTCCCGCTGATGCGCGAGGCCGTGACGGCCTCCCCGGTCGTCCTCCGAGTCGTCATCCCTGGCGTCCATGCCGCTCGACGGCGCTCGGCGCCGCCGGCCTTCCGGCAACCCACGGATGACCGCGACGTGACGAGAGGTCCGCCGTGCTGTTCCCAGGCCACTACCGAGCGCACTGCACCGACAGTCCGGACAACCTCTGACGAGGTCGACCGGAACCGCCTACTCAAGGGTGAGGAAGTGTCATGCACCGAGGAAGTTTCAGTCGCAGACATCCGTCTGCGATGTTCGCCGCCGCGGTCGCGGTCCTGGCCGCGCTCGCGGCAATGCTCGTCGCCGTTCCGGCTCAGGCCGCTTCCACCGGCGCCCTGCGCGGTGTTGCGTCGAACCGGTGTCTGGATGTGCCGGGTGCCAGCCAGACCAACGGCACCTACCTGCAGATCTACGACTGCTGGGGCGGGACCAATCAGCAGTGGACGCTGACGGACAGCAACCAGCTCACGGTGTACGGCAACAAGTGCCTGGACGTTCCTGGCCACGCCACCACGGCCGGTACCCGGGTGCAGATCTGGACCTGTTCCGGCGGCGCCAACCAGCAATGGAGGATCAACGCCGACGGCACGGTCGTCGGCGTGGAATCCGGTCTGTGCCTGGAGGCTGCGGGCGCCGGTACGGCCAACGGCACGGCGGTGCAGCTCTGGAACTGCAACGGCGGCGGCAACCAGAAGTGGACGGGCCTGTCCGGGGGCACGACTCCGCCGGACGGCACGTGTGCCCTTCCGTCGACGTACCGGTGGTCCTCGACGGGAGTGCTGGCGCAGCCGGCGAACGGGTGGGCGGCGGTGAAGGACTTCACCACCGTGACGCACAACGGCAAGCACCTCGTCTACGCGTCGAACTTCTCAGGGTCGTCGTACGGCTCGATGATGTTCAGTCCCTTCACGAACTGGTCGGACATGGCGTCGGCCGGCCAGACCGGTATGAGCCAAGCCGCCGTGGCTCCCACGCTCTTCTACTTCGCTCCCAAGAACATCTGGGTGCTGGCGTACCAGTGGGGTGCGTGGCCCTTCATCTACCGCACCTCCAGCGATCCCACGAACCCCAACGGCTGGTCCGCTCCGCAGCCGCTGTTCACCGGGAGCATTTCCGGTTCCGACACCGGACCGATCGACCAGACCCTGATCGCCGATGGCCAGAACATGTATCTGTTCTTCGCCGGTGACAACGGCAAGATCTACCGGGCGAGCATGCCGCTCGGGAACTTCCCGGGCAGCTTCGGCTCGTCGTACACGACGATCATGAGCGACACCAAGGCCAACCTCTTCGAGGGCGTACAGGTTTACAAGGTTCAGGGCCAGAACCAGTACCTCATGATCGTCGAGGCGATGGGCGCGAACGGGCGCTACTTCCGCTCCTTCACGGCCTCCAGCCTCAGCGGCTCGTGGACCCCGCAGGCCGCCACCGAGAACAACCCCTTCGCCGGCAAGGCCAACAGCGGTGCCACCTGGACCAATGACATCAGCCACGGTGACCTGGTCCGCAACAACCCTGACCAGACCATGACCATCGACCCCTGCAACCTGCAGTTCCTCTACCAGGGCAAGTCCCCCACCGCGGGGGGCGACTACAACCGGCTGCCGTGGCGGCCCGGTGTCCTCACCCTGCAGCGCTGACCCTCACGATGCACGATGACCGTGGTGTGCCGCGGTCGCGGGCGGGTGGGGGAGCGGTGCACGCCGTGAGCCGTTCCCTCCGCTGACCGCCACTCAGTGTTGCGAGGAACCCCGGCCTTTCCCCGGCCGGGGTTCCTCTCACCTCCTGCCGCTGTCACGGCTGAGCGCACACCGCCTCGACGAGCTGTTCGCGGACGCGGGCCGTACGGCCGCCCGGACGTCGAGCCGGAGTGACGCCGGGAGGGCGTCACCGAACCCGGTGTCCAGTTGATCGACGCGTCCGAACGGTGAGAATGGTGCATCATCCGTCGCCTCAGCGGCACTCGCCGACCGACCGAGAGGTGCCATCTCCGTGCTGCCCCCCGTACCGGCCGACCCGACCGTCCTGCACCCCATGCCGGAACAGCCCCGGGTAGTCCTGCTCAAGCCGTTGGTGACGTCCCCCTTGATCGAGGTCGGAGACTTCACGTACTACGACGACCCGGACGACCCGACGGCGTTCGAGACCCGCAACGTGCTCTACCACTACGGGCCGGAGAGGCTCGTCATCGGGAAGTTCTGCGCCCTGGGCACGGCAACCCGCTTCATCATGAACGGCGCCAACCATCGCATGGACGGGCCGTCGACGTTCCCGTTCCCCACCATGGGCGGCTCCTGGGCCGAGCACTTCGACCTGTTGACCGGACTGCCCAATCCCGGTGACACGATCGTGGGCAACGACGTCTGGTTCGGCAACGGCGCCACCGTCATGCCCGGCGTCCGCATCGGCCACGGCGCCATCATCGCGACCGGTGCGGTGGTCACGAGCGACGTACCCGACTACGGCATCGTCGGCGGCAACCCAGCCCGTCTCACCCGCACCCGCTTCGACGAGGACACCGTCGAGCGGCTGCTCACGGTGGCCTGGTGGGACTGGCCGGTCGAGCGCATCACCGAGCACGTCCGCACGATCATGGCGGGAACCGTCGACGAACTGGAGGGCGTCACCGCGGGCGGCGACCGGTCCTGACGTGTGAACGGCCGCCGCACCGCACCCAGCGAGATGCGGCAGGCAGTTGCAACCCTCCGCCCCAAAACGACCGTACGTGGCTTCCCCATTCCCACGTGATGAGGCGGACGTTGGCTCCGGTATGGGGCGGCGAGCATGGAGTTGGAACGTTCCGGACGGACTGTGGGAGACCGCGAAGCTGCTGATGCCTCCGTCAAGAGTTCATCTGGACAGTGGTGCTCCGCGGCGCAGTTGAGGCTCATTCCAGGATTGCGGCCGGTTGACCCACCCCGCAGCGGCCCCCTAATCGACCTACTCAGGACGAGGCCACTGGAAGGGCGGGGGCGTGAACCTGATGGCCGGGCCTTGGCAAGTACAGGGTGTGAACACTCACTACCACCCTGACCATCACCGACTCCACCGACGGACGGACGTGCATGACTGACGTGGCCCGCGGTGACGCCGAGCTCATCGCGGCCTCACTCGAGGAACCCGAGCGTTTCGCGGTGCTCTTTGACCGACACGCCCCGGCGATCCATCAGTACGTGGCTCGGCGGTTGGGCCAGGACGCGGCTGACGATGTGACGGCGGAGACGTTCTTGACGGCCTTCCGGATACGGGCCCGGTTCGATCCGGCTCGCGCCGGGGTGCGGCCCTGGCTGTTCGGCATCGCCGCCAAGCAGATCGGCCGACATCGTCGGGAGGAGGTCAGGACGTTGAAGCTGCTGGCCCGCACTGGCCATGACCCGGTCGCCGACAGCTGGACCGATGCCGCTGACGACCGTCTCGCTGCGGAGGCCGCTGTCCGCCCGTTGGCCGGGGCGTTGGCCCGTCTGTCCGCGGGCGACCGACACGTCCTGCTGCTGTTCGCCTGGGCCGACCTCGGCTACCAGGAGATCGCCGAAGCGCTCGGCATTCCCATCGGCACCGTCCGCTCCCGCCTCAACCGCGCCCGCCGCAAGCTGCGCACTCAAGCCGGTGCGGCCGACGGCGCCCTGATCGATGCTCGCCTACACGAAGGTGACCCCGCATGAACGAGATCTCCGAACTGAACGGCCTGCGCGCCGGCACACCCCTTCCCGACGCCGCCCGGCTCACCGCGCCGCGGGCCCGGCTGACCACGGCGATCCGCCAGGGCTCGCGGTCGAAGCCTGCCGGCCTTCCCAGGAGGCGGATGATCCTGGTCGGCGCCGTCACCTCCGGAGCCCTGGCCGTGACGACCGGGATCGTCGTCACCCTGCCCCAGGACAGCACCCGCGTTCCCGGCGGGAACGGTCCTCGGATGCTGTCGGCAGGCGCCTCCGCCCACGCCCTTGAACTAGCCGCCCTGACCGTCGAGAAGCACGACGGCACCGAACCCGGCCCGAAGCAGTGGGTGTACGAGAAGAGCACTGTCTTCGGCCAGGGCAAGCCGCAGAGCAGCGAGGAGTGGACCCGTTGGGACGGCACCGGGCACGCCCGTCTGCCCGGCATCCCCCCGGCCGGTGACATCTCCGGCTTCGACCCTGACAAGCTGCAGGTCTGGTACGGCCCCAACCAGGAGGAGAGGTGGAAGAGGGAGGGCTACGACGACCGCTCCCAGCGGCAGTTCTACCGGTTCCTCGCCACCCTGCCCAGCGACCCCGAGCGCATGATGCAGCGCATCCGCGCCGAGCACGCCATCGGCTCCATCAAGGGCGAGACACGCGCGGAGCGCGACTGGCGGGAGATCGACGTGCTGTACCGGTCGGTGCTGATCCCGCCGAACGCCCAGGCGGGCCTGTTCCGGGCCCTGGCGAAGATTCCCGGCGCCCGGGTCAGCACCGGCGTGAAAGACCCCCTCGGCCGTGCGGCGATCAGCGTGAGCGTCACCTACGCCGAAAGGACAGCGGCAGGCTGGCAGGGCAAGCAGGAGATCTTCTTCGATCCCCACACCTACGCCTACCTCGGGCAGACGCGGGACGACAGGGAGATGGTCAGCGCTCGCGCCGCCTGGGGCGTCGTGGACCAGCCTGGTGCCCGCCCCTGAACAGCCCGCCAGGGGGCGTCTGTTGAAACACCGGGCGCCCCCTGGTCGTACCTGATGTTGTGCTACGGAGCGTGCCCTCCCGCCGGCCCGCACGAGATGCCGTAAACGGGCGCCTGAGGGGCCACTACACTGCGCTGTGGCATCACAGGCCACACACAGAACTGGCCTCAGGGGACGGGGAGTCGCATGGCTGCGGGGGGTTGGGGACCAGGATTCGGTCCCGGTCAAGCTGACGGCGGCGGAGCGGGAGGCCAGGGTGGCTGGGGCGCTCCCTACGGGCCACCGCAGGGCGGCCCGTACGGCCCGCCGCCACCGAACCCGGGCCCGTACCCGAGCCCGAACCAGCCTCCGTACCCGTACGGCCCCCAGCCCGCGAGGCCCGCCGCCCGGCGCCGCTACGGGTGCCTGTCCTTCGGGGTCTTCGGGCTGGTCGGCGCGATCCTGCGCTCCGCGCATCGTGTTGCCACCAGGCTCTTCGCGCAGGAGGGCAACGGCCGGATCGAGGACCGCACGGTGGACCGCGTGCAGCTGGCCCGCACGGTGCTCGGTGCCGCCGCCACCATCGCCCTGATCCTCGCCTACAACGTGAATCCGGACCGTTGGGAGGACGCGGCGTACCGCGGTGCCGCGCAGCTCCTCCTCACCCCGATCGTGCTGATGGTCGCCGCGCCTCTGGTCATCGTCGGATTCGTCTATTACGCGCCCCCGCACCTGCGGCCGCATCTGCGCGCGCGGCTGCGCGCTCCTCTCAAGGCGGTCGGCTGGTACGTGCTGACGCTGGTCGTGATCAGCACAGTCCTCGTCGCGACGGCCCTGACGGTCAACGCCGACAACGGCAAGGGCTGGTGGGAGTACGTACTGGCGGTTGCCTCGCTGATCGTGATCGTGTGGGGTTTCCCCTTCTTCTTCATGGCGTCGCTGTACTCGGCCCGCAGCACGTTCAACAGCGCCCAGGTCCACCCGATGCTGCCGCCCGTCCTGACCCTGGCACTGGTGTGGGTGCTCGCCGCATTCAGCTTGATTGACGAGGGCCTGCCGGGGGGCCCGCCACTCGTCCAGTTCTGCTCCACGCTCGGTGGTCCGCTGTCCGTGACCGCTGTCTCGCTGTGGGAACTGCGGCGGATGAGGACGCGCTTCGGGGTTGCCCTGCGCCCCTGATCCGGCTTCGTTATGCCCCGCGCGGCGCGACTTGGCGCAGCGGAGGGTGACTTACGGCATCAGCCGCCACTGCTCCAGATGCGCAGTTGGCGGGCGGTCAGGCCGACTCCCGTCGTGCCGGAGGCCGCATCCCGTACCAGAGCGGCCGCTTCCTTCGGCGGGTAGTCGAGGTGTCGGCCGTTCAAGGTGAGGTAGGCCTCGGCGCAGTGCCAGGCGAAGGCCTCGTTGGAGTGCTCCAGGCAGGGCAGCCTGACGAGCGTCTGCAGCAGCGCGGCCGCTTTGAGGTACACGGACCCGTAGACGTCGTGCTCCAGGGCCCGGGCATTGACGCGGGCCACGGCTGCGTAGAGCGGCCCGAGGTCGTCCACCTGCGGATCGCCGGGCAGTAGTTCGGCGGCGTGCAGAAGGAAGGTCACGTCGAGCGGGTGGAGCGGTTCGTGCTGGGTCACGCGGCGTTGCCGTTTCTCTTCGCCCCTTCAAGATCACGCCGAGCGGCCAGCTCCGCGGCGCGCTGCTCCTGGCTGGGATCGACCGCGCCGGCGCTTTCGGCAAACGCGTCTCCGCTGCGGGTCATCGACGTCCTGAACGCTTCGAGGAAGCGTGCTTCCACGGCGGTGGCGCGATCGTAGGCAGCGGACAGGATGTATTCCTGCAGGCTGACACCGGCCTGTCGTGCGGCGGCCTCGATCGCGGTGCGCTGGGCCGGATCGGGAAAGCGCAGGTTCATGGCCTTGGGCTGCGACATGGTACCGATGGTACCTCCGGTACCACACGGAGAGCCAGACGCTCACCAGGTCCGGAAACGGGGGCAGGCCTCAACCTGCGCGGCTGCGGTTCTCGCGGGGCGACGGTGGAGATCGCGTGGTGAGGTCGGCCCTCCGCCGTCGAGTGAGAGCGATGGCGCAGGTTCCGAGCCTGGCGGGCGATGAGCGCAGGGTGAGGGCCTGGAGGGCCATGAGCGCAGGTTGAGGGCCTTGGGCCTTGGACAATCGGCGTATGCCTTATAACACAGCGACGCACATGCTGAGGGGCGATCCGTCAGGCATGTGGGTCGGTGTCGGGGTGGTAGCCGGGGCGTTGGTCGTAGCCGGCCAGGGGGGTGGGAGAGAGGTCGGTGGGTTCCTCATCGGCCTCCAGCAGGGTGTTGGCGGCGCCGACGATCAGCGGGTCGGGTTTTCCTACGGCGGCATGGTCCTTGGCCGGATAGTCACAGCGGTACAGCAGGCTGCGCATCGCCTCGAGCCGACCGCGGCGTTTGTCGTTGCTTTTGACCACCGTCCAGGGGGCGTGGGGTGTGTCGGTAGCCCGGAACATGTCGACTTTGGCTTTGGTGTAGTCGTCCCAGCGGTCGAGGGAGGCGAGGTCGGTCGGGGAAAGCTTCCAGCGGCGTACCGGGTCGACCTGGCGGATGGCGAAACGGGTGCGCTGTTCGGCCTGGGAGACGGAGAACCAGAACTTCGCCAGCAGGATGCCGTCCTTGGTCAGCATCTCCTCGAACAAGGGAGCCTGTTCCAGGAACGTGCGGTACTCGGCCTCGGTGCAAAAGCCCATCACACGTTCGACTCCGGCCCGGTTGTACCAGGAGCGGTCGAAGAAGACGATCTCACCGCGGGACGGAAGATGGGGCACGTAGCGTTGGAAGTACCACTGACCCATTTCCCGTTCGGTCGGCTTTTCCAGCGCTACGACGCGGGCGCCGCGCGGGTTGAGCCGTTCGGTGAAGCGCTGGATCGTGCCCCCCTTGCCGGCCGCGTCGCGGCCTTCGCACAGCACGACGATTCGCTGACCGGTCTCCTTCACCCAGCGCTGCATCTTCAGCAGCTCGATCTGCAACACCCGCTTGGTCCGCTCGTACTCGGACCGCTTCAGCTTCTGGTCGTAGGGATAGTTCTCCCGCCAGGTGTCCACGGGGCTTCCGTCGGCATCGAGGAGAATCGGCTTCTCCGGCCGGCTTTCGTCGACGCTGAGGCCGTCGAGCAGCTCTTCTTCGGCTCTCGTCGCGGCGCCCTCGTGCGAACCGGCCGCATGGTCGTTCTCTGACATCACTTATCTCCCGGTTGTCCCTCGATGTCGACGTGGACGGTATCCGCCCGGCGTGCCGGCGAGCGTGGATTGACGACGACGGCCGCTGCGGACGGGGCTCACGACAAAAGACGGCGACCGGCCCCGCGCCCGGAGTGGCCGCTGTCGCCGGTCGCGTGTGAGCTGGAGCTGCAGGGTCGCTCAACAGCCGCTCCAGTGGGCCGGGTGTCTTGGCCCGGCGCGCGAGCCGGGGCCTTGGCCGCGCCGGGCGCCGTTCTGGTGACGTCGCGATACAGCAGACGTGGGGGAGGTGGCACAGCGGGGACGGCACAGGCAGAAACGATCATGAGAGGCTCCCGAACTCGCTGAGACGTCGTATTGGGCGATCTGCTGGACCACGTGCCCCTTCCGCCCGGGATCACGCCAGCTGGTGCGGTCCTGCTGGACCGCGACCCGCCGGGCCGCCGTCGGCACGTGCCTCGTGGGGCCTGGTCGTCCCTGGTTCGGCGCAAGGGTGCGCGGCCCGCCCCGCCCTCCGCGGCGCAAAGGCTGCCTGGGCGTTACGGCGATCCGCGGTGCGCAAGGCGGCTCCGTGCGGCTGAGTGCCTCGGCGCTCTGACCAGCGACTACCCGGAGCGGCGAGCATGTGCGGCGCCGCGTCTCCAGCGGCTGCAGGCGGAGAGAGCAGGGTGAGGTGGTCGCCACGGCTCTCTCCTGCCGAGATGCTGGGTCTCCCTTTCCTGATCCGTTGCACTCATGACGTGAGCCACCACCACCGCTGCTACGTGATCGGGCGACGGCAGTGATCGGCGGCGGACAGCCGGTCGGGACGCCCGCTCAGGACGACCTGGCGGCCGCGCGCCGTCCTGGCACACACGGTCGACAGAACGACCAGCGCCGAGACGCCGTCCGCGGAGCGGCGCCGGCCCCCGGACAGGCCCCTCCCGCCGAGGGCCGACAATGAACGCATGGCGTACCTGCCACAGCTGGACCGTACCCTCGACGAACTCGACCCGCCGCGCTGGAGCCCACCGGCCGCAGACGCGACGCACTTGGTCCGCAAGGTGCACAGCCTGCGATGTGTACCGCTGAACGACCTCAGTCCAGCGGATCTGCGCACGCTCGTCTCCCAGCAGGTGTCGCTCGCCTACGTCCTTCCGCTCGCTGTGCACCTGCTGCTCGAGGAACCCCTGTTGGACGCCTACTTCTACGAGGGAGACCTGCTGCTCGCCGCGCTCCAGGCCCCGGCCTCCGCCTGGTCGATGATCCCTGACCTCCAAGAGAGGCTGCGTGACGTGATCACCGGCCTGCCCAAGGAAGCCATTGCCGATCTGCCTCGCGGTGCCGCTGCGGAACTCGCCGGGTTCGTCGCCCGGGTCGACTGATCTTGTTCTGCCGTATCGTCGCGTGTGCTCGACGCGTCACCCGGGCTCCGGCCCATCGTCGGTCGGCTGTTGTCGGAGGCAACGCTGTGCCGCTCAGTGCACCGTCAGCGCAGTCCGAAGGGCGCTTGTGCCGCGGACCCGAACTTCTCGTCCTGTGCTGTCCCGTCGGTGCGCCCGGTCCGCCGGGAGCGGACGAGAGCGCGCCAGCCGAGGGCCATGGCGATCAGCCCCAACGGGATGGCCGCGACGGCTCCGACCATGCCGTTGCCGGTGCCGGGGCCACCACTGGAGGTGGCAAGGTGCAGTATCGCGAGAGCCACGCCGATCAGGCCCACCGCCATGGCCGAGACAGCGCCGGTGCGTGCGTTGCCCGTGGTGATACGGCCCGCGAGGCGGGCCAGGGACAGCCAGCCGATGGCCACGCCGATCACCCCCACGCCGAGGGCCAGGTTGGCCCCTGTCCGCCCGTCGCCGATGACCCCGCCCTCAGCGGCCACCGTGAATACCTCTGCTGCGCTCATGCCGCTCTCCTCCTTCATGTGCGGCGAAATCCCGTGTTTCGCTGTTCCCTGAGCGTGCCTGGCGACCGCACTGCTGGTCGTCCGGCGGGCGCGGTCTTTTCGAACTGACGTCGCCGTGGCAGTCGGCTGCCACGGGTGCGGCAGATGGCGGGCCCCTACCGCGGGTGCGGTAGTCGACAACTCGTCTGCTGGCGGGACTCGCCCGTAGCGGCGTCCGGCTAGGGTGCGCGCATGGACACAGGTCGTTTTCGTGTCCCGGCCGGTGCCATGGACTGGGTGATCGCCGTCAGTGTGGCGGCACTGCTGCTGGGATCGGGGTTGGCCGGGCAGCACCAAGCCGGGAAGGAGCAGCTTTTCGGCTCCGTGCTGCTGGCGGCGGGCGGTATGGCGCTGGTGGCGCGCCGCAGGGCTCCGATCGCCGTGCTGGCGGTCACCGGCCTGTGCGCGGTGGGGTACGAGGCGGCGGGCTTCGGGGTGCTCGCTGTCTCGTACTTGGTGGCGGTGTACGGCGCCGTGCGGGCCGGGCATCGTGCCATGACGGTGGCGGTGTCCGTGTCGTTGCTCATCATCCTTCCCCTCACGGCGCTGGTCTTTCGAGACGGGCCGGCGCGCGAGGCATTCGCGCAGGCCCGCAACGTCCTGGAAATCGCCTGGTTGATCGCCGCCTTTGCCGCCGGCGAGGCGCTGCGCCAGGCCGAGCGGAGGGCGGACGAAGCCGAGCGCACGCGGGAGGAAACCGCTCGGCGCCGTGCCGACGAGGAGCGGCTGCACATCGCGCGGGAGCTGCACGATTCACTCACCCACCAGATTTCGATCATCAAGGTGCAGTCCGAGGTCGCCGTCCACGTCGCGCGCCGGCGCGGTGAGCAGGTACCTGAGGCACTGCTGGCGATCCAGGCGGCCGGGCGAGAGGCGACCCGGGAGCTGCGGGCGACCCTGGAGGCCCTGCGCGACGACGACACGAGCCCGCCGCAGAGCCTTGAGCACGTACCGGAACTGGTCGAGCGGGCCCGTTCGATGGGCCTGGACGTGACGCTGACGATCGAAGGGCAACGGCAGGACGTGCCGGCCGCGGTGGGCCGGACCGCCTACCGCATCGTGCAGGAGGCGCTGACCAACACCGCACGCCACGCCAACGCCACCACCGCGACGGTACGGATCGACTACCGGCCCGGCGCGCTGGCCATCAGGGTGGACGATGACGGCAAGGCCACCCCCGACGACGTACCGGCTCCCGGCCTCGGGCTGCTCGGCATGCGTGAGCGCGTGACTGCCCTGGGGGGCCGGCTGCGCGCGCAGCCGCGCAGCGAGCACGGATTCACCGTCCAGGCCGAACTCCCCGTGGAGCGAGCATCATGATCCGTGTCGTGCTGGTCGACGACCAGCCGCTCATCCGCAGCGGCTTCCGCGCGCTGCTCGACCTCGAGGGCGATATCGAGGTAGTGGCCGAAGCCGCCGATGGCGAACAGGGCGTGGCGCTCATCCAGGAACATCTGCCGGACGTCGCGCTCATCGACATCCAGATGCCCGTCATGGACGGCATCGAGGCGACACGCCGCATCGCGGGTGACCCGGCCCTGGCCGACGTGCACGTCGTCATGCTGACCAACTACGGCATGGACGAGTACGTCTTCGAAGCGCTGCGCGCAGGAGCCGCCGGATTCCTGGTCAAGGACATCATGCCGGAGGACCTCCTGCACGCCGTTCGGGTCGCCGCCCGCGGTGACGTCCTGCTCGCCCCGTCCATCACCCGGAAGCTGATCCACCGATACGTCACCCAGCCGCCGCCTGCCACCGGCGCGGCGCTGGAGGAACTGACCAGCCGGGAACGTGAAGCGGTCGCACTGGTCGCACAGGGCCTGTCCAACGACCAGATCGCCGACCGCATGGTGATCAGTCCGATGACCGCCAAGACACACATCAACCGGGCGATGACCAAACTCCACGCCCGCGACCGGGCCCAACTCGTCGTCCTCGCCTACGAATCCGGCCTGGTCGCCCCACGCAACGGCTGACAGCGCCTGGGGCACCCGCAGTTCACGGTAGCCGGAGGTCTTGGAGACATGCCTGTCGTCATGGAGTTCGGCTTCGCAAGACCCGTACCACGGCTCAGGCGTTCGGCGACGCGGCGCACGTGGTCCTGGGGCCGGAGTGCTCTGACCGACTACCAGGGCAGCTGAGACTCCGACTTCGGTGTGTGGCCGGGCCGCGTCAGTAGACACAGACGGCGTCTCCACCTCCGCTGACGACATGGCAGGATCGCTGCCATGTCTCTCAGCATTCCCCGTCTGCGGATCGGTTCGACCGAGATCATCGCCCTCGCTGACGCCGAAGGCCCGTTCTTCTCACCGCGGGCCGAGGCATTCCCCGGGGCGACGGCCGCTCAGTGGGCCGAGGCCGACCACTACGATCCGGGTGCGGTCGATGCGCAGGGACGCTGGTGGCTGCAGTTCCGGGCCTATGCGATCCGCAGCGAGAAGGGCCTGGCCGTGGTGGACGCCGGGATCGGTCCGGTGGACAGCCCGGCCGCCTCGTGGGCGCCGGTGCCCGGCGCTCTCCCCGCGTCGCTGGCCGCCGCCGGCATCGACCCGGCCGCCGTCGACACCGTGGTGCTCACCCACCTGCACACCGACCACGTCGGGTGGGCGGTGGTGACCGAGGCCGCTGTCCCCTCAACAGACGGCGCAGGAAACGGCGATGCCCCGGCCGGCAGTCGCCGGCCCTATTTCCCCAACGCCGAATACCTGCTCCAGCACGCCGAGTTCGACGCCGTCGACGCGCTCAACCCCCAGCTGCGCGAGACCCTCATCGACCCGCTCAAGGCCGCCGGTCGGCTCCGGCTCCTCGACGGGGACACACCGCTGCGCGTCGGGCGCGCGGTCGCCACGCCCGGTCATACGCCCGGCCACCAGAGCGTGCTGGTCGCCGACGGACGGGAGTTGGCGCTCGTCACCGGCGACCTCCTGGTACACGCTCTCCAACTCCTGCATCCCGAACTCGCCTACGCGCACGAGGTCGACCCCGAGGCGGCCAGGCACTCAAGGGAGCGCACGCTTCGCAGCGGAGCCGGCACGACGATGCACCTGGCGACTCCGCACCTGACGGAGCCATTCCACTCCGTGTGATCGAGAGGGCCGCCGGTTCCGCCCTCAGGGGTGCCAAAGTGAGGGCCGCCTGGCAGTGGATCGAGGCGGAGATCGTCTACGTTCGGGAGGCCACGGACGGCGACGGCGACCTCCGTTTCTGTCCCGAGGTCGCCTTCACCCCTCCGGAAAGCGATGAGGTCAGGGTCGAAGCCTCGACGTGCCCGTCTGCAGGGCTGCGGCGAACCTGGCCTGCTGGCCTGCCTGGGGGCGGGGTCGGTGGCGCGTTCCTCGCTGCGGTGCTGTTCATGGACCTGTTCACCTGACGATCTTCCGCACCAACTGGCCGCCGACACGGGCCCAGGACCAGGTTCTCGATCAAGAAGCGGTCGGCGTACTCGTCAGTTGTCCCGAAGTGCGACCGCCAACGTCAGTTCGAGGACGCGGTGGGGCGATGCGAGATCCGGAAACAGCTCCCGCAGCTGCGACATCCGGTAGCGAACGGTCTGGGGATGGACGAACAACTCCGCCGCCACGTCGTCCCGCCTGCCCTGGTGCAGCAGCCACGCCCGCAACGTCTCCTCCAGCCGCCGTGCGGTCGCGGCGGGCAAGGTCCGCAACGGCGCGAGGGCCCGGGCACGTAGGTCTGCGAGTGCGTCCGCGTCGGCGCTCAGCACCAGTTCGGGCAGGTGGTCCTCGGTGTCGCGGATATCGGGGGAGAGAGACCGTGCGCGTACGGCTCGTGCGTACGAGGCGGACGCTCGGGTCCATGGCCGGGCGGGGCCGATCACGGCGGTGCGGTCGGTGAGCTGCCGCAAGAGATGTGACCGGTCGGAGTCGGGGACGAGCAGCACACCGGTGGCGTCCGGCAGATCGTCGAGGACGAGGGTGCTCGGATCGAGTGTGCGATAGGCGGGCCGGGCCTGGGCGGCGGGCAGCAGGACCGCGGTCAGCGACCCCGGAGGCTGCCACCCGGCTCGTTGGGCCGATACCAGCAGCACGTCCGGGCTCGCGCCGGCGAGGAGGTCGCGGGCCAGGTGCTCCAGGTGGCGCTCGTGCTCTCGGCCCCGGGCGGCCAGTTCGTCGGCGTGGCCCGCGGCGCTCGCGGCCGAGAGCTCGTCGATGTAGGCGAAGGTCAGCTCGGCGAACTTGGCGACCTCGGCGGCGGGCAGACCTGCCGGTACGGCTCCCGCTGCCAGGCATCGCCAGGCCACGCGGGCGCCGACGCGGTAGGCGCTGAGGAGGGCGTCCATCGAACGGCCGTCACGGACCTCGCCGCGGCCCAGCTCGTAGGCCGCGTCACTGCCGTCGCCTGCCGTGGCGTTGCCGCTCGCGAGGTCCAGGTAGTGCCCCAGGGCGGTGCGGACGGCTCGGCGGATGGTGGCGCCCATGTGGCCTGTGAGGGCGTTGGCGTACGGAGGGACCTCGTCGATGATCGCCTGGACGACCTCGTCGGCGGTGGCCTTCAGCGCTGCCCGAAGTGCTGTGACCGTCGTCTCATCGAGGGCCAGTTCACTGGCCCTCCGGATCACATGGCTCATTTTTTATTCCCTGCGAACAATTCTGGCGACCAGATTCACGTCCTGCGGTCAGGACTTTACGCCCTGGGGCACAGCAAGCTGGAGACATGACGAGTACAGCCCTCCGCAGCAGGGCGTGGAAACTACTGGAGATGGTGACGACGCCGCTGCTGCCGTCTGACTACCTCGACCTGGTCAGTCCGCTGCGCGCGGGCGCTGACCTGCGGGGACGCATCGAGGCCGTGCACCCCGAGACGGGCGACGCCGCGACGATCGTGATCAGGCCGGGACGGGGCTGGCGCGGGCACAGAGCCGGTCAGTACGTGCGTATCGGCGTCGACGTCGACGGGGTGCGCCTGTGGCGTGCCTACTCGCTCACCTCGCCGACCGACCGCGAGGACGGCCGCGTCACGATCACCGTCAAGGCGATCCCGGACGGCAAAGTCAGCAACCACCTGGTCCGCAGGGCGAAACCGGGCACGCTGATCCAGCTCGACCAGGCGACCGGTGACTTCGTGCTGCCGCGGGCCAAGCCCGCCAAGGTGCTCTACCTGACGGCCGGCAGCGGGATCACGCCCGTCATGGGCATGCTGCGCGACACCGCATTCGACGACGTCGTCATGGTCCACTGCGCGCCCCAGCCGCACGACGTGATCTTCCGCGACGAACTGCACGACCTGGTCGCGAAGAAGAAGCTGCAGCTCACCGAGGTGCACACCGACACAGACGGCATGCTCGACATCGCCCGTCTCGACGAACTCGTGCCCGACTGGGCCGAGCGCGAGACCTGGGCCTGCGGGCCCGCGGGCCTGCTCGACGCCGCTGAGAAGCACTGGGCCGATCACGGCGTTCCTGAGCGCCTGCACACCGAACGCTTCCGCCCCAGCATCGTCGTCGCCGGCGACGGCGGCGAGGTCACCTTCAGTGCCACCGGCAAGACCGTCGACGCGGACGGCGCCACGCCGTTGCTGGACGTCGGCGAAGAGGCCGGCGTGCTCATGCCGTCCGGGTGCCGCATGGGCATCTGCTTCGGCTGCACCACACCGCTCAAGGCGGGCGCCGTCCGTGACCTGCGCACCGGCGAGATCACTGAAGCCGAACCGGGCGTCCTCATCCAGACCTGCGTGTCCGCCGCCGCGGGCCCCTGCGACATCGAACGGTAGGAACAGTTTGACCGCCATCGACCCCACCGCCCACCTGACCGCGGAGCAGATCGAGGAGCTCGGCCGCGAGCTGGACGCGATCCGCGACGAGGTGATCGCCAGCCGCGGCGAGAAAGACGCCGCCTACATCCGCAAGGTCATCGCGGCGCAGCGCAAGCTCGAGCTGGCCAGCAGGGGAGTGCTGCTGTTCTCGTTCTTCCCGCCCGCGTGGCTGATCGGCACAGCCGGGCTGTCCGTGGCGAAGATCATGGACAACATGGAGATCGGTCACAACGTCCTGCACGGCCAGTGGGACTGGATGCGGGACCCGAAGATCCACTCCACCACCTGGGATTGGGATCATGTCTCGCCGGCCGACCAGTGGAAGCACTCGCACAACGAGTTGCACCACAAGTACACCAACGTGCTCGGCAAGGACAACGACCTCGGCTACGGCATCATGCGCGTCGACGAGGACCAGAAGTGGCAGCCCTTCCACCTCGGCCAGCCGCTGTGGAACTTCATCAACGCCTGCTTCTTCGAGTACGGCATCGCCGCGTACGACCTCGAACTGGGCAACAACCTGAGCAAGCACCGCCGCAAGGACCCGGAGTTCCGAGCGCGGGCCAAGGCCGTGGGCCGCAAGATCCGCAAGCAGGTGCTAAAGGACTACGTGATCCACCCGCTGCTGTCGGGCCCCTCGTTCCTCACCACACTCGCCGCCACGTTCACCGCGAACGTGGTCCGCAACATCTGGTCCCACTCGGTGATCATGTGCGGGCACTTCCCCGAGGGCGTCCAGGTCTTCGAGCGCCGGTCGATCAAGGGCGAGACGCGCGGTGAGTGGTACCTGCGCCAGATGATGGGCTCGGCGAACATCAGCGGCAGCAAGGCCATGCACTTCATGACCGGCAACCTCTCGCACCAGATCGAGCACCACCTGTTCCCGGACCTGCCGAGCAACCGGTACGCCGAGGTCGCGGTGAAGGTGCGCGCGCTGTTCGAGAAGTACGAGCTGGAGTACGTGACCGGACCGCTGCCCAAGCAGGTGTTCTCCGCGTGGCGCAAGGTCGTCCGGCTCTCGCTGCCGAACAAGAAGCCCAAGGTCACAACGTCGGCCCGCGAGCAGGAAGTCCTCGCGGCCTGATTCCTGGTCGGTCGGATCCTGCCATGGTCGGGTCATAGTCGGATGCGTAGGCGCCCTCGGTTTGCCGACGGGCGCACCGGCTGGAAGGCGACGGGCGCTCCGGCTGGAAGGCAGGGGCTACGACGTGCACACAGCCGGAACCGATGCCCGCCGCCCCTGTGCCCGACCGGCGCTGCTGCCGGGGTGGGTGAGCCGAACTGGGACGGGTGGCGGGCGCTGGTGCCCGCCTGCGGTGTTGGCCGTCCGCCGCTCATGAGGTCTAGCGCGCGCCCGACGGCGTCGGGCCGGCGGTCGGGCAGACCGGGGGGCAGGGCGACGTCACGCGGGGACGGCGAGGGGCGGGTGCTCGAGTACGCGGGGCTGGTACTCGACCAGTTGGATGCGGCCGTCGAAGGTGCGGTGCTCGATCATCTCGAGCGCGACGTCCGGATAGCCGTCGTAGATGCGCTCTTCGCCCGTGGCCCCGGTGATCACCGGGAACATCACGACCCGGAAGCGGTCGACGAGTCCGGCTTGCAGCAGGGACCGGCACAGGCTGAGGCTGCCGATCGTGCTGAGGAGCCCCGAGCCACTCGACTTCATGGCGCGGACCGCCTCGACGGCGTCGTCGCGGACGAGCGTGGAGTTGGCCCACGTCAGCGGTTCCTCGAGTGAAGAGGAGAACACCACCTTGGAGGCCTGCGTGAGCTCGTCGACGGACGCCTCTTCTTCGGGCCTGAACTCGTCCTGGCCCTCCGGGACCTCGCCTGCGGCGAAGCCCGACATCAGGCGGTAGGTGTTCGCTCCCATCAGGTAGGTGGCCTGGGGCTGCGCGCCGAGCCATGCGAGATATTCCGGCCCCTCCAGCCCCCAGAACCCGGGCCACCCCTGTCCCGACGCGTAGCCGTCGAGGGAGGTGATGAAGTCGACGAGAAGCTCCGACATTGCGGTGTCCTTTCCTGGGGTGTCACGTGATTGTCCTGCTGAGAGAGCCGTGAGCGCAGTTCGCCGCTCGGACTGGTCTCGCTGTAATTCGCGTGGACTCTCGGACCGGTGTGTTATGCGCCCGCCGGTTGTGCCGCATTACGTGCCCGCAGGACCCCTTCGACGCCTTCCAGGAACGTCTCGGTGATGAGTCGGGAGTCGGTGAGGCATCCGGCGGCCATGGCTCCGTCGCGAAGCATGACGAAGTGCCGCCCCGCTGCTTCGGCGGGCTCGTCTCCGACCTGCGCCAGCAAATCCGTGACGGTGTCGAGAAACCACTGCCGGTGTGCGAGTACGGCCTGGTGGATCGGGTGCGTCGCGTCGGGATACTCGGCCACGGCGTTGAGGAAGGCGCAGCCGCGGAAGCCCTCGGACCGGATGCCCTCGGCGATGGCGCGGCCGACCGCGCGCACTTTGTCGGCCGGGGTTTCCAGGCCCTCCTGGGCGGCCAACAGCTGGGCCCTGATGGCCTGGTCGGCCTGCTCGAGGTAAGCGAGGACAAGGTCCTCCTTGCCGGAGAAGTGCCGGTACAAGGTAGCCCGGGTCACCTGCGCTTCCTCGATGATCCGATCAACGCCGACGGAGTGGATCCCCTCCGCGTAGAAGATCCTGACGGCGGTCCCGAGCAGCCGCGCCCGGGCTGCTGACGTGCTGCCCGCGTTCGTCTTCCGACTCATGACCCCACCTTACCCCCGAGGGAGAACGTTCGGTCTTGACAGGGTGACCGGGGCGTCCAATGATGAAAAGAGACCGAACGTTCTCCCTCGAGTTGAAAGGCGGATCCGCCATGGACACCGTCGTCAGCCGGCCCACTCCCACCGCTCAGACCGAGTTCCTGGCGGCTCTGCGCAAGCTGTATCTCCTGCGCTTCGCGTTCGCCGCCGTCTGGGCGGCCCTGCTCTTCTCGACGGCCGACAGTCTGGGCCTGCTCAGCGGGGCGCTGCTGGTGCTCTATCCCCTCTTCGACGCGGCCTGCGCGGTGATCGACCTGCGGTCGGCCCGGGCGGACGACGGCGCGACCAGGAGACTGCTGGTGAACATCGCGCTCAGCGTGGTCACTGGCATCGCCCTGGCCGTCGCGCTCACGTCGGGCATCCCGGCCGTCCTGCGGGTCTGGGGCGTCTGGGCCATCACTGCGGGCATCGCGCAATTCACAGTGGGCCTGGTGCGGCGCCGGATGGGCGGACAGTGGCCGATGATCGTGAGCGGAGCCATCTCCACACTCGCCGGCGCGAGCTTCGTTCTCCAGGCCGGCAGGGACGGTGCCACGCTCGCGAATCTCGCCGGATACGCCTTCCTCGGCGGCGTCTTCTTCCTCGCCTCCGCGCTACGCCTCAACTCCGGGCACCGGAAAAGCTGAGCATCCGTCGGCACGGACTCATCGCGCATCCACGTCATGCACGCCCGTCGCCGAAGTACGGCCGGGCATTGCGTTCGGCCCGCGCGGTCGTCGGACCGATCGGCATGCCGCCGGTCGCGCGGGTTGGCGGCGCCAGGCGGAGTTGCAGCCCACGCCGCAGTCCCGGGGCCGCCCCGATCTGCGCCATGCGCGCGACATGCAGCGAGGGATTCGGGCACCCTCATCGGACGGAGCGTCCCCCTCCCGGCACGAGATCGGGCCTTGTCTCACCCGAAGATCTTGTTGTTGGAGCGGGTAGGGGGACATCCTGTTCAGGCGGTTGCCGTGACCGGTCTCGCCGCCGCAGGCCCTGCTCTCCAGACGCCCGGAGGAGTCCGATGGAAGCCGAACCCATTCCCTCACCGGGCACGCTCCTCTGGTCCGGGCGGCTCGGTCGCGTGCGGGCCGAGCTCCGCCGAGCCGGAGACCGGCGGGTGCTGACCATCGGCGACCGGCGGATCGAAGTCCAGCCCGGTGCCGTGGTGCGGCACCGCAGCGGCCTGCTGGGCCAGCGGCTCACCATCGAGCAGCCCGGCGAGGCGCCCTTCACCCATCGCTACCGGCTGCCATGGCCTTCCCGGATCGCCCCGCTGCGGGAGGCGACTTACGACCGATGGGCCGCCGAGGCCGACGACCCCGGGCTGCGCCTCACCGAGCTGCTTGGAGGAAGCGACGACTGGCAGGATGCCCCAGCCGAGATGTGATCGCGTGGTGGAGAGGAAAGCCTGACGGGTCCGGCCCGCCGGTTACACCTGGCCTGCAACGCTTGATTACGGCAACCGGGGCACTCGGTGGACATCGGCACCGTTCAGATCCCGGAGGCAGCTCATGAGTGCCACAGCCACCAGCTCCGGCGGCGCCCCCGCGCCCTCACGCATGCTGGCGATCTACCTCAATGACCACCTTGCCGGTGCGACGGGCGGTGTCGAACTGGCTCGACGCATGGTCCAGGAGCACGGAGAGTCGGAGCACGGCCGGGAGCTGCGCGGTCTGGCCGCCGCGATCACCCAGGACCGCTCGGCACTGCTGCGTCTCATGGCCGACCTGGACGTGCCCACCCGGCGTTACAAGGTCTACGGAGCCTGGCTGGGCGAGAAGATCGGACGGGTCAAGCCCAACGGGCGGCTGCTGCGCCGCTCCGGCCTGACCCTGCTGGTCGAGCTCGAAGCCATGCGGCTTGGCGTGCAGGGAAAGATCCTGCTGTGGCGCACCCTCCACCACGCCGCGCGATCGGACCCCCGCCTTGAACCCGCCCAGCTCCAGCTCCTGCTGC
Organism: Streptomyces sp. NPDC003635; assembly: GCF_053587635.1. NCBI lineage: Bacteria > Bacillati > Actinomycetota > Actinomycetes > Kitasatosporales > Streptomycetaceae > Streptomyces > Streptomyces sp. NPDC003635. The sequence continues at coordinate 134,472 of NZ_JBSFOK010000017.1, read as the reverse complement.
AGCGGGCCGAGGAGCAGGCCACCACACTGGACGCCCTGCACGCCGAGGCTGCTGCGATGCTGCTTCCTCCGACCGACTCCCCGGAACACGTGACAGCGGGAGCAGCGGGGACGGACCACGGACGGTCCCAGGCCTGATGGCGGCGGCCCTACGCGTCTTCTGATCGGGAGCCGCGGCAGGGTGAGCAGGTCTCTCGCCTCGGTAGGAAGCGGGGCCACGCGGTGCGGCCAGTGCAGGTACGTCGGCTGCACCCCACCGGCGGGGTGGGCGCAACAGCGCTGAGGGCCCATGACGTGACGGCTTCAGCAGAGCCGTCAGGGGTGGTGCTGGGCTGCGCGCAGGCACGGTCTCGGGCGTCATGGCACGGCGAGGAACGGCGGGAAAGCCGTTTTCGCGAGGTTGCCCTTCGTCACCCTCACCACGGTCTTGGGGGCGCCGATCACACCCTTCGGCAGGGACAGGGTGACCAGATACAGACCTGGTTCCACATGCGCGAAGCCGAACCAGCCCGAGCCGTCGCTGAGCCGGGTGGTCTTCTGGCCGCTGCCGGTGAGTGGGGCGAGTGTCACCGGCACCTGGTCCAGCGGGCCGCCGCTGCGGAGCATGAGCCTGCCGGTCACGTGCCCGTCCTGGGGCGCTGTCTTCCACGGCATGCCGGGCACCGCCGCCTGGTCTTTGAACGGCGCGTCTTCGCCCTGGGTCAGGGCCTGCTCCAGCTTGGCGCGCTCGGCGGCAAGGCCGTTGGCCGCCACGTCCTTGCTGGGGGCGGCGTAGGAGTAGCCGCTCCAGCCGGCCGCGGTGTTGCCCGCCGCGCTGGGGCTCAGCGCCTCCCTGACCTGGGTGAGCGAGTCCGAGACGCTGTTCAGGTACAACGCGGGTCCGTTGACCGCCTGCCGCTCGCCCTGGTGGTCGGCCAGGAACTCGGACCACTCGGAGAACATCCGCGCCTGGTCGGGATTCCAGTTGCGCTTGTAGTTCATGGTCACGGCGGTGTCCATGATCCCCTCGTCCAGCCAACCCGCCCAGTCCTGAAGGACCTCGGCGTACGTGCGGGTGGCCTGCCAGCCGCCGACCGCCTGCGGGCCGTGTCCGTAGGTGATGGCGTCCATCGACAGGCGGGCTCGCGGGTCGACTTCCCAGACTCCGAGGTAGATCCTGCGCACCAGTTGGGTGACCTGGTTGCGCCGCCAGTCGCTCCAGGCGGTGTCGGACGGGAGGGGTACGTCCGTCCGGCCTGTCGCCTGCTGGAAGCGGGCGAGAGATACGGCGTTGTAGCCCCAGTCGCTGTGGGTGGTGGTGGAACTGCCGTCCGGGTAGCGGACGTAGTCGAGGTTGATGCCGTCCACGTCGTAGTTGCGCACGATGCTCTGGATGCCGCGGACGATGTAGTCGACGGCCGCCGGATGGCCGGGGTCCACATAGGCGTTGGCACCCACCAGTTCCTGGCCGTCGGCCTTCCTGTTGAGCCAGCGGTCGGATCCGGTGGCGCTCGGGCCGTGCTGGTTGAAGACGTGGTCCGGCGAGCGGGGAGGGGTGTTGCTGTTCCACATGGTGTTGACGTTGACCCAGGCGTGCACCTGCAGTCCGGCCGCGTGTCCCTGCCGGACCACTTCCGCCAGCGGGTCGTAGGGCTCCGGGGCGATCGCGGCGTCGGTGCGCGGGTACAGGGCGTTGTTGCAGAAGCAGTCGTAGCGCCGGGCCGTCTGCACGATCAGGACGTTGGCGTTGACGTCCAACGCGTCCTGGACCAGAGCCGTGACCTGGGTGGGTGTGTAGATGCCCGGGTTGAACGCGTCCGCCCAGTAGCTGCGCCACTGGGTCGGCGCCGCCGCGCTGTCGTCGGCACGGGCGTGGGCGGGCGGCGCGGTGAATGCGCCGAGGAGTAGGCCGAGGCCCGCCGCCAGGGTCATGAGGACGCGAGGCAAACGCATGTCGAGGTGTCCCCCCGGGTGGAGTTCGTCGGCTGCGGGCGTACGTCGTGGGAAGGCGGTGGGGCCCCGGCCGGTTCTAGGCGAACGTGGCTCCCCAGGTGGCCGGACCGACGATGCCGTCCACGCTCAGGCCCTTGCTCGATTGGAAGCTGCGGCAGGCGGAGTCGGATCCCGGCCCGTACTGGCCGTCCACGGCGAGGGAGTATCCGTGGGCGCTGTTCATCCGGTACTGCCAGGTCGCCACGCTGGCATGCACGAAGGTCGGCGGCTGGCGGAAACTGACGCCGGGGTAGGGCAGGGGGCCGCCACCGGGGTTGACCTCGCCGCTGAGCACCCTGGCGTACAGGTTGCCCGGGCACGCGGTCGCGTGGTGGTCTCGGTGGCCGGTGATGGCCCGCGCGGCGCCTCCGGACACCCGCAGGCGGTTGATGCCGAGGCGGACGGCGTCGATGAGTCCGGCGGTGATGGTGTCGTAGTTGCTGCTGGAGCCGCCGGTCAGCGCACAGACGGCGTACCAGTCGTCGTTGCCCTGCGTGGTGCCCTGGGCGGCGGTGCGGACGTACTCGCCGCGGCCCTGGAAGAGGTAGCCGTGGACGCAGGCGAGGTGGCTGTAGGCGATGTCCGACCAGCCGTTGTCGTCCATATGGAAGTTCTGGATGCCCCGCACCTGGGCGGCGCAGTCGGCGTGGTTGGCCTTGGCCACCTTCACCGCGTCGACGTGATGGACGACTACGCCGCCCTGGGCTGGGGTGATGTTGCTGCTGACGCTTATGGGTGCCCTCGCGCCCCACTGGGAGCGGGTGACGAACGTGGCCATCAGCTCCGCCCTCCTCGGTCCAGGGCGCAGTCGACGGCGGCGTTGAGGGGTTCGGCGTGGGCGCCGCGCGAGGCTTCGGGGCCGTACACGGCGCCGGGGTGGCGGGAGTGCGTGACGATGGGGAGTTCCCGGCGTCCCGGCGGGAGGGGGGTGTCGGCACGGGCGGATCCGGAACATATGGCGGGCAGCGCGACAGCGCCGGCGGCTGCCGCCAGGAGCGTCGTGCGACGAGACGGGCCGTGGGTCAACGGTCCTCCAAGGGGTGGGGAGGTACGCGCAATTGTCGAGACGTTGACAGGTTCCAGTCAAGACAGGGGTGGTCGTTCGACGTACCGGCATTGCTCGACCCCGAAGCTGTCCGGTCGGAAGGGCGGCGCATAGCATCCACCGGAAATCTGAACAAATCTTGGAAGGTCACACTTTGAGCTGACGTGGTCGCTACTGTCGCCGTTGTGCGCGATCCTGAAGCAGATCACCGCGATGAACTGTTGCCCTCGGTCCGGGAGTTGCTGCAATGGATCGCTGGGAGCAACGACCCGACACTCGCTCTGAGCGCTTACGCTCAGCGCCTGCTCGAACGGCTTACCGCTCTCGGCCATGAAGCCGATGAGCAATCTCGCCTCTCACTGGGCTGGCTCCATTGGCACCGCTACCGGGCTCTGCCCGCGGGCGAGGACGCGATGGACCTCGAAGCAGCGGCCGAGGCATTTACGCAGGGTTTCATCGCCGGTCTCGAACCCCTGCCAGATCCGCTGCGATCGCACCTTGCACAGGAGGCAGTTGCTCACGCGTGGGCGGAGTCCCAGCAAGCGCGGGACATGCCGACGCGAGGACCGCTGACCGCAATCGCTGCTCTGTGGAATCGCATGGCTTTCGCCACCGAGGACGGCTTCGAGCGCTCCGCATACTGGGGACTCTTCGCCCTGACGCTCTACGAGCGCTTTCAAACCATGCATGATCCGCTGGATCTGGACTGGAGTATCGAGTACTTCCAGAAGGCCTGGAACGCGGAACCAACGGACGATCCGCGTCGCTTGACGGAGGGGTGCGGTCTGCCCTTCATGGTCGCGCTGCAGACGCGTTTCGCCACCCGCGCCACAGCTTCGGATCTGCACCGCGCGATAGCTGTCGGAGAGGACCTGCTCGCCGGACCGACCGCTGACTCACCTGGGCCCCCGGAGCTTCTCACCATGCTCAGCCTCCTCCTCCAGATGCGATTCGATCTGCAGGGGGTCCAGGCCGACGTGGAGCGCTCCGTCGCCTTCTCCGAACAGGCTGTGCTTGCACCGGCTGATGATCCGGCCATGCGCGCTGCCGGTCTAGTAGCCCTGGTGGATGCACTGCAGACGCGGTTCGGCTACTCGAGAGAGCAGGCGGATCTCGATCGCGCTATCCAGGTGGGGCAGGAGGCGGTCGCGAGTGCGCCGTCGGGCCATGAGCAGCACAGCTTGTGCATGGCCGGCCTCGGTGTGACCCGACTCCTGGAGTTCGAACACCGCGGCTCGCCAAGCGACCTGGACCAGAGCATCGATCTCCTCCAAAAAGCCTTGCGGAGCACGCCATATGCGCACTCCTCCCGCTCGGTGATCCAGACCAACCTCGGACTCGCCCTGCTGACCCGGTTCGAAGCCATCGGCGCGGCCTGGGATCTCGACATGAGCATCCGGCTGCTTGACGAGACCGTCACAGCGACCGTGATTGCCGCACACACTGACCGCGCGAAGGCTCTGACCAACCTCTGTCTCGCCTTGCAGTTGCGGTTCGAACGCTCGCGGGATCCACTCGACTTGGACCGCGCGATCGATGTGGGCGTGGACGCGGCGAACGTGATGCCTGTCCGTCAACCTGACCGCCCGCGGTGCCTGCTCACCGTTGCCAGTGCCTTCGAGGCGAGGTACCTGTACGCGAGTACGTCGGCCGATCTGGACCAGAGCATCGCCAGATTGCAGGAAGCAGTCGATGTGCTGCCCGGCGACGCTGCGGAGCGGCCCAAATTCCTGGACAACCTCGCCGTCGCCCTGCGCAGAAAATTCAGGCGAGACGGTGGTGCGACCGACCTGGACCGGGCGATCGAACTTGGTCAGCAAGCCCTGTCGACAGCGCGGACCGCTGATCCCGCTCGTCTGAAGCATCTGTGCAACCTTGCCGCCTCCTTCCACGCGCGGTTCGACAGCAGGGGCGCGCGGACAGATCTGGAGACTGCGGCCGCCCTCTACACCGAAGCGTCCGAGGTGACTGCGGCGGCTCCCTCCCATCGCATTCGCGCAGCGCGGGTCGCCGCGAAGCTGTGGGTTCGGGCGGGCTCGCCGGATTCGGCGGCGGATGCGGCGGAGTCAGCGACCCTGTTGCTGCCGTACGTGGCGCCGCGCCGCCTGGAGCACAACGACCAGCAGCGCATGGTCGGTGAGTTCGCAGGACTGGCCGGCGAAGCCGCGGCGCTGGCTCTCGCCGTGCCGGGCGACAGCGCACCTGTACGGGCGGAACGTGCTCTGCGACTGCTGGAGTCGGGGCGCGCGGTGCTGCATGGTCTGGCCCTGGAGAGCCGCAGCGATCTCACCGACCTTCGAGCCCGTCACCCGGCACTGGCACGCCGATTCACCGACCTTCGCGAACGGCTCGACCGCCCCGAGTACATCTTCGACTCGGCTGATCACATCGACAGCCTCGCCGCGACGGAAGCGGGGTCGGACCGAGTGCACGCATATCGGTGTCAGCTGTCTGAGCAATTCACCACGCTCCTTGCTGAGATTCGGGCTCTCGATGGTTTCGCGGCTTTCGCCCTGCCGCCGGATACGGCCGAGTTGCTCGTTGAGGCGGCTGATGGCCCCCTTGTCTTCCTCAACGTCGCCGAGACGCGCGGCGATGCCCTGATCGTCCGTCCCGACGGCATCGTCGCGCTGCACCTGGCAGGTCTCACCGCGCAGAGCGTTGCCGAGCAGGCTGCCGCGTTCCACACGTCTCTCGCCCGCTGCACCCGCAAGGAGGAGGTGCTGCAGGCACAGCGCGACCTCAACCGCGTGCTCGCGTGGTTGTGGGACACGGCCGCGGGACCGGTTATCGACGCCCTGGAAGTACCGGATCACGACGACGGACCTGTGCCCAGAGTCTGGTGGGTGCCCTGTGGCCGGTTCGCGCTGCTGCCCCTGCACGCGGCGGGCCACCACGGCGATCCGTCCGGCGTGCCTGGTCGGCGCACCGTGCTGGATCGCGTGGTCTCCTCCTACACCCCGACCGTACGAGCCCTGCGGCACGCCAGACAACGGGCTGCCGCGTCTGACGCGTCCCGGGGCTCCGCGCTGGTGGTGGCGATGCCGACGACGCCTGGACTGCCCTCGGAAAAGAACCTCGGCGGAGTCTGGGAGGAGGTGGCCGCGATCCGCGCGCTCTGGCCCGATGCCGAAGTGCTGGTCGACGCGGTGGCCCACACACCACCGACCAGGCCGACCGTGCTGGAACGGCTGCCGCATCATGCGGTCGCTCACTTCGCCTGCCATGGCGACAGCGATCCCGGCGACCCCTCGCAGAGCGGCCTGCTGCTGCTCGATCACGTCACGGGCAGACTCACCGTCGCCGCCCTGCGCCCGGTCAACCTCGACGGGGCGCAACTGGCCTATCTGTCCGCGTGTCGTACAGCAGCCATCGAGGCCATCGACCTCACCGACGAGTCGATCCACCTCGTGTCGGCCATGCAGCTTGCCGGCTTCCCTCAGGTGATCGGCACTTTGTGGCAGGTCAATGACACCGCTGCGGCGGCTGTGGCCTCCGAGTTCTACAAAACGCTGACCACAGGCCGTGCCGCGGTGGCTCTGCATCGCGCGACCCAACAGATGCGTGCCCGCTACCCGCGGTTCCCCTATCTGTGGGCAGCGTATGTACACAGCGGCGCCTGAGATATCGTCCGACCCGTATCGAGGAGGGCCTGGCCGTGCAACCACCCACCACAGTGGAGCAGTTGCTCCTGCTGATCCTCCTCGTGCTGCCGGGCGTCACCTATCAGTACCTCAGAGAGCGTCGGCGGGGGCCAGTCGCGGCCGAGCAGGTGTTCGCCGACCGGGTGCTGCGCGCCATGACGGCGAGTGTCGCCCTCGACGCGGTGTACGCCGTGATCCTCGGCCCCTACGTCGTCGAGGCCGTCCGGCGGTCGGGCTCCGGATTCCAGGCGGTGGGCGATCAACCAAGAGCGGCTGGGCTGTGGGCGCTGGTCCTCTTCCTCGGCGTACCCGGGGCGGCGGCCGTCGCGGTGTCCTGGTGGGAGCGCAGGAACAGCCGGGCCGCGTACTGGCGCACACCCACGGCCTGGGACCATGTGTTCAGCAATCTGACCCGGCCACGGTTCGTGCGCGCCCGACTCAAGGACGGGGCCTGGGTGGGTGGTTGGTTCGACGCGCGCTCTTACGCGTCCGGCTACCCGCACGGGGGAGACCTCTTCCTCCAATGGAGCTACCAGATGAACTCGGACGGTTCCTTCGGGCCACCGGTGGCGGGAACTGCGGGCCTGTACATACGCGTGGAGAACATCGACATCCTGGAACTGGTGGACGCCGTACAAGTGGAGGACACCACATGACTGACTCCAGCACACCGCAAGAGGCCCTGACCCCGCACGAGCGAGCCTTTCTGGCGGGCCTCGACGGCGACCGCGGATGGAGGCTCTCCGCACCGGAGACGGAGACGCCCCCCTCACCGCCTCCGGGTCGTGCCGGTGCCTCGGCTCCCGCGGCCGACACGGACACGACGGGGGAGACCCCACCTGCCGGGAATGAGTGACCTCCCCGAACTCTGGAGGGCTGTCGTGACGGCGGGGGCATCACATGGCCTCCTTCACGCGACTCCTCGGCCGCGCGTCCGATGTCGCTGGATCCCTGCGTCAAGCCGTTCTTCGGAGTCGCGACCCGGTGAACGTGGATTACCGCGGCCGAACGGACCGGTTCCGAGGCGTGCGCTGCCCCGTCGGTGCCGGAGGATCCGTGGCCGATGAGGGCCTGATGCCACTCCTCCGCGGGGAGGAGCACCTGGCCCATCGAGGGCTCGCACTGGCCCACGCCATCATGTCCACGCGCCGGGCAGGTCTGCCTGCGGCCTCATGGGTGCCCAGCGCTGCTGCTCCTGCATGGAGGGCTGCTTGCCGGTCGACGGCGTGGGCGACAAATGTGTGAGAGCGCTCCCAATGAGGGAGGTAGAGGGCCTCGCAAGAGTTCGCGGGGCTGGGACCGGGCGGTTGCACATGGGTGAGGTGACCTGCTGACGGAGCGCGGCCCGAGCCATCGGGTTTGGGCAGGTCGGGCCCAGTGAGCGGCGCGCTGTGCCCAAGGTGTGAGGGCAAGGGTTGCGCGAGTGGGCGTCGGCCTGTACCTCGTGCCCCCATGTGGTCGGCGTCCGGCAGGACCGCGGCATAACGCTCCCACCCGTGGCCGGCTGCCCCCTCACTCCAGGTAGCGCGCGGCGTGGACCGAGCACCCTGCGGTCCGGACCGCCCAGCAGGATGATGGGCGTATGGATGGGATGCCCTTCGCCGCTGCCCCCGGGGCGGAAGAGGCGGACCAAGGCGCGCCCTTCGGCCCGCCCCCGGCCGCCATCGCCCTGCTCGATGCGGACGGAGTGCTCGTCGGGTGGAGTCGCGAGGCCGAGAACCTCCTGGGATACGCGGCCTCGCATGTGCTGGGACGCCGGGCCGCGGAGCTGATCGCACCGCCCGAGAGTGCCCGCGGGGGATCACGAGAGCCGCGACCAGGACAGCGCCCGCGGCTGGCCGGGGCCCGCAGTCACATCGTCGACGTGCGTCACCGTTCCGGAGGAACCGTGCGGATCGCGGTGACTGTGCATCGCCTGACCGCCGCGTTCAAAGGGGCCCCTTCCGCGGTACTCATGGCGACCGAACTGGAGCAGCAGCGCTGGTGGGAAACCCGTCTGGCGATGCTGCAGGGGCTTGTCGCCCAGTCCCCGGTGACCTTGACCATCTACAGCCCCGAGGCTCGCCTGCTGTGGGCCAACGCAGCAAGCATCCGGGAACTCGGAGGTGACCTCACAGGGCTGGTGGGCCGGACCATGACAGAGCTCTTTCCCGGCGACGTCCTCACAGCCCAGCATCCAGAGCCGCCCGAGGAGTTCGTCCAACAGATCTTGCAGACCGGTGAACCCATCATCGACCTGCAGTTCCGAGGGCGTGGCCCGGCCGATCCCCGGCGTGAGCACGTGTGGTCGTCGTCGTATTTCCGGCTGGTGGACGGCCGGGGAGAGCCCGTAGGTGTGTGCGAACAGTCCATCGATGTCACCGACCACTACCGGGCCCAGCAGCGCCTCGCGCTCCTGGCGCAGGCGGGCGCGCGGATCGGCTCCACGCTCGATCCGTCCGGAACGGCGGCGGAACTCGCCTCGCTGGCCGTGCCGCAGTTCGCCGACGCCGTAATCGTCGACGTGGCGGCTGCGGTGCTTGAGGGAGGGGAACCGAAACCTGTCATGGGATGGGAGCTCCTCCGAGTGGCGGACTCCGGGCCGTACCCTTCCCGGCTGGGGGAGGGCGTCGCCTACGCCGTCGCGTCTCCGCAGGCCGAAAGCCTTGCCACAGGCCGGACGACGACGGATGCGGCACGTGCTCCGGTGCGCCTGTACGTCCCGCTTCGCGTGCGGGAGACGGTGGTGGGGCTGGCCAGCTTCGTGCGGGGCGATGATGGCGAACCCTTCGACGAGGGCGACCGGGCGGTGGCCGAAGAGCTGGTGTCGCGGACCGCCGTGTGCATCGACAACGCCCGGCGCTATCGCCGCGAGCGCACCGCCGCGCTCATGCTCCAGCGCAGTCTGCTGCCCCGGTCGCTTCCCGAGCAGAGCGCGGTGGAGGCGGCGAGCCGCTACCTGCCGGCCGACAGTCATCTCGGTGCAGGCGGCGACTGGTTCGATGTCATCCCGCTCTCCGGTGCCCGCGTCGGGCTCGTCGTCGGTGACGTCGTCGGCCACGGTCTGGGCGCTGCCGCCGCCATGGGGCGCTTGCGCGCGATGGTGCGGACCCTGGCCGAGCTGGACCTGGCGCCCGACGAACTCCTGGCCCGCCTGAACGATCAGGTCGGCAAGGAAGTGCCGGACGAGCAGGAGCACGGTGCGGGCGGCAGCGGGATCGCCGGAGCGACGTGCTTGTACGGCATCTATGATCCGGCGTCCCGGTCGAGCACCTGGGCGCTGGCTGGACACCTGCCGCCGGCCGTCGTGCATCCGCGCGGAGGCGCCGTCACCTTCCTCCGTCTGCCGCCGGGGTCTGCGCTGGGTGTGGGGCGGCTTCCTTTCGAGAGTGCGGAGGTGGAGCTGGCGGCGGGTAGCGTCGTCGTCTTGTTCACCGACGGCCTCGTGAAGGCTCCCGGTCAGGGCGTCGAGGCGGGACTGGACCGGTTGGCGGCTGTCCTCGGCGAACAGCGGGGCTCATCGCCCGACCGACTGTGTGCCCAGGTCGTCGCGGAGCTGTCCGCGGACCGTGTGCAGGACGACGCGACCCTCCTCGTCGTGCGCACCCGTGCCCTGGGAGAACACCAGGTGGCCGCCTGGGAACTGACCCCGGACCCCGCCCAGGTCGCACGCGCACGTTCCATGGCCACCGAACAGCTCACGCGGTGGGGGCTGGACGACCTGGCCTTCACCACAGAGCTGGTGGTCAGCGAACTGGTCACGAACGCCATCCGGTACGCCTCCGGGCCCATCGGTCTGCGGTTGATCAGGGACCAGTCCCTCATTTGTGAGGTCTCCGACTCGCAACACACATCACCGCACGCCCGCTACGCGGGCAGCGACGAAGAGGGCGGACGCGGACTGTTCATGGTTGCCCAGCTCACCGAACACTGGGGCACGCGCTACACGCCTGCGGGCAAGACGATCTGGGCGGAACAGATACTGCCCGCGCACTGACGTTCCGCGGCCCCGCGATGCGGTCGCCCTGCTCGGGCACACTTTTGTCACGGCGCCTTCCCGGGGGCCGTCCCCTGCCTCGGCACACACACCGCTATGCCCAACGCCTTTGTCCGGGACCTTTGAGGTCATGTGTTCTTGGCGCGTCGCAGAAGTGCGCGTAGGTCTTCCTCGAACCGTAGGCGTCGGACGATGACGCGTCGGTATGTGACCGGGAAGGAGAACGTGGATCGAGCTCCCGAGTGGTGTTCGATATCGATCATCACCGCTGAGTCGAGTGTGGGCAGCCGCCTGGTCAGGAGGAGCGGAAGGACCCAGCCCCAGGTGCGCGCATCGATCGCGTTGCCGTAGACCAGGGCGGCACACCGGTTCGTTCCCAGTTTTTCGCGCAGGGCGCCGGAGAAGGAGCGGGCGGACCGAGGACCGTCCCAGTCGACATGCTTGCCCAGTTCGCCGGAGTCCACCTGCACCACGACGTCCTCGTCGCTGTCAGGCACCGTGATCCACTGCAGCTGGACGCCTCTGCGGCGGGTCCATGCCCCGGGGGCGACCCGTATCACCGTCTCGAGAACGCGGATGTAGTCCTCGCGCACATTCGGCGGCAGAGAGCTGAGTTCGGCCAGAATCGCCCCGCCCCGCACTGACATGCACGCCCCCGACGTGGTGTGTGACCTTCCCGGCCGTAGGGTAATGCAGCCCGGTTCCGGCACGTTCACGGGTACTGCGGGGCCCTCGCGCAGCTAAACGTACCTCTCGCGGCGGACCCGACGATCACGCCAGAGACGTCAAGTGGATGACACCGTCGTAGGGTTGGAGCTGACCTGCGGACTGTCACCCGGAATGCGGGATGGAGCCGGGCGAAGCGGCCTGACCGCAGGCGCTACTGCCACTCGGTCTGCACGCACCGCGCACGGGCGGGACGGCGTACCGATCTACCGCCTCCTCCCCAGGCGGCCCGCCGATTCTCCGTTCTTGTTCACCTATAGTCGGTTTCCGGCCACCGATAAACGAACTCCCCTGCGGTAAAAGGTACTTCCGTAACTAGCCGCGTGCATGACATCTTGCGTCCATCACTTGTTTCGTACGACCCGGCCTGACCACCGGGTCCTCGGAGGACGCATTGATACCCCACAGATCCGGCCGCCCTCGACGTACCCTCGCGCTGGCCGCCACGCTCGGCGCGGCGCTCGCCCTCGGGGCGCCCGCCGCGCTGGCCGACACCGCCCCCGTCTCCCCTTCCGGCTCTGACGCCTCCGCCCCCGCGGCGGCGCCCCGGGCCGCGGCCCCCGCCCCGAGTGCGAACTGGGTTGCCGGCACTCGCGCGTACCTCGTGATCACCGCCCCGGGCGACACCGCGGCGGTCCGTGACGCGGTGACCGCCAACGGCGGAACGGTCTTCCACTACTACGACGCGATCGGTGTCATCACCGCCCACTCCGCGTCCGCCTCCTTCGCCGCCACGATGCGCGGTGTCAGCGGGGTTCAGCAGGTCGGCGCCACCCGCACCTCCGACGTGCCGGCGGACGCCTACAACCCGGCGCTGCCCGCCAACCCGCCGCAGTCCGCGACCCCTTCGGGCGAGCCGGTCCGCGCCGACATGACGCAGATCAAGGCCGACCAGGCATGGGCCGTGACCACCGGCTCCGCCTCCGTCAAGGTCGGCATCCTGGACACCGGTGTGGACGACCAGCACCAGGACCTGGCGCCGAACTTCAACGCCGCGGACTCCGCGTCCTGCGCGTACGGCAAGCCGGACACCCGCACGGGCGCCTGGCGCGACGTCGGCACCCACGGCACGCACGTGGCCGGTACGGTCGCGGCCGCCAAGAACGGCAAGGGCGTCATCGGCGTGGCCCCCGGCGTGAAGATCTCCTCCGTGCGCATCGCCGAGCCCGGCACCTCGCTCTTCTTCGCCGAGAACACCATCTGCGGCTTCATGTGGGCCGGCGACCACGGCTTCAAGGTCACCAACAACAGCTACTACACCGACCCTTGGCAGTTCAACTGCCCGGACAACGCCGACCAGGCCGCGATCATCGAGGGCGTCAAGCGCGCCCAGGAGTACGCGGAGGGCAAGGGCTCGCTCCAGGTCGCGGCGGCCGGCAACTCCAACATCGACCTGGCCAACAAGACGACCGACACCGAGAGCCCGAACGACTCGACGCCGGTCACCCGCACCATCACCAACGCCTGCCTGGACATCCCGACCGAGCTGCCGGGCGTCGTCACGGTCTCGGCGATGGGCACCACCGCGAAGGCCTCCTACTCCAACTACGGCCTGAACGTCGTCGACATCACGGCCCCGGGCGGAGACGCCACCGGCATCTACAGCACCCTGCCGGGCGGCAAGTACGGTTCCAAGAGCGGCACTTCGATGGCCTCGCCGCATGTCGCCGGCGTGGCGGCGCTGCTGGCCAGCACCAACCCCGGCATCACCCCGGCGCAGCTGCGCGACAAGCTCGCCACCCAGGCCAATGACATCGCCTGCCCGTCGGACAGCCGCTGCAAGGGCACCACGGCCAAGAACGGCTTCTTCGGCGAGGGGCAGGTCGACGCCCTCAAGGCCGTCGGCGGCACCCCGCCGCCCGGCAAGTACTTCGAGAACACGGCGGACTTCGCCATCGGTGACAATACGACCGTGGAGAGCCCCATCACCGTCAGCGGCGTGACCGGCAACGCTCCGGCCACCCTGAAGGTAGGTGTGAACATCGTGCACACCTACATCGGGGACCTGAAGGTCGACCTGATCGCCCCGGACGGCACCGTCTACACGGTTCACAACCGCTCGGGCGGCAGCGCCGACAACATCAACCAGGTCTACACCGTCAACGCCTCCGCCGAGGTCGCCAACGGCACCTGGAAGCTGCGGGTCAACGACAACGCCGGCGGCGACACCGGCAGGATCGACTCCTGGAACGTCACCTTCTGAGAAGGTCTCCAAGCTAGTCAGTCGCTGTTCTGATGTGTGTTTGTGACTGGCGGTGTGGGCGGCCGTTGCACGTGTGTGCGTGCTCGCCGTCCGCACCGCCATTGACGTGTCTGATGCCCGCTGGGCTCTGATCGAGCCGGTCTGCGCCGCCTGACGGGCGAGCCGGACGGGCCTGGGGGCGGCGACTCGGGTGCGCGATCTGCGCGAGATGGTCAACGCGATCATCTGCGTCAACTGCACCGATATCCCGGGGAGTACCTGCCGCACGGTTTCCCGCAGCATCCAGTCAGCTCGTCTTCCGGATCGGCGCTCGACAACCTCCCCGGCAGCGTCAGGCGCGCGCGGAGCCCTCCCCGGGAAACCGCCGCCGCGCTGGCTGACCGGCACGGCCAACCACTCCTATTCATAGCCGCTTTGACCAGACCTCAGCCCCTGCTTCAGGACCGGGCCCACCAGATCGACACTTAATGCAAGTCAAAAGAAAAGCCTTGTCTGTAACCTTGACCGCGACTGCTGAGGCGGGCATGGTTCCGGGGGAGTGCTCTCCCAGCCATCCCCCGCCAAGGAGTGCCATGCCTCGTTTCGGCGTACTCCCAGCGGCGCCGGTGCCACGAAGATCCGGTCGTCGCGGCCTCGTAGGCGTCCTACGCCGGGCCCGGTCGCGTTCCACATCTGGGTCCTTGACCCTTCCGTTCCCCCTCGTGTCCTACCCCTGACCGAGCCACGCCCGCCACAACTCCCCTCCGGGCCGGATGACATCCCGGCGCCCCGGCCCGGAGGGGCCACCACGCGGTGCTCCAGCAGCCCCGCCGACCGGCTCTTCCCGACCCGCCAGGAGCAGATGTGTCCAGAGCCCCCTCGTACCGCAGACCGGCCACCCGTCGCGCAGGCGCCCCCTTACTCGTCCTCGGCACCCTGGCGGCGTCGTCCCTCGCCCTCGCCGCCCCGCCGGCCCAGGCCGCGGAAACCCTGCTCTCCCAGGGCAGGCCCGCCACCGCCTCGTCCCAGGAAGGCGCGGGGTACGCGGCCGCGGCGGCCGTCGACGGCAACCTCACCGGCACCCGCTGGGCCAGCCAGTGGAGCGACCCGCAGTGGCTTCAGGTCGACCTCGGACAGCGCGCCGACCTCAGCCGCATCGTGCTGACCTGGGAGAGCGCGTACGGCGAGAGCTACCAGATCCAGGCGTCCGACAACGGCACGGACTGGCGGACCCTGAAGACCGTGACCGGCGGGGACGGAGGCACCGACGAGGTCGCCGTCTCCGGCGCAGGCCGGTACGTCCGCATGCTGGGCACCGAACGCTCCAGCGGCTACGGCTACTCCCTGTGGGAGTTCCAGGTGTACGGCAGCACCGACGGCACCCCGCCCACCGGGGGAGGCGCGGTGAAGGTCGCCGGCTCGCAGGGGAACTGGCAACTGACCGTCGGCGGCCAGCCGTACACGGTCAAGGGTCTGACCTGGGGCCCGGCCATCGCGGACGCTCCGAAGTACATGCCCGACGTCAAGTCCATCGGCGTCAACACGATCCGCACCTGGGGCACCGACGGCGGCACCAAGCCGCTGCTCGACAGCGCCGCCGCGCACGGCATACGCGTCGTCAACGGCTTCTGGCTGCAGCCCGGTGGCGGCCCGGGCTCCGGCGGCTGCGTCAACTACGTCACGGACACCACGTACAAGAACAACATGCTCACCGAGTTCGCCAAGTGGGTGGAGGCGTACAAGAATCACCCGGCGACCCTCATGTGGAACATCGGCAACGAGTCGGTCCTCGGTCTGCAGAACTGCTACGGCGGCACGGAGCTGGAGGCGCAGCGCAACGCCTACACGGGCTTCGTCAACGACGTCGCCAGGAAGATCCACAGCATCGACCCCGACCACCCTGTCACCTCCACCGACGCCTGGACCGGCGCCTGGCCGTACTACAAGCGCAACGCGCCCGACCTCGACCTGTACTCGATGAACTCCTACGGCGACATCTGCGGCGTCCAAGAGGACTGGGAAGAGGACGGCTACACCAAGCCGTACATCATCACCGAGGGTGGACCGGCCGGCGAGTGGGAGGTTCCCGACGACGCCAACGGCGTCCCCGACGAGCCGACCGACGTGCAGAAGGCCGAGGGTTACACCCGGGCGTGGAACTGCGTCGCGGGCCACCGGGGCGTCGCCCTGGGCGCCACCCTCTTCCACTACGGCGTCGAGCACGACTTCGGCGGCGTCTGGTTCAACCTCGTACCCGACGGGCTGAAGCGACTGTCCTACTACTCCGTCAAGCGGGCCTACGCCGGCTCGACCACCGGCGACAACACCCCGCCCGTGATCACGAACATGACGGTCAGCCCCGCCTCGTCCGCCCCGGCGGGAGGTGAGTTCACCGTCCGTGCCGACGTGCGCGACCCCGACGGTGACCCGATCGCGTACAAGATCTTCCTCAGCGGCAACTACGCCAACGGTGACAAGCGTCTCGTCGAGGCCACGTGGCGATCCACCGGCAACGGAACCTTCGCCGTGACGGCGCCGGAGAAGCTCGGCGTGTGGAAGGTGTACATCCAGGCCGAGGACGGCCGCGGCAACGCCGGCATCGAGACCAAGTCCGTCAAGGTCGTCGCCCCGCCGGTCTCCGGCACCAACGTCGCGCTGAACAAGCCCACCACCGCCTCGTCCTTCCAGGCGTCGTACGGCGACTGCCCGTGCGAACCCGCCAAGGCCACGGACGGCAGGGCCGACACGCGTTGGGCCAGCGACTGGAGTGACCCGCAGTGGCTCCAGGTCGACCTCGGCGCGGCCACCGCCGTCCGCAAGCTCCAGCTCGTCTGGGACCCCGCCTACGCGAAGTCCTACGAGGTCCAGGTGTCGGACAACGGCACCACCTGGCGCACCGTCCACACCACCACGACAGGCAACGGCGACGTCGACACCATCGACGTCGCGGCGACCGCACGACACGTGCGACTGCACTTGACGGCGCGTGGCACCGGCTGGGGCTACTCGCTGCACGAGTTCGGCATCTACAGATGACGGCGAAGGGCGCCCGGCGGTGCCCTACGTACCACCCCCACTTGGCACCTCAGCGGGCAAGGAGGCCCCATGAGACCACGTTCGAAGCTCCCCGCGCTGCTGCTCGGCAGCGCACTGATCGCCAGCGGCCTCGGCGTCGGCACCGTCGCCACCGCAGCCGGACCCGACGGCGCCGCGACCGTCGCGGTCGGCGCCCACGCCGGGCACACCATGGCGGTGTCGACGCAGGCGTCCGGCGACGATCCCGACGGTGACGGGTACATACCGGCCGTTCCCCAGGTCACCGGAGTGACTCCGTCCGGGGCCACCCCGCCGCCGCGCTACCACAAGGAGTTCCAGGCCAACTGCGCCGTCACACACACCGCGCCGGACGACCCGATCATCTATCCGGGGCAGCCCGGCAAGTCCCACGACCACACTTTCATGGGCAACAGGACGACGAACGCCGCCAGCACGACGGCGAGCCTCTACGGAGGCAACACCACCTGCAACGCACCGGCCGACGCCTCCGCCTACTGGATGCCGTCCCTGTACAAGGGGAACACGAAGATCCTTCCTGTCGGCCCGCAGGTCATCTACTACAAAGCCGGTGTCACCGACTACACCAGCGTGCGGCCCTTCCCCAGGGGGCTGCGGTTCGTCGTCGGCGACCCCATGCAGAGCGCCCAGCAGTTCCGCAGCCACAAGGGCTTCGTCGAGGGCTGGGAATGCGGTGACAGCTTCTTCAACGTCGACTTCCCTGCGAGCTGCCCGAGTCGACCGGACGTGCAGCTCAACATCCGCTTCCAGGCTCCCAGTTGCTGGGACGGCAGGTACCTCGACACCCCGGACCACAAGAGCCACATGTCCTACCCGGTCGTCAAACCCGGCACCAACGACAACATGTGCCCGGCCTCCCACCCGGTCGCCCTGCCGATGATCGAGTTCAAGATGGCCTTCCCGGTCAACGGCGACATGAGCGAGGTCCGCCTGGCCAGCGGCCGCGGGTACTCCTTCCACTACGACTTCTTCAACGCCTGGGAGGAACGGACCCTCAAGGCGCTGGTCGACCACTGCATCGTCGGCGGGCTCCAGTGCGACACGCGCGGCTACGACCAGAACCACCCGGAGCGCGGCGCGGTGCTCAACGCGGATCACCGGCTGCCTTGACCCAGCCGGGTTCCAGGGGCCCGGCCACCCGCCCAGCGCGGGTGCCGCCGGGCCCCTTCCGCCGTCACGAGGCGCTCACTGATCACGTACCGGGGCCGAGTCGACCGTGCCCTTCGGCAGTCAGCGGAAAGTGACGTCGCAGCGCAGGAAGTGCTTCTCCAAGTGCGAGGCCTGGGGCCGCCCGCAATCTTCCCGGCGCGGCCGCCGCCGAGTACACGCCGGGCCGCACATCGGTGCTGCGGCGCGAATCCGTCGGGGTCTGCGCACAGATGCTGAACGCCGTGTGCGTCGACCGCGACACGGGGCGTGCCCTGGTCGCCCGTCCCGAGGTCCGGCTGGTAGCCGTCACCGGAAGCGTCCGCGCGGGACAGGAGTCCGCCGCCGCGGTGACCGCCGACCTCAAACGGCTGCACCTTGAACTCGGCGGCAACGCACCCGTGTTGATCCACGCGGACGCCGATCTGGACGACGCCGTGGAGTAGTTGTCGTCGCTGTCATTCTACAACGCGGGCCAGGACTGCACGGCCGCGACCAGGATCCTGGTCGCGGCCGGGTCCACGACGCCTTCCTGACCCGCTTCACCGAACGGACGTCGCGTCCGCGGCCCGGGCCCCCGGACGACGAGCACGCGGACTTCGGCCCCCTGGGCAACGCTGCCCAACTCGGCTCCGTACGCGGCCTGCTGGAGCATCTGCCGGGACACGCTGAGATCGTCGCGGGCGGCGCCGCCGTGGACCGGCCCGCCTACTTCCACCAGGCCACGGGGGTCGCCGGGGCACGGCAGGACGACAAGATCGTGCAGCGGGAGGTGTTGAGCCCGGTCGTCACCGTCCAGCCCTGCACCGACGAGGCCGAGGCCCGACGGTCGGCCAACGGCGTGCCGGCCGGGGCTCGTCGCGAGTGTGTGGACGCGCGACCACGACCGGGTCGTTCGCGTGTCCCGGGCCCTGCGGACCGGCATCGTCTGGGTCAACCCACGGCACGAGGGTGTCGGAGCGCCACACAGTGGCGTGGGCCGCTCCGGCTACGGCAGCGTCCTCTCCCTCTCCGGCGTGCTCGACCAAGCCCAGGCTTCTCGGCCCTCGCGACCATGTCGGGGGCGGTCGCAGTCGGTTGGCGATGGGGTGTCGAGCTGCTGTGGTATTTCGGAGCCTTTCAGCACGCAGGGGCGCGTTGGCGGGGGTCATGGCGTGGCCTGGGTGTTGGGGAATGCGTGACGTCGGGCCCCGGCGACGATGAGCAGGCTGACTGCCCCGAGGGCGGCGGCTGACGCGGCGACCGCGGTGGCGCCCGAGCTGTGCAGCAGGAGTCCGCCGATGATGCCGCCGAGGGCCATCGCGGTGTTCCAGAGGGTGACGAGGACGGCTTGCGCGATGTCGGCGGCAGTGGTGCTGTGCCGCATTCCGGCTTGTCCGGCCGCGGTTTGCAGCAGGGTCGGGGCACCGCCCCACCCGAGGCCCCAGAGAACAGCGGCGACCCAGACGATCGCGTGTGCCGTGGTGACGGCGAGAGCTGCGGTGGCGAGAGTGAACAGCACCGCGCCCGTGAGCATCAAGGTCCGTGGTCGGCGGTCGACATGGCGTCCGACGAACCAGATGCTCACCAGGCATGCGACACCGAGAGCAAGGAGAACCGCGTCGGTCGCTGAGCCGAGCCCGGCGTACTGCAGGTAGGGAGCGATGTAGGCGTAGATGATCGTGTGCCCGAGAACGAACGTCGTGACCGTGACCATGATTGCCATGACACCGGGCACCGCCAGGGTCTGCCGCATGGGCGATTGCGCCGATTGGGGCGCGGGGTCCGAACGGTCCATGTCAGCCTGCTCAGTGGCGGGTCGCCCCACGCCGGGGACGGACAGGCTGATCCAGCCGATGACGGCAAGAGTGACCAGGGAGACGGAGCCGAACGCCGCCCGCCATCCCACCTGTTCACCGATCAGCGTGCCGGCCGGAACGCCCAAGGACAACGCCACAGGGATCCCGGTCATCGCCACCGCGATGGCGCGCCCTTCCAAGCCGGCAGGTGCGATTCGACGGGCGTAGCCGGCGAGGATGGCCCACGCCAGGCCCGCGGCCACGCCGGCGAGGAACCGGCTCGCGAGCAGGACGATGTATCCCGGTGCGGCCGCGGTCAGAGTGTTGGCGACCAGGAAGACGGCCATGGCGCCGAGCAGCAGTGGTTTGCGCGGTACCGATGCGGTCGCCGTGGCGAGCGGGATCGCGGTCAACGCCGTACCGGCCGCATAGACGGTGACGGCCTGGCCGGTAGCACCTGAACTGGTACCCAGTGAGGCCGACATCCCGGGCAGGACACCGGCAGGCAGAGTCTCGGTCAAGCTCGTGACGAAGACGGCAGTTGCCAGTGCCAGCAGCGCCGACCATGGCAAGGCGGCCTGGCGCGCACAAGACTGTGCGTCAGAAGACGTGGTGGTCATGGACCGAATCCTGAAACCTTCACATGGATGTGATGGTCAAGCCCGGGGTGCGCCGAGTAGTTTCGGCGGGTGTGAGGATCGGGGAACTGTCGCGACTGACGGGTGCGTCCCGTCGGCTACTTCGCTACTACGAGGAGCAGGGGCTGATCGTCCCGGACCGGGGCGCGAACGGGTATCGGGAGTACGACGACCGCTACGTGGACCGGGTCAGCCAAATCCGTGGCCTGCTGGATGCGGGGCTGCCGACTCGCATCATCAAGCAGATCCTTCCCTGCCTGGACAAACCTCGATCGATCCACTTTCCGGACGCGACACCGGAGATGCTGGCCTTGCTGGCCGCCGAGCGGGACCGGCTCACCGAGCGGATCGACGTACTGGTCCGCAACCGTGACGCGATGAGCGAGTACCTGGCTGAAGTCGCACGATGCCGAGCGCTGGCGCCCGGCGGCTCTCACGGAACACCGAACTCCCCGCCGGATGTGTCAGCAACGTCATGACCCGCACGGGGCCGTCCCGTGCAAGCAGCGCAACGTCGTCGCCCGATGCAACGGCACATGAGTCGGCGGCCTCTGATTGATGGCAGCCGCATGGCCTCCCGTGGGGAGCCGGGAGGTGCGGCGGGCCCTGTCGCAGGGGTGACGGCAGGGCCCGACAGAGGGTCCCCCACCTGGGGGCGAAGGATCCCACGGCGACCACGATGCACCACAAACAAGCCACAGCGATAGAGATCGGCCACGACTTCCCTGTGGGCAACTCGGCCCCACCACGACGGGGAGCGGGGCGGGCTGGCCTGCGCGCGGTGCGGTACGGGGTGCAGCCCGCCGGTGAGCGCTCAGGACGAGCGGTGCTGTGTCCGAGCCAGTGCCCGAGAGCTCCCTGACCCGCGGGCTGGCGATTCTGCGGCGTGGGGGAGTGTCAGCCCACACCGATCACGCATCCGTGAGGTGGCCGCCGTTGCGGGCGGCCTCCGGTGTGAGTCCCGTCCAGCGGCGGAAGGCCCGGTAGAAGGAGTTGGTGTCGTCGTAGGCGAGGAGGTAGGCGACTTGGGAGGTGGGGAGGGAGTGGTCGGCGAGGTAGCGGCGGGCGAGCTTTTCCCTGGTGTCGCTGAGGACTGCCTGGTAACTGGTGTCCTCTGCTTGGAGTTGCCGCTGCAGTGTGCGAGGGCTGAGCATGAGCTGGGCGGCGATGGCGTTGATCGAACTCTCCCCGGCGGGCAGGCGCTCGTACAGTGCTGCACGCACTCGATCGGCCGTGGTGGCGGACGCCTCGAGCTCGGACAGGCGGCGGCGTAGTTCCGGTGCGAAGAAGTTCCACATGGACTCGTCCTCGGTGAGGAACGGCAGTGAGGCGTCCTCGGCGGAGAAGGTGACGGCGTCGGCCGTCGCTTCGTGGATCTGCGTGCCGAAGTAGGAGGTGGTCGCGGGTGACGGCTGTGGAGCCCGACGCATCGACAGGCGGGTCGGGTTCACCTCCTGCCGTGTGCCGATGCGTGCCAGGGCTGTCCAGAACGCGAGTTCGGTGGCGACCAGCAGCGGGGGTGGTGGCGGGCCTTCGGGCCAGTGGAACGCGATCGTCAGCCCGCCGTGATCGACAGTGACGCTGAGGTGCACCGGGCCGATGAGCGGCTTGAACGCGGCGATGCGCTCAGCCGCGGTGCGCAGATCGGCGCTGCACAGCGCCGCGAAGATCGGCGGATTGAACGCCTCGACGGACAGTGCGCGCCCGATCCTGACGGCCAGGTCGGGATCCGCCGCCTCGGCGTCCATCGCGTCCCAGAACCGGTAGTACTCGTCGGTCGTCATGGTGACCGGACCGTGCGCGAAGACGCCGGCCGGCAGCTGCGCCCGCCGCAGCACATGAGCGGTGGAGATTCCGAGGTCGTGCAGGAGCGCACGGGCCCCCGGGTCCACGGTGAACCGCTCTGATGCCATCTCTTCAGGCTAGTCCCCGCGCGCGACGGCGGGGATTCCGTACGCGCCATTCGACCCGCAGAAGACGCCATACACCTGATGGCGTGAACGGCAAGTAGGGAGGCGTCATCCGCTAGTTCCTCGTGGTGGTTTCCCGCTTAGCGTGGAAGCCACGGGCCACCGCAGCGGTCGGCTCGACGAAGAAGCGGACCCGCCGGCAGCGACGTGAGCGGGCCTGCTGGAGACGATCAAAGCCGGCGCCGCCGACGCCACCTCACCGGTGACTTCCAGGCCCGGTCCGGGATCTGGCCGGCCCGATACCGGCGATCCGCACCCGTCTGTTTGAGAGGACCCCATGCCCATCAAGACCGCCCTCGTGACCGGCGCCTCCTCCGGCATCGGCGAAGCGACCGCCCTCAAGCTGATCAGCCTCGGCTACACGGTCTACGGCGCAGCCCGCCGCACCGACCGCCTGCACAAGCTCGCCGAGCACGGCCTCCGCCCGCTGGCGATGGACGTCACCGACGACGCCTCCCTGCGCAGCGGCGTCGACCGCGTCATCTCCGAGACCGGCCGCATCGACGTCCTGGTCAACAACGCCGGATACGGCTCCTACGGTGCCCTGGAGGATGTCTCGCAGGACGAGGCCCGCCGCCAGTTCGACGTCAACGTCTTCGGCGCCGTCCGCCTGACCCAGATCGCCCTGCCGCACATGCGTGCCCAGCGCAGCGGGACGGTCGTCAACATCACCTCGATGGGCGGGAAGATCTACACCCCTCTCGGCGGCTGGTACCACGGCACCAAGTTCGCTCTCGAAGCCCTCAGCGACTGCCTGCGGATGGAGGTCAAGCCCTTCGGTATCGACGTCGTCGTCATCGAACCCGGTGGCATCCGCACCGAGTGGAGCGGCATCGCGGCCGACCATCTGGAGAAGTACTCCGCCGATGGCGCCTACTCCGACCAGGCCGAGGCCGTCGCCGCCGCCATGCGCTCCGAGACCATGGCGAAGCGCATGTCCCCACCCACCGTCATCGCCGACGCCGTCGGCAAGGCCGTCACGGCACGCCGGCCCAAGACCCGATACGCCACCGGCTTCGGCGCACGCCCCCTCATCGCCCTGCGGCGCCTCCTGCCCGACCGCGTCTTCGACACGCTGATCTCCCGGTCCATGAGTCTCCCTCGCTGACCTCCGGGAAGGGCCGTCGAGCGCAGCGGCGGTCGGCCGCAAGGAGGCCGAGTGCTCCTGCGTCATGACGACGCTCTGGCTGTCGCACTTCGGCACGGCCCACGGCCGCCCAAAATTTCCCGGTGGGGCCGTCCGGACAGCAGGACGCCCCTCTGCGCCGCAACCCCGACACCGGCGACAGCGGTCTCACTCGGCCGGCCTCTCGTTGATCAGGGAGCCCTGCCGCAGCCAGCGGACGAACGCGAAAGCCCACGTCGCGAAGAGCAGGAGCAACAAGATGAGCGCCAGCAGCCAGGGGGCGGGGCGGGACCAACCGGTGAGGAGGGCGATGACGGAAGCCATGACCAGAACCGCTTGCACCGACTTGTATGCGGCGGGGTAGCGGTCGTAGTCCGCAAGGGTGGGCAGGAGCACCACCGTAGTGAGCAGCATGACGGCCACGGAGCCACCCATCAGCCAGCTCACGGCGACCGGGGTCCGGGGATCGGTGGCGTGCTCCACCAGCCCGACCATGCCCGCACCGGCAGTCGCCACGGCCATGGTCAGCGGCAGGTGGGTGAAGATCCACGTCGCGAGGGAGTGGCCGGTCTCACGGGGCAGCCGTCGCGACACCAGGTCCGCGTAGTTCCACCAGAAGCCGAAACCGATCGCGAGCCCGAGCAGGCCCGTCGTCGTCACGAGCGGGCTGCGTTCGGTGTCGGTCAGGCCGTTCACGACACCGATGACGACTTCGCCGAGCACGATGATGATGAACAGCCCGAAGCGCTCGACCATGGTGTCGGTCACCACGTCGTAACTCGGCCGGCTGCGCCAGAAGATGAGAATGACGCACTCCACGCCGCACCACGCGACGACGAACACCGCCCACACCACGAGACGGACGTCGGCCGACAGCGGTACGGATACCGCGACCACGATGATGCCCGCGACCATGGCGATCAGATAGCGCCGGGGCGTCCTGCGCAGTTCCGGTCGGTCCTGGCGGTACACGGAGTACCACTGGTAACTCAGCAGGGCCAGCAGCAACGCGTAGAGCGCCGCCAGAGTCCGGCCGTCGTCGCCGTCGGCGTGACCGACGTAGACCGCCATGAGGGACAGCAGCAGCATCTGCACGAAGATCAGCGAGCGGGTGTGACCGTCTTCGCGGCCGTGCAGTTCGTAGAAGAGTGTGCCGTTCACCCAGGCGATCCAGATGAGCCCGAAGACCACTGCGAATGTCGCTGTGCCTTTCCAGGAGAGGTCCTCCGCGAGTGTGTGGGCCGCCTGACCGATCAGGACGACGTAGACGAGGTCGTAGAAGAGCTCCAGGAAGCTGACGCTGCGACCGGTGTCCACCTCACCGTGGCGCCGCGGAGGCCGGAACAGCCATCGGCGGGTACCGGTGCCCAGGGGGACCGCCTTCGGCGCGGCGGGACGGGCTTCGTGGGCGCTGTCAGACATGCGAGGCTCCTGCGGGACGCGGCCGAACGGGTGGCGGATGGACACGACGGCTGCGCCGCCGCGGGCACGCGCACCCCGCTCCAGCCTCCGTGACCACGGCTGCGAGCGCATTGTGGCGGCAGTCGCGTGTCGATCATGCGAATGGCTGCCCGGAACCGTCGGCCCGCGCCCACCGGCATAGGCCATCCGGGTCACCGGGATGGTCGTTGGGTGGGCCTTCGGGCGCCCTTTAAGCATCCACGATCACTTCACACGGCCGCCGGCCCGGCTTCCGTATGCCGCGAACCAATGGAGCATCTGGAGGTCCGTCACGGCGCCCTGACCCACCACATCGCTGACACGTGCGCCCTGCAGGAGCCGTTTGACGGGGACTTCGAGCTTCTTCCCGGTCAGTGTGCGGGGCACGGCGGGCACTCGTACGATCACGTCCGGCACATGGCGTGGGGACAGCCGCTGCCTGATGGCCGCCGTGATCCGCTCCCGCAGCGGGCCGTCGAGTTCACCGCCGAGGTCCGCGTCGTCCGCCGTCACGACGAACAGCGGCATGAAGTAGCCCCCGTCGGGCTGTTCCACCCCCACGACAAGACTGTCCGTGATGCCGGGCAGTTGCTCCACCACCGCGTAGATGTCGGCCGAACCCATGCGCACCCCACTGCGGTTGAGCGTGGAGTCGGAACGTCCGGACACGACTACCGAGAGGTCTTCCCCCACCGTCACCCAGCCGCCGTGCCGCCACACTCCCGGATAGGTGTCGAAGTAGCTCGCCCGGTAGCGCACGTCACCGGGGTCCTGGACGAAGCGCAGCGGCATGGACGGCATCGGGGCGGTCACCACGAGCTCGCCCTGCTCGCCGGTCACGGGTCGGCCCGACTCGTCCCAGGCGGCCAGTGCCACGCCGAGCGCCGGTCCCTGGATGCGGCCGGCGCGGACGGGAAGGAGCGGGGAGCCACCCGCGAGCACGGAGCAGATGTCGGTGCCGCCGCAGATCGACTGGAGCCATGTCCCGGGGGCCAGCCGTTCGCTCACCCACCGCCAGGTGCCGGTCGCCATGGCCGAGCCCGTCTGGAGGACCGAGCGCACGGCACTGAGATCGCACTCGGCCGCCGGGTGCAGGCCGGACTTCTCCACGGCCGCGAGGTAGGCGGCGCCCACCCCGACCATGGTCGCGCCGGTCCGTTCGGCGACGTGCCAGGCTCCGGCGGCGTCGGGGCGCGTGGGACTGCCGTCGTACAGGACGATCGTGCTGCCGTGCAGGAGGCCGCCGACGAGGAAGTTCCACACCATCCAGCTCGTGGAGGTGACGAACAGGAACCGGTCGTCGGGACGCAGGTCGGCGCCGAGTCCCAGTGCCTTCAGCAGTTCGACGACGATGCCGCCGTGCCCGTGCACGATCCCCTTGGGGACCCCGGTGGTTCCGGAGGACCAGAGGATCCACAGCGGGTGGTCGAAGGGCACGTCCTCGAAGACCGGCGCTCCGTCGGTGGACGGCAGCGCGGACCAGGCGTGCACGGTGACGTCGGGTCGCACAAGCCATCCGTCCGTCTGCGGCGGGAGGATTGTGTCGACGGCCAGGAGATGGCGGACCGTGGGCAGGCCGTCCAACAGCTCGGTGACCGTGGAGCGTCTGTCGTGGTCCTTGCCTCCGTAGTGGTAGCCGTCCGCCGCGACGAGGACCTTCGGCCGGGCCTGCCGCAGCCGCGCGAGCACGCTCGGGGTGCCGAAGTCGGGTGAGCAGACAGTCCACACGGCCCCGACCGCGGCGGTGGCGAGAAGGGCCACCACCGCCTGCGGGAGGTTCGTGAGGTACCCGGCGACGCAATCGCCGGGCTGTACGTCCATCCGGCGCAGCGCGTCGGACACGGCCGCCACCTCGCGGCGCAGCCGGTCCCAGGACATCTCGGCCGGTTCGCCGCCCTCGGTCACGCTCACCAGGGCCGGACGCTCGTCATTGGCATGGGCGAGGCACCGTTCGGCGAAGTTCAGGCGCGCGCCGGTGAACCAGCGGGCTCCGGGCATGGTCGCGTCGGCCAGCACCTCCTCGAAGCCGGTGACCGCCTCCAGCCCGTAGTACTCCCACACCGCCGACCAGAAAGCGGGCAGATCGGTGGAGCTCCATCGCCACAGCTCGGCGTAGTCGGTGAAGCCCAGGCCGCGGGTCTCGTACAGCCACGCCATGAACAGCGCGACATTGGAGTCCTCGGACTCGCGGGGCCCGGGTGTCCACAGCAGGTCGAGGTCGGGTGTCATCCGCGTTCTCCAGCGGGTGTCGCGCCCGGGGGAAGGGAGACGGCGTTCGACTCCAGCCTGCCCATCAGTTCCTCGGCCAGGAGCCACTCGCCGTGGCCCGAGGCGGGGTTGAGATGGCCGACCGCGCCGAGTTCCACGAGATGGCTGCCCCAGCCGCGGGCCAGTGCGGCGGCGCGCTGCGGTGTGCACAGCGGGTCGTCGGCGCTGGCCGCCACGATGCTCGGGAAGGGCAGCCGCCCGCGGGGCACGGGCGTCCAGCCGTGCCGGGCGAGTTCGGCGGGGGTGGGGTAGCCGTGCGGCAGCGGGGTCTCGAAGTCCGGCGGGGTGGCCAGGAGCGCGCCGCGCACCTGGGCTTTGCGGCGCGCCGCCCAGTGCACCGTGGTGATGACACCCGCGCTGTGGGCCACGAGCAGCAGAGGCCCGTGCAGAGACGCCAGCGTCGCGGCCAGGTTGGCGACCTGGGCGTCCAGGGCGAGCCGCTCGCCCTCCAGCGGGGGAACGGTACGCACGGTACGGCCTGCTTCGGCGAGCCGTTCGGCCAGTCGTGTCTGCCAGTGGTCGGCGACGTGGTCGCGCAGTCCGGGGACGATGACGACGGTGGATTCCGGGGCGGAACTCATGAACCTGTCTCCGACGGTTGCTTGGGCTGCGCCTTCTCCGCCGGAGCGTCGAGGCGGAGGAGGTCGCGGGCGTACCAGCGTCGGCCGATCAGGAAGGCCATGGTGGCGGCGATCGCGACGAGGGGAACGACGCGCAGGGCGCCCAGCAGGCCGACACGGTCGGCGAGCGCGCCCGTGACGGTGGGGCCCGGGGCGAGGCCCAGCAGGCTGTTGGCCAGGGTGAGGGTGGCGAACGCGGTCGCGGCGACGGCGGCGGGCGTCAGGTTCGCCACCATGGCCGCCGCGGGCCCGGCGGAGCCGGCCGACAGCAGGCAGCCCAGCCCCAGGGTCAGCAACTGCGCTGGTCCGGTGGGGAGTTGGAAGGCGATGCTCAGCAGGAGCAGCGAGCCGAGGCTGCAACCGACGGCGACAACCCACTTGCGGCGGGGAGCCGTGGAGCTGACGCGGTCCGAGACGAGCCCGCCGAGGATCATCCCCAGGCCGATGACCAGCGCGAAGCCGCCCGCGGTCGCGCCCGCCTTGGCCGACGCCATGCCGTAGTAGCGGTCGAAGAAGCTCGGCAGCCAGGCCAGGAGCGTGGCGGCGACGAAGAGTTGGAGTCCGCTGCCGACGTAGGCGCTGATCACGGAGACGGAAGAGAACAGTCGGGGCAGCAGGCCGCGCAGCTTTGTGGGCTCCTTGCCGCTGTCCTCGTCGTCGGCGGGCCGCTCGCGGGGAGCGAGCTTGCTTTCCTTGACGACGAAGCCGTACACGGCGGCGAGCACCAGGCCGAAGACGCCCATCACGGCGAACGCCCAGCGCCAGCCGGCCGCCTGGGCCACGGCGCCTCCGATGGCCACGCCGAGCACGGAGCCGAAGGCGCCACCGGCGATGAACGCGCCGGACAGCGTGGCGCGCAGGGTGACGGGGAAGATGCTGAGCACGACGGCGATCCCCACGCTGCCGTACGCGGCTTCGCCGATGCCGACGAACAGACGGCCCATGAACATCTCGCCGTAGTTCGCCGACACGGCGCAGCCCAGGGTGGCCACGCTCCACAGGGTGGCGGCGAGCAGCAGGCTGCGGACCCTGCCCCACCGGTCGGCCATGAGGGACATGGGGAAGGTGAGTACGCCGACTGCCAGGGCCACGACGCCGCTGAGCGATCCCAGGGCGGCGTCGGACAGCAGCCATTCGGCTTTGAGCATGGGGAAGACGGCGTTGAGGACCTGACGGGACATGTAGTCCGAGAGCAGCAGGCCGAAGCTGAGGGCGAAGACCGTCCAGGCATAGCGTCTGGGGACGGGCCAGGCCGACGCGCTCAAGGCCATGGGCTGCGCAGTGGTGTGAAACTCCATTGTCATCACCTCGACTGCTGGGGAAAGGGGCAGGTCAGAAGGGTCTGTCGCCGACGATTCCGGCGCGCTCCATCTTGCGGACGGCGGGCCAGTAGTCCTGGACGGCGTAGTGCTGGGTGGAGCGGTTGTCCCAGATGGCCACGCTGTTGGGGGTCCACCGCCAGCGCACCTGGTACTCGGGGATCGCGGCCTGGCTGATCAGGTAGGTCAGCAGGTGGCTCGCGCCCGGCGCGTAGTCCTGGCCGAAGCGGACGTTCTCGGGTGTGTGGTAGTTGACGAAGTGTGTGGCGAAGGCGTTGACGAAGAGGATCTTCTCGTCCGTCTCGGGGTGGGTGCGCACGACGGGGTGTTCAGCGTCGGGAAACCGTTCCTTCAGTGCGTGGCGCTGCTCCGTGGGCATCACGGCGCCGAAGGTGGCCTCGATGCTGTGCCGGGCGCGCAGGCCCTCGATACGGGCCTTGATGTGGTCGGGGAGCCGCCGGTAGGCCTCCGCCATGTTGACCCAGATCGTGTCGCCGCCGACCGGGGGTGATTCGACGCAGCGCAGTACGGCGCCCATCGAGGGGTTGACCCGCCAGGTGCCGTCCGTGTGCAGGGCGTTCTCGTATTGCTCCGGGGGGCTGTCGAGGTCCTTGTAGATCCGGACGAGTCCGGGGTGGTCGGGGTCGCTGCCGGCGACGGGGTGGTCCTCCAGGGGACCGAAGCGCGAGGCGAAGGCGACATGGTCGGCTCGCGAGAGATCCTGGTCCCGCAGGAAGAGGACCTTGTGCCGCAGCAGCAGGCTCTTGATCTCGGCGAACAGGTCGTCGTCGCGGGCCGCGTCGGCGAGGCTCACCCCGCGCAGTTCGGCTCCGATGGTGCAGGTCAGCGGTTCCACGTCGATCGAGGTGCGCCGCGAGCCGGTAGGCGGGGCGGAGGAGAGGGTGTCGGTCATGAGTGCTCACTCCAGAAGATGGGGAGGAGGGTGCGGTGCTCACAGGGATCCCTGGGCCTGCCCGAAGGCGGGCGGCTCACAGGGTGAAGACGGAGGATCCGGTGGTGCGTCCGGCTTCCAGGTCGCGGTGGGCCTGCACGGCGTCGTCGAGTCCGTAGCGCTGGTTGATCTCGATGGCGATGCGCCCCGAGGAGACGTGCGCGAACAGCTCTCCGGCCAGAACGTCGCGTTCGGCAGGGTCGGCGATGTAGTCGGCGAGAGCGGGCCGGGTGACGAACAGCGAGCCGTGGACGGCGAGTTGCATGGCGTCGATCGGCGGGACGGGGCCGGAAGCGGTGCCGAAGCAGACCAGCAGTCCACGGCGGGCCAGCGAGGCCAGTGAGGCGGCGAAGGTGTCCTTGCCGATACTGTCGAGCACCAGCGGCACACCCGCGCCGTCGGTCAGTTCCCGCACCCGCTCGGCCACGTTCTCGTGCCGGTAGCGGATGACGTGCTCGCATCCGTGTGCGCGGGCGAGCTCCGCCTTCTCCTCGCTGGAGACCGTTCCGATCACACGGATGCCGAGCAGTGCGGCCCACTGGGCCACGATCAGGCCCACGCCGCCGGCGGCGGCGTGCAGCAGGATGGTGTCTCCCTTGCGCAGCGGATGGATCCTGCGCAGGAGGTAGGCCGCCGTCAGGCCGCGCATGGTCATCGCGGCCGCCGTCTCGCACCTGATCTCCTGGGGCAACGGGATCAGGTGCGAGGCGTCCATGACCCGTTCGGTGCTGTACGCGCCGAGCGGGCTGCCGGTGTACGTCACCCGGTCCCCCGTGGCGACGTGCGTGACACCCTCGCCGACCGCCTCCACCACGCCGGCGGCCTCGACCCCGAGTCCGTCGGGCAGCCGGACCGGGTACAGCCCCGTACGGAAGTAGGTGTCGGCGAAGTTGAGGCCGACGGCCTCGTGCCGGATCCGCACCTGGCCCGGCCCGGGGTCGCCGACGGACACCTCCTCCCAGGTGAGGACGTCAGGGCCACCGGTTTCGTAGAAGCGGACGGCATGTGCCACGAGGAACTCCGAGGGGTCGCGGGGTGGGGGAGGGGGGTCAGGCCTGGGCGTCGCGGAGCATGAAGCCGCGCTGCCCCGGACGGCGGTTGGGCACCATGCCGAGGCGGGCGAGGGTCTCGTCGGCGTCGCTGTAGTACTCGCCGAGCCGGTAGATGCGCTTGGCGTCGGCCCCGGTGGCGATGCCCCTGCCGAGTGCCTCGGAGATCTGCACCATCTGCTCGACCTGGGCCACCGACGACATCCGCTCGCCCTTGGCGCGCCACAGGTTGTCCTCGTTGCCGACGCGCACATGCTGGCCGAGGGCGATGGCGACGGCGTTCATCGGAGCCACGGCGCGCATGGAGCTCTCGATGGTCAGCACGGCCCCGTCCGGCACCCGGCGGATGAACTCGACCAGGTCGGCGGGGTGCCGGCCGGCGAAACCACCGCCGATGGCCACGTAGTTGAGGATGAGCGGGCCGGTGTAGACGCCGGCGCGGATCAGCCGCTCGACGGTCTCCAGCTGGGCCAGGTGGGCGAGCTGGAAGTGCGGCTGGATGCCGTTCGCGTGCAGGCGCTTGAGGTGCTCCAGGTAGAACTCCGGGCCGGCCTCCACGACCATGTCGCGGTAGGCCCGGTAGTAATCGGGCTTCGCGATGGAGGTGCCCTCCAGGTCGTCGTCGTTCATGATCTCGACGATGTTCATCTGGCTGGTGTTGATGGCGATGGTCACCTGGTCCGGTGCCGGCGTGAGGTCGGCCAGCAAGTGGCGGGTGTCGTAGGCGAGCCACTTGGCGTCGCCGCCCTCGCCCTCGGGGGCGAAGGAGATGGAGCCGCCGATCTGGAGCACCATGTCCGGCACGGCCTCGCGCAGCCGCCCGAGCAGCTCGTTGAACATGGACATCCGCTTGGAGCCCTTGCCGTCCAGCTCCCGTACGTGGATGTGGAGCACCGTCGCGCCGGCGTTGTGGCAGTCGACGGCCGCCTGCACGTGCTCGTCCATGGTCAGGGGCAGGTCGTCCGCGTCCCCGGGCAGCCACTCGGGGCCGTACGGCGCGGCCTGGATCACCAGCTTCTCCTGGTTCTCCGGGAAGAGGGAGTCGTCGTGGAAGTGCACGGGTGCTTCTCCTTGGCATCGGGAGACGGCTTCACAGAACGGGCGGCGGACGGCCGACACGTCCTGTGGCGATGGCGGCCCGGCTGTGGGGACTGACGGGCCCGGAAGGGGCGGAGGCCGGTTCCGGAGGGAGGTCCCTCAGGGAGTCAGGAAGGGTTCCTCCGGAAGGCCGACCGCCTGCGCGGTGGTGCCAAGGTAGGGCTGACGACGGGCCCCTGCTTTGCCTGTGGTGACAGGTGACTTGTCCATCGGGGACGCACCCGGTGGCGGGGCGGGTGCCGTTGAGGGGGGCGGTGCCGTCCATCGGCCCGCTGCCGGAGGTTTCGGTGTGACGTCCCCTCGCTCTGCAGGGGCACCACCACAGGTGGCGTGGTGCCGTACGACGGCCCGCGCCCCGCCGCTCAGTCTGCGCCGGTCTCCGTCTGACCGGTGCGCGTCTTGCGCCACTGCCGGGGGCTGGTGCCGAACTGCTGGTGGAACCAGCGGGAGAACGCGCTGAGCGAGGAGAACCCCAGCTGGGTGGCGACCTCGGTCAGGGAACGGCTGGGGTTGGCGACGAACTGTTCGGCGAGCGCTCTGCGGATCGTGTTGAGCAGCGACGAGAACGTCTGGCCGGACCGGGCCAGATGGCGGTGCACGGTGCGCCGGTCCACGTCGAGGCTGCGCGCGATCTGTTCGATCGAGCAGCGCCCGGTCGGCAGCAGCGCCTCGATCAGGTCGCGCACGCGGTCGGCCTCGGTGGCCTCCCTGGGAGCGGCGACGGGCTCGAAGTACTGCCGGGTGTAGCTGCGCATTTGCGCGTCGGCCATGGCGTTGGGGGCGTCCAGGTCCTCGGTGTAGAGGACGAGGCCGTTGAAGTCGCAGTCGAACTCCACCACCGGCCCGAACAGACGCCGGTGTGCCGCGCTGCCACTCAGCGCCCGGTGGGTGAAACACACCGACGCAGGCCGCCACAGCGGGCCGAGGAACCCGCACAGCACCCGGTGGAAGGCGCCCACGGCCAGTTCGGTCGCCTGCCGGGCCGGCCGCGGCTCGCCGAGCTCGATGTCGATCTTGAGCGTGGCCACCCCGTGACCTTCCGACAGCCGGGCGTGCAGGACCTCGTTGTAGGTGTGCTGATGGCGGATCAGCAGGGCCAGAGCGTTGCGCACGTCCGGCTCCTCCCGCACCAGCAGGCTGATCGGCCCCAGGTTGGAAAAGCGCCGCCGCTCCGCCAGGAGCAGGCCGAAGTCCTCACGCCCCGAGCGGGCGGCCGACAGCTCCAGCAGGCCCACCACGGCTGTGCCGGAGATCCAGCGGTCCTGGACGGCGAGATCCGCGGTGTCCAGGCCCACGCTCGTCATCAGCGCCCGGGGATCCAGGCCGAGCGAACGGCTCAGCTCGACGTAGCCGTTCAGTGCTGCTGTACGGGCCAGAGGCCTCATGGACACGCTCCAGGGAACGGCAGGGTCCCCAGAAGTTAAGTTTCCCGTCCCTGTACGTCAAGCATGAGGCGCGTCCCTTTCCTAGCATCCCCGTTCTGTGCGGCCCTGCGGCCACGCGGCGAGGGTCCGGCGGCCGACCGCCCGTCCGCCGCGGGGCCGTCCCCGAGCTGCCCGGCTCTCCCCACCTCACGGAGGCGACCATGGCCGAAACCCCGGACGCGACGACCGTGCCGATCACCCCGTTCACCGGTCCCGCCCTGTGGCACGGGCCCGCTGTGGCGGGCCGCGACGACTGGGTCCTGACCCTGTCCGCCGGGCACCAGGAGGAGCTACGTACGGCGGTGCGCACGGTGCGACGGCGTGCCGCGCCCCTGCTGCGGGTGACGGTCGCCGACTTCCCGCTGCCCAGCCTCTCCGCCGTACTCGAGCGCGCCGAAGCGGCACTGACCCGGGGCCGGGGCTTCGTCCTGCTCAGGGGCGTCCCACCGGACCTGCTCGGCGAGGCGGAGGCGGGCATCGTGCTGCACGGGCTCGGACAGTACCTCGGCCAGCCCGTCTCGCAGACGTCCGACGGCCGCACCCTGTGCCACGTCCGGGACTTCGGAGCGGTGCCCAGCGGCAGCGCGCCGCCCGCCTACCGGACCCGGGCGGCGATACGGCTCCACACCGCCGAGTCCGATCTGCTGGGCCTGCTGTGCCTGCGCCCGGCACGTGCGGGCGGGCACACGCTGCTGGCCAGTGCCGCGGCCGTGCACAACGCCGTGCTCGCTGCCCGGCCCGACCTGGCGCGGCACCTGTACCGCACACACCCTTTCGACCGGCAGCCGGAGCAGGACTCCGGCGAGGACACCTCCCTGCTCTCGCCCCTGGTCACCCGGCACGGGGACAGACCCAGCATGCGCTACGACCGTGACCGCCTGGCCGGCGGGTTCCGCGCCGGTGAGCCGGGCAGAGTCGGGGACATCGACGGAGAGCCGGGCGGAGTCGGAGGCGTCGACAACGAGCCGGGCAGGGCCGGGGACGTCGACAGTGAGCTGTACACGCTCATCGACACCGCGGCCGCCTCCCCCGCCGTACGGCTCGAACTGCACCTGGGCCCCGGAGACCTCCTGCTCCTCGACAACCACGTGGTCCTGCACGGCCGTTCGGCCTACGACGACTTCGACGCCCCGCAGGCGCAACGCCATCTGCTGCGCCTGTGGCTGGCCCGCCCCGACGGCACCACCCCGGACGAACAGGCGACCGGAGCAGCCGAGCGCCCCGCGACCCGCACCGGAGTCGCCCCGCGCGACGTCATCCGCCCCCGGGGCCCAGGCATGGAGCGCCCCGGCCGCGGCTGTCCGCCGCCGCGCGCCGGTCGAGACGAACTGAGGACCCATCCGTCATGACGAACGCCGGCTACCCGTCCAGGTCACGAACCATCCGGCCGCGCCCCGCCGCCGAAAAGCACGGTGTCGCGCTCACCGCCCGGCTCACCGGGTTCGCCGTCCGGCTGCCGGGACTCACCCTCGCCGTGACCGTCGCCCTCGTCGCGACCGCGGCGGGGCGCCTGGCACCGGTCGTCGGCGGGCCCGTGAGCGCGGTCGTCCTCGGGATCCTGGTGGCGGTGGTGGTGCGGCCCGGGCAACGGCTGCGGCCCGGCATCACCCTCGCCGGACGCGGCGTGCTCCAGGCCGCCGTCGTGGTGCTGGGCGCGCAACTCTCCCTGGGCCAGGTGCTGCGGGTCGGCGTCGGCTCACTGCCGGTGATGCTGGGGACCCTCGCGGCGTGTCTTACGGCCGCCTACTGGATCGGGCGCCGCCTCGGTGTCGTAGGCGATCTGCGCACCTTGATAGGGGTGGGCACCGGTATCTGCGGCGCCTCCGCGATCGCGGCGGTCACGCCGGTCATCGGCGCGGCCGAGGCACAGGTGGCCTACGCCATCTCCACGATCTTCGTCTTCAACATCGCGGCGGTGCTGACCTTCCCCGCCGTCGGCCACTTGCTGGGCATGGGCCAGGAGGCGTTCGGCCTGTTCGCCGGCACCGCGATCAACGACATGTCCTCGGTGGTGGCCGCGGCCGCCACCTACGGCGACCCCGCGGCGGACGAGGCGGTGGTGGTCAAACTGGCCCGCACGCTGATGATCATCCCCATCTGCCTCGGCCTCGCCGCGCTCGCCCGCCGCCGCGCGCGGAGGGCCGAGGCACTGTCGGGCGCGACCGGCACGGCGAATGACGCCCACGCGGCAGGCCCCGGCCGCCGTGGCGCCGGCCTGCTGCGCGTCGGTCGGCTGGTGCCGTGGTTCCTTGTCGGCTTCCTCGCTCTGGCGGCCGTGAACACCGCCGGTCTCATCCCCTCCGGCGCCCATGCGCCGCTCAGCGCGCTCGCCGTCTTCCTGATCACCGTGGCCCTGTCCGCGATCGGCCTCTCCACCCAACCCGCCACACTGCGCCGCACCGGCCCGGCGCCCCTGATCCTCGGAGGCTGCCTCTGGCTGGTGGTGACCGCCACCAGCCTGGCCTTCCACTTCCTCGATCTGGCCAGGTGAGGGTCACGGCGCCGTGAGGGTCATGGCGACGGCCTCTTCCGCCCGGAGATGCTCCGAGGCAGACCTCTCGCACGGCACTGATCTCTGGGGTGAGGAGAGTCGACGCCACTGGTGACACGCGGCAGGGGCGGCCCTCCCCGCCACAAGCAGAAGAGAGAGATCGGTGCTCCTGCGGTCGCACTATCAGCCTGTCGCTTCAGCCTGCTGTCAGGACCTCCACGCCGAGCGCCGTGAGCTGCTCGACGACTGGGTGGCGGGGTTCGGTGTCGGTGATCAGGCCGCTGATGTCCTCCCAGGGCAGGACACGAAACCGTGAGGCGGTGCCGATCTTCTCGGACGAGGCGAGGACGTAGGTGTCCGCCGCCCGGGCGGCCAGGGCGCGCTTCATCGCCGCCTCCTCGGCGTCGCCGGTGGTCAGACCCGCTTCCGGGTGAACGCCGGTGACGCCGAGCAGGCACAGGTCGGCGGAGATGTTCTGCGCCGCCTCCACCGCGGCCGCGCCGCAGGCGACCGCCGAGTGCTTGAAGATGCGGCCGCCGAGCAGGAAGACCTCGACGTGCGGCCGGTCCAGCAGTGCGACCGCGACCGTCGTACTGTGGGTGATCGCGGTACAGGCCAGGTCCACCGGGAGCGCGTGCGCGACGGCGAGCGCCGTGGTGCCGCCGTCCAGAATCAGGGCGCTGCCGGGCCGCACCAGCGCGGCGGCCGCTGCGGCGACCTTCCGCTTGCCGTCAGGGGTAACGGCCTGCCGGGCGGCGTAGTCCGCGACGGCGGGCGACACGGGCAGGGCTCCGCCGTAGACCCGTTGGCACAGTCCCTCGGCCGCGAGGTCGCGCAGGTCGCGGCGCACGCTGTCCTCGGAGATGCCCAGTTCGGCGGCGACGTCCTTGGCGACGATCTTGCCCTCGCGAGTGAGCAGGCCCAGCAGGTGATCGCGCCGTTCGGCAGCCAGCATCCGTATTCTCTCCTGTTCTTGCACGTTTCTGCATGTATCGTAGCGTGCCATGACCGACAAGCCGATGCTCATCCTCATTGCCGGGCCCTACCGCTCCGGCACCGACGGCGACCCGCACGCCATGGCCGCCAACCTCGCCCGCCTCGAATCGGCGGCATGGCCGGTCTTCGCCACCGGCCACCTCCCCGTGATCGGCGAGTGGGTCGCTCTGCCGGTGCTGCGCTCAGCCGGCGCGGGCCCCACCGATCCGCTCGCTGACCAGGTTCTCTATCCGACCGCTGAGCGCCTGCTCGCCCACTGCGACGCGGTACTCCGGCTTCCCGGCGAGTCCGCTGGGGCCGATCAGGACGTCGCCACCGCCCGCCGCCGCGGCCTGCCCGTCTACTACTCCGTGGAGGAGATTCCGAGCCGCGTCCCGCAGGAGACCGCGTGAACGCCCGCCCCGGCGTCGACACCCCCGACCACCGCGGCCGCACCGGCCTCAACCGCGCTGGACGCGACCTGGACCGCAATCCCGACGTAGTCGTCCGCGACGTGGAGCTCACCTCTCAGGGCTGGCACGTCCTGCGCCGCACGACCTTCGACTACCGACGCCGCGACGGACGCTGGGTCACCCAACAGCGCGAGACCTACGACCGCGGCGACGGCGCCGTCGTCCTGCCCTTCGACGCCGAGCGCGGACGGGTGCTGCTCACCCGTCAGTTCCGCTACCCGGCCTACGTGAACGACCACCCGGACGGCATGCTCGTCGAGGCCGCGGCCGGGCTGCTCGACGGCGACGACCCGCTCGCTGCCATCCGTCGAGAGAGCGCCGAGGAGCTCGGAGTCACCCTCGGCCCGCTCGCTCACATCCTCGACGCCTACATGAGCCCTGGCTCAGTCACCGAGCGCCTGCACTTCTACGCCGCGGCCTACACTCCGGCCGACCGCACCGGAAACGGTGGCGGGCTGGAGGAGGACGGCGAGGACATTGAAGTCCTTGAACTGGACTTCGCCGACGCCCTCGCCATGATCCGCGACGGGCGCATCACCGACGGCAAGACCATCCTGCTCCTGCAATGGGCTGCCCTGGACGGCCCTTTCGCGCCCGCCGCAGGCACTGGCTGACACTCCCGCCCTCGGCCCACCCCGCTACGGGTGCATGGGCCAACCGGGGCTTGCGCGGCAGCCGGCAGCGAGCTCGGGCTGCGCGACGAACCGACCGCCGTCGAAGCGCATCCGCCACGCACCAGGGGAGTCGCTGTGTGCCGTTGACGGTGCGCCCAGGGCCTGGACGGGCTTGCGGCTGGAACGCGGCATGGTCGGCCTGCGCATCGCCGCCGCGACACGCCCGCTGACCTGGCCGCCCGGATGGCTGATCACGCCCAGGCCAACCCGTGCGGGACCAGGCACCAGACGGCCGGTGGATGCTACTTCTCGCGGGCCGGCCTGCGCCCGGTCGCGGGGCGTTTGTGCCCTTCGGGCATGGGCAGGACGGCCAAGGCGGTGTCGGCGACACTCCGCACCGTCTCCGGGTCCAGACCGGCCTTGCCTACCGCCTCGATGCCGCGGACAACCGTCAGCAGCAGCGCCGCCAACCGCTCCGGATCCGCTGCGCTGTCGATGTCGCCGTGGCGCTGGGCGGCGCTGATCTCCGTCCGCAGCAGACTCAGCAGTGCCTTCATGGTCTCGGCCGACCGTTCCGCGACCACCGGATCGAGCTGGGCCAGTTCCGCCGCGCCCTTGGCCAGCAGGCACCCGCGCTGCTCGGTGTCGGAGGCCGTGTTCTCTGCCATCAGGTGCACGTATTCCGACAGCCGGTCCAGGGCCTCTGCTTCCGGGCCGCCCGCCAGCCGCTCTTCGGCCACCTCGACCACTGCGGTGCACCAGTCGCCGAACACCCGGTGGAACAGCTTGCCCTTGTCGCCGAATGCGCCGTACAGGCTTCCCTTGCCCAGGCCGGTCGCCCGAGCGATGTCGTCCATCCGGGTCCCCGCGTAGCCGGTGGCCCAGAACTGTTCCCGGGTCTGATCCAGGACCTGGCGTTCGTTGAAAGCGCGTGGTCTCGCCATGGTGTGAGCCTAACCATTCTTGACTCGATCGTCCATTACTGCCTACGTTGTGGACGATCCATTCCATAACTGAGAGGGTTCGCCATGCCAGGCGTGTTGCAGGAGAAGGTGGCCGTGATTACCGGAGGGACCAGCGGGATCGGGTTGGCCATCGCCCACCGCTTCGTGAGGGAAGGCGCACGGGTCTTCGTGACCGGCCGGGACATCGACCGCCTCGAAGCAACAGTCAAGGAGATGGGCCCTGCGGTCACCGGCGTACGATCCGACGTCTCGGTCCTGGCCGACCTGGACGCGCTCTACGCACGAGTGCGTGAGCAGGCTGGACGCATCGATGTGCTGGTGGCCAACGCGGGCATCGTCGCGGACGCCGCGCTCGGCGCCCACAGCGAGGCGAACGTAGACCTCACGCTCGCCGTCAACGTGAAAGGCACACTGTTCACCGTTCAGAAGGCGCTTCCGCTGCTGGCGGAGAACGCCTCCGTCCTGGTCATCGGCTCGAGCAACAGCGTGCGGCCCAATGAGCACCTCGAGGTCTACAGCGCCTCCAAGGCAGCGGTGAGCAACCTGGTGCACAACTGGGCCCGGCAGTCGCGGGAGCGCCACTTCCGGGTCAACGTGCTCAGCCCGGGACCCACCCGGACCCCTGGTCTGCTGGGCGCCGCGGGGCCGGACGGCGACCAGTTCGCCGAGGCCGTCGTGCCCCTGGGGCGGTTGGCCGACGCCGAGGAGATCGCGGAGGCCGCCCTCTTCCTGGCTTCGGACGCCTCGTCGTTCGTCACCGGCGCCGAACTCTTCGCCGACGGCGGCTACACCCGGGCCTGAACGACGGTCGGTGGTGGCGTCCGGTTGCCTCGACGCGACGGGCCGCGCTTCACGTCCCCGCGTGTGCGCCGTACGAGTCCCGGTGCGCCCGAGACCAAGATCGCGGCCGCGGCTTCCAAGGACGACCTCGGCCACCGGTCGCCACCACCGGCTCCCGCAGGGGCCACGCCGAGCTTCGCTGGATGCTCATTCATCTCATCAGGAGACCGGACGGCAGGCGAGGCAAGCGGACACCGAAATGGCCACAGGTCAGTCCATTCCAGCGCACCCCCCGGACCTCCCTCACCCGTGGACCCCCGCAACTCCTCAGAGCCGTACCTGACCGGGAAGCGGAGAAGCTGGCGTAGGGTGTCCGCACCGGCGATCAAGGTGGGTGGTGGCGGTGGAGTGGCGCAACTACGCCGAGCAGATGGCTCTGCTCGCACGGGATCTACTCGCCCAGGACTCGGTCCAGGCAACGCTGGATCACATCGTGGCGTCTGCGGTGACGCTGATTGACGGCTGCAGTGCCGCCGGAATTCTCTCGGTCCGCAAGGGCCGGGCCGTGACCCTGGCCGCCTGCGGAGACGTCGTCCGTGAGTCCGACCGGCTGCAAGGTGAGCTCGGCGAGGGTCCCTGCTTCGATCTGGCCAGCAGCAAGGGCGGCGAGCGCGTGTATCGGATCGTGGACGTCCGCCAACCCCAGCCCACATGGGAACGTTTCGCGGCCGAAGCCCGCAATCTGGGCATTGGCAGCATGACCGGCGTACTGCTGTACACCGACAACGAGGACTTCGGAGCCCTCAACCTCTACGCCAGTCGGCCCGGAACCTTCAGCAAGGACATCGAAACGGCCGGCTGGATGCTCGCCTCGCACGCCGCCGTCGCCCTGTCCAGCGCCCGCACCATTGACCAGCTCGAGCACGCCATGGAAACCCGGCACGCCATCGGCGAGGCCATAGGCATCCTCAGGGAGCGGCATCAGTTGAGCGAAGAAGACGCCTTCAACGTGCTGCGACGCATCTCCCAGCACCACAACGTCAAGCTGCGCGATGTCGCCCAGAAGGTCCGGGGGGAGA
Organism: Streptomyces sp. NPDC003635; assembly: GCF_053587635.1. Classification (NCBI taxonomy): domain Bacteria; kingdom Bacillati; phylum Actinomycetota; class Actinomycetes; order Kitasatosporales; family Streptomycetaceae; genus Streptomyces; species Streptomyces sp. NPDC003635. The sequence goes on along the minus strand of NZ_JBSFOK010000017.1, from coordinate 93,649 downwards.
ACAGCGACCCGGCCTGACCCCGGCACGCGCGAAGCCTGGTGACACCGGCCCACGCCACCGCGACCATGGCCGCACCGGTGCGTTGGGAATCGACGCCGGCCACCGGGAGTGCGCAATGCAGCTCCCGCTCCTGAACTGACTGCAGTAACAGACGGAACTGCATCGGCGCCAACGCCCGGCACCCCGACCACCTCGATCCCTCCACGCACGAGCTACGAGGCCACGGCGCTCCCCAGTTCGTGACGCCGGGATCCACCACACCCCGCCGGGGGCAGGCCGCGGCCGGTGACGCCGGTGACCTTGGCCGCACAGGCCACTCAAAAAATGTCGGCCTCTTCTGAAACCGTCCCCGCGTCGCCGGCGGAATGCCTTTCCACGAGGTTCGAGATGCGCTCGAACAACGGAAGGGGTATCCGCCATGACCACTCGTGTCGCGGGTGCGGCTGTGACCGCCGCAGTCGCTGTTGTCCTGTCTGTCACCGCCGGCGCCCCGGCTCTCGCGCAGCCGCAGGCCGCAGACGATGATCAGGCCACCGTGTCGGTGCTGCATGCCGTGCCGGGCCTGACGGTCGACGTCTACGCGGGGAGCGAGGAACTCATCGCCGACTTCAAGCCCGGCACCCTGACCGACCCGATGAAGCTCGACGCCGGCTCCTACGACATCAAGATCTTCAAGGACGGTGAGGGCCCCGACGGAACGCCCGCCATTGAGAAGACCGTGGACGTGCCGGCCGGTGCCAACGCCACCCTGGTCGCTCACCTGACCGCCGAGGGCGATCCCGCGCTGGACGCGTTCGTCAACGACACGTCCCAGGTGCCTGCGGGCAAGGCCCGTCTCACCGTGCGCCACGTGGCCGCCGCTCCCGCGGTCGATGTGCGCGCCGACAAGACCCCTGTGTTCAAGAATCTGGAGAATCCCAAGGAAGCCAAGGGTGAGGTGGCGGCCGGCACGGTCTCCGCCGACGTGGTCCTGGCCGGAACCGACACCGTCGCGATCGGCCCGGCCGATCTGAACCTGGCCGAAGGCACGAACACCATCGTCTACGCGTGGGGCAGCGCCGAGGACAAGAACCTGGCGCTGGCGACGCAGACCCTGAGCGGTCTGCACTCCGCGCCTGGCGGCGTTCCCGCCGGTGAGAGCGGACAGGCAGCCGCCCACAACGGCGGCGTGCCGCTGGGCGCTCTCTCACTGGGCGCCTTCTCGGCCCTGATGGCGGCCGGTCTTCTCCTCAAGCTGCGGTCCTCCGCACGCTGACGCGACGACGCAAGAGCCCAGGTGCCGTCGGATGCGGCACCTGGGCTGCCGAGAACCGGTGAGGGGTTTGGTATGGGTAGACCGCTGTCGCGGCGCGGCCTGGTCGCCGGACTGTGTCTGGCGCTGATCGGGTGCGCCGTCGCGGCCGCGCTCGCCGTGGCTTCCTGGCCGGACAGAGACGCGGTCGGCAGCGACTTCGGCCGTGTGCCTGCCGCGGCTGCTACGACCGGGGCGCGGAGCGAGGCCCCAGCGACCGAACGGGCGGCCACGGGCGGAACAGGCGGGGACGCGTCAGGCAGCGCCACGTCAGGCAACGATGCCGCTGCCACCCAGCCCTCCCGGCTGTCCCTGCCCAGACTGGGCATCAGCGCGCCGGTCGATCCCGTCGGAGTCGCCGCCGACGGACAGGTCGAGATCCCCAAGGATCCCCAGCGGGTCGGCTGGTACCGGTTCTCTCCCGCGCCGGGGGCACCGAAGGGGTCCACGGTCGTGGTGGGGCATGTCGACTCCGACGGCCAGGGCCTGGGAGTCCTGGTCGCGCTGAACGAGGTACGCCGCGGAGACCAGGTGCTCGTGCAGCGCGCGGACGGCGCACGCGTGACGTACCAGATCACCGCCCGCCGGACCGTCGCCAAGGACGCCCTCTCGGCCTCTGGCGCCTTCCGCCGCGACGGCCCCGCCGTTCTGACGCTCATCACATGCGCCGGACCGTACCTTTCCGACCAGGGCGGATATCAGAACAACCTCGTCGTCACAGCCGTTGAGAGGCCGAGGTGACATCCACCTGGGGCGGATCCGAGGTCCTGGCGGCTAGTGTGGCGACCGTGACCTCGGCCTCCGACGAGCAGCTGGGGCATGGCTTCGTCGAGGGCGACGAGTCATGCCTGACCGAGGCGTACCGGCGTTGGGGCGCCCTGGTCTTCACCCTGGCGGCAAGGAAACTGGGCGATGCTGAGGAGGCCAAGGACGTCACGCAGCAGGTGTTCGTCGGTGCCTGGCGCGGACGCAAGGGATATGACGCACAGCGCGGCTCTCTGAAGACGTGGATCATGGGCATTGCGTACAAGAAGGTCGCCGACGCCCTCACCCGGCGTTCGCGGCATCTTCGGGACGTCGAGGCGGCCACCGCCGCGTCGACGGCGGGGCAGCAGCCGCAGCAGTCGGCACCCTCAGACGGGGTGCTGGACTTCGTACTGCTCACGGACGAGCTGGACAGGCTGCCCGAGCAGCAGCAGACCGTGCTGAAAATGGCGTTCTACGAAGACCTCACGCAGGCCCAGATCGCCGAACGCACCGGGCTGCCGCTGGGCACGGTCAAGAGTCACACACGGCGCGGATTGATGCGCATGAAGAACCGGTTGGAGGTGGACGGTGGAACACACGGATGACGGAACGCTCACGCTTGTGGCGCTGGGAGAGGAACCGTCCCCCTCGGTCTCCGACCACCTGCTCACCTGCGGCCGGTGCCGTCAGGAACTGGAGACACTGCGCCGGGTGGCCACCTCCATGACGGCTCCCTCACTCATGGACCGCGACCTGCTGTCACCGCCCTCCGAGGTGTGGGACGCCGTCGTCGATGAACTGAACCTGTCCGTGACGGACGGGGAGGTGACTGGCGCGGCGGATGCGGGAGTGTCCGACCGGCGCTCGCCGGACGTCGATGCGGAAGCCCCGGCGTCCGGCGGCGGCAACGGCAGGCCGCCGACGGGTGGTAGCCCGCTGGGCAAGCGGCGACGGCTCGCGCGCTTCACCGTGGGCCTGGCCGCGTGCACCGCCCTGCTCGGCGCCGCGGCCGGCTCCGGCATCACCTGGTGGATCACGCAGAACAGCACGACCGCCGCTCCGTCCGCCGAAGACGGCAATCGACTCAAGTCGCTTCAGGCGAACTCGGCCGGCTATGCCAGCCTCAGCGACAGCGACGGACACCGCCAGCTGGACATCACGGTGAAGGGACTGCCCCAGACGGCCGGCTATTTCGAGGTCTGGCTGATGGACAGCACCCACACCAAGCTCATCTCCATGGGCGTCCTCGGCCCCGACGGCCACGCGACACTGCCCGTCCCCGACAACGTCGACCTGACCGAATACTCCGAGGTCGACGTCTCCCTCCAGCCCTACAACGGCAAACCCGACCACTCGGGCGACAGCTTCGTACGTGGGCCTTACGCCAGCTGACACCGACGCGATGGCGGAAACTCCCTCCGCCCCGCGGGCTTGAGCGGCCGGGCCCGGCTGCTTCGTACAGCCGCCCTCAGGAAGCCGGTGCGGATAGCGGCCGCCACCCGCTGTGGCTGTCGGAGAGGATGAGCTGGACGTTATTACAGGCCCCGGGCACGCAGCGAACGCAGGAATTTCGTCGAGAACGGCTTCGACTCGCTGTCGCCGACCATCAGGCCGAGGATGTCGCGGTGCCCGGTGGCGGAGATCCCGGTGGCGACGATCACGGCTTGGAAAGCGATCCGGTGATGCACCTTCGCCCTGCGGCAGGAGGCCAGTTCCTCCCCCTGCGCCGGGTCGCAGGAGCCGTCGGCGAACTCATAGGCCTGGAGCTCGGTTTCTGAGGTGCTCCACGAGGGGCGGTCCGACAAGACCGCCCCTGTACGCACCACAAGCCAACTAGGTGAGCGCTTCCCGCACGAGCACTCCGACAAGCGCACGACCTGGCGCAACGGATTTGCCAACTTCAAGGCAGGGTTGGAGATCGGCTCGTGTAGCCTCCGGCGCATGTCTTCCGTGCTGGACAACGCGATGATCGACAAGATTGCGGCCGAGATCGACGATGAGCTGATCGGGATGCGCCGCGACATCCACCGGCATCCCGATCTTGCCGGTGAGGAGCGGCGCACCTCAGCACTGGTCGCCGAGCGGCTTCGCGCCGCGGGTCTGGCCGTCGTAACCGGCGTGGGCGGCCACGGTGTGGTGGCGGTGCTCGACGGTACGGGTGAGGGCCCGACGGTCGCCTACCGGGCCGACATGGACGCGGTCGACGACGACGAACTGTTCGACTGTGCCTTCGCCTCGCAGGTCCCGGGGGCTGCCCACCTGTGCGGCCACGACCTGCACACGGCGATCGGGGTGGGTATCGCCTTGGTCCTCGCACGGCTGCGCAAGCGACTGAACGGCCGGGTCGTCTTCGTCTTCCAGCCGGCCGAGGAGACGTGCGAGGGCGCCCGGGCGATGATCGAGGACGGGGTCCTGGAGCGGACCCCGCCACGGGAGATCTACGCGCTGCACTGCGGCGCCAATCCAGTGGGCACGTTCGCGATCGGACCGGGTCAGCCGGGACAGGACCGCTTCCGGATCGAGCTGGCGGGGCCGGGCGCCGACGACGACGCCAAGCAGCTCGTCGCCATGATCGGCGGACTGTCGACTGTCGGGCGCCCGCAGACGCCCGGACAGCTCCAGCAGCTCATGGACGACATGCAGACCCCGGACGGCCCGCTGGCGCGCTTTGTCCACGCCCTGTCCTATGCGAGCTCGTGCGATGACGGCGCGCGCGTGGACGCCTACGTGCGGGCCTGGCCTGATAGCCAGTACGCCGAGATCCGTGAGGAGGTGCGGCGCCGGGTGGATGCGCTGCCCCGTGGGCGGGTGGAGTTCACCGAGCCTCCGTTGCCCGCCATGGTGTGCTCGCCGGAGCTCAACGCGGCGGCAGCCTCGTACCTGCGAGGCGTCCTGGGGGCGGACGCGGTCATGGCGTTGCACGCGGCGTATCCGTTCAACGGCGAGGACTTCGCGTACTTCCTGCACCAGGTGTCCGGAGCGATGTTCTACCTAGGCGTCGCCAACCCGGAAGCGGGCATCAACGGGGTCCCCCACTCCCCGGACTTCGCTGCCGACGAGCACGCGATCGGTATCGGGGTCCGCGCGATGGCGGGGTTCCTGTCACACCGTCTCGATGCCCTCGCCTGAGCTGCATCCCGGTCGGCCGGGCAACGACTGCTGTGGGCCGCACCTGCACTGCCCGGCGCCGTCCACGACAGCCGCGCGGCCCGCGAACACGGCATCCTCGAAGGCCTCGCCGGCGTCGGCATCCCGTGCTGGTCGGACAAGGTCTACCGGGGCGCCAGCGGCACGATCCGTACCCCGGTCCCACGCGAAGATCCGCGCCCTCGCCGAACACGCCGTCGCCACCCTCAAGTCCTGGCGGCCGCAACGCAAACTACGGGGCTCGACCATCCAGATCACCAAACTCGTCCAGGCCGTCCTCACCTTTCATGTGCCCGTGGGACAGTCGGCGGGGAAGTTCGCCACGCCACCGGCAAGGCCCTCCGCGGCCTCTGGCCCGCGCAGCTGCGCATGACCAAGACCTGCGCCGATGCCGGAGTGCCGATGGTCGTGTGATCCGACACGTGCCGGGCCACGGGCATCATCCTCGGCTTTGCCCTCCACGACGAGTTCGACTACCTCGCCGACGCGGGCCTGGATTTCGGCTGACCAACATGCGCCCGGCCGCGACCGAGCTGGCCAGGTTCCGATTTCCATGAGCCTTGGCACGGCGCTCGCGGAGCTGGGGCCGGCGCGCGAAGTGCTGGAGGAGTCGGGGCATGTGCAACGTCATGTTGGAGGCGAGACGGTCGGCGCACCTCCGCTCCAAGAGCAGGAGTCGACGCTTGACGGGAGGGAGGAGGCCGCTGTCGTGTAACAGAGCTCATCAGGATGTCGGGGCCGTCATGTGAGTTGGGCAGGCGATGGCGTCATGTGGTGGGGCCGCCTGTTCGGTCTTTGATGGTGTCCTCCAAACCGGGGTGGGCAAGGTGCGGTGCAGTCTCGTCGGGGCCGTTCTGCGCACTGATCAACTGCCGTTCGGCCTGTTCGAAGGGTGCGGCGAATTTCCGCGGGCCGAGAAGGAGTTGGGGTTCGGCGGATGCGTGACGTGCCGCCAGAGTGGGGCGTGCGAACGAGGTCAGGGCGACTCCGCTGACGAGCAGGACCGCTGCCCACCAGCGCAGCCCGCTCATCGGTTCGTTCAGGAGGAGTACGGCTGATGACATGCCGAAGACCGGGACGAGGAGGGAGAAGGGGGCCACCGTGGACGCCGGGTGGCGCCGTAGCAGCCAGCCCCAGGCGCCGAAGCCGAATATGGTCGTGGCCCAGGCGACGTAGAGGACGGTGCTTGCGCCCTGCCAGTCCAGGGTGCGCAACGCGGCCAGGTCCCGCGACGGGCCCTCGATCAGCAACGACAGGGCCAGCAGGGGGAGTACCGGGATGGTGCTGACCCAGACCATGAAGTTCAGTGCGTCCGGCGGGGAAGCCTTGCGGGTCAGAACGTTGGAGACGCCCCAACAGGCAGCCGCTGCAATGCACAGGACGAACGCGCCGAGCGGGCCGGAGTCGCCTTCGTCCACCGCCGCGACGGCGATGCCGGCCAGGGCAATCGCCATACCCAGCGCGCCGAGCCGCGAGGGGCGTTCCCCCAGCACAGCAAAGGCGATCATGGCCGTGAAGACCGCCTGTATCTGCAGGACCAAGGAGGACAGGCCGGCCGGCATCCCGGTGTCCATGGCCACGAACAGCAGCCCGAACTTGGCCACGCCGAGGACCAGCCCGACCGCCACCACCCACTTCCAGGCGACCCTGGGGCGTCCCACCAGCAAAACCGCGGGAAACGCGGCCGCGAAGAAGCGCAAGGCCGAGAAGAGCAAGGGCGGGAAGTGATCGAGTCCGATCTCGATGACCGTGAAGTTCACACCCCAGACGGCGGCAACAGCGACGGCGAGGGCGAGGTGAGCTGGGCGCATGGGCCACAGAGTCACACCCACCAACTATGTAGCACCAGCGATGATTGCTACCTGGTTGGATGAAGTGACGCTTATCGGTTGCCTCGCTTTGACGGGAGACTTCTCATGCTCGACCTGCATCGTTTGCGCGCCTTGCACGCCGTCTGCGTGCACGGCAGCGTCGGGGCCGCCGCCTCCGCCCTGGGCTTCACCTCCTCCGCTGTGTCCCAGCAGATCGCGAAGCTGGAGCGGGAGACCGGGACCGTGCTGCTGGAGCGTGCGGGCCGCGGAGTGAAGCTGACCCCCGAGGCCCATCAACTCGTAGCTGTAGCGGAGGAGTTGTTGGGCATCATGGAACGTGCGCAGGGCGAGCTGGAACAACGGCGCGGGAAGCCCGCCGGGCGCCTGAGTATCGCCGCCTTCGCGTCGGCGGCGCGCGGGTTGCTGCCCGCCGTCCTCGCCGACCTGGCCGTGCGGCATCCGGGAGTGGACGCCCGGCTCGTCGAGGTCGACCCGCACCTGTCCGTGGGCATGGTCGCCAAGGGCGCGGTCGACATGAGCGTGGTCCACGACTGGGACATCGCGCCGCTGCTGTTGCCGCCGGGAGTCCAGCGGGCGGTGATCGGGGAGGACCAGTGCACGCTGCTGGTGCCACAAGGCCACCCGTTCGCAGGGCGGGAGGCCGTACGGCGCGAGGACCTCGGCGGGCAGCGGTGGGTGTGCCAGCCGCCCGGCCGGGTGTGCCACGAATGGCTGATGCGGACCCTGCGGACGGCCGGGCACGAGCCGGAGATCGTCCACCAGGCGGACGAGAACCCGACCTTGGTGGCGCTCGTTGCCGCAGGACTGGGTATCTGCCTCATCCCGCGCCTGGGCCGCGGACCGTTGCCTGCCGGGGTGGCGGAGGTGGCGCTCGATCCCACCCCGGTACGGCGGCTGTACGCACTGTGGCGCACCAGGGCGGCCCAACGGCCCGCGATCGCCGAGACCGTTCAAACCCTGCAGAAGCACTGGCCCAGCACGGCACAGCCGGTTCATTGAGCAACCCGGATCCGCTTGCGCGGACCGAGTATCGCCGCGGTCCGCCGGATTCGGTCCGATCAGTTGCCCCGGTTGCCGCTCGCACACCCACGGAGTGGATCGCGCAGAGCGACCAGACCAGCTCTCTTTCGGCACCGAGTTCCACGAGGATGACCCGGTGCTGCCTGGCCCGGCGCAGGTACAGACGCAGGGGGAAGTCCGCGGGCATCGCCTGCCAGTTGTTGCCGTGGTCGACGAGGCAGCGCACCGCGTCGATCATCTGCCGGCGCCAGACTCCCTCCTGCCGACCGCCGCCCGCCAGCCCTCCAGGAACCGGGACTCTGACCAGCGTCGCTGACCTCGTGCAGGGCGGCGATCAATCCAGCGTCGCGGGTCAGGATCTGCACCACGCATCCATGAGTAGCTCCACCGGAAGTCAAGCCCTGGCTGCACGTCCTCCGTCGTGGTGGTGTCGGGATCCATTGGGCTCACCGGCGGTAGGCGGTGGCGGCGACTGCGGGCAGAAGAGCGAGGGAGAGTGCGCCGCCCGCCAGAGCGAGGGCGGGGTAGCTGGTGGCGGCGACCATGATGCCGGAGGCCATACCGCCGGTGGCACCCGCGATGGCGATGGAAACATCGACCAGACCCTGGGTCTTGGCGCGGGTGGCGAGCGGGACGGTGTCGGTGATGATCGCGGTGCCGGATACAAGACCGAAGTTCCAGCCCAGACCGAGCAGGGCGAGGGCAAGTGCGAGGAGGGCGATGGAATCGCCGGGCGCGAGCGCGGCGAGGATGCCGGAGGCCAGGAGGGTGATGCCGGAGGCTGCGGCGATCTTCATGTGGCCGTAGCGGTCGACGAGCCATCCGGTGAGCGGTGAGGGCAGGTACATGGCGCCGATGTGGATGGCGATGACGAGACCGGAGGCCGCGGTGCCGTGGCCGTGGTCGTGCATGTGGACCGGGGTCATCGTCATGATGGCGACCATGACGAGCTGGGTGAGGACCATGACCAGGGCGCCGAGGACCACGCTTCCGCGGCCGGAGCTCGGGCCGGGGCCGCCAGCGGCCGGGTTGGCCGCGGTGCCGGCCTTCTCGGCCTGGGCGACGGAGCGGGCCAGGAGCAGGGGGTCCGGGCGCAGCCACAGGGCGAGGACGAGGGCGGCCAGTGCGTAGGCGACGCCGGAGAGGATGAAGGGTCCGGCGAGGTTGGGGATGCCGAGGCGTTCGGCGAAGGTGCCGGTGGGGGCGGCGAGGTTGGGTCCGGCGACGCCGCCGAGGGTGGTGGCGACCAGGACGGTGGAGACGGCGCGGGCTCGGTGGCCGGGGGCTGCGAGGTCGGCTCCGGCGTAGCGGGCTTGGAGGTTGGTGGCGGTGCCGGCGCCGTAGACGAACAGGGCGAGGAACAGCAGCACAGGGTTGTCCAGAACGGCGGCGGTGATGACGCCGCCCGAGCCGACGGCGCCGGTGAGGTAGCCGGTGGCCAGGCCGGGGCGGCGGCCGCGGGCCTGGGAGATGCGGCCGACGGCGACGGCGGCGAGCGCGGATCCGGCGGTGAACAGGGTGCTGGGCAGTCCGGCGAGGCTGGTGGAGCCGAGCATGTCTTGGGCGAGGAGGGCGCCGACGGTGACGCCAGCGGCGAGACCTGCGCCGCTCAGGATCTGCGAGACGACCAGGACCCGCAGGATCCGGCGCTGGGTCAGAGCGGCATCGGGTATGTGGATCGTTGCGGGGGATGGTGCGTGCGAGGTCATGTCCTCTTCCGGGGCAGGGCTGCGGGCGTGGCGGGGGGTGACGGCCCGGACCAGGTTCGGGGTCGTCGCCTGTGTGCCGGGTGGGGCGTCAGCTGAGATCGGACAGCTGGGCGGGCTCGGTGATCGGGTCGTCGGTATTCTCCAGGGTCGCCGGCACGGACCGGGCGGCTCGTTCGCCGGCGGCGAGGGCGCCTTTGAAGTATCCGGTGTGCTCAGTCGCCGTCTCCTTTGTTCACGCATGCCGCTCGAGCTCGTACGCCTCGCCAGCGCCACGCCGCTCTGGAGGGGCACCGCAGGTCGGCGCTCACTACCCCAAGGCCTTCTCGCGCGAGATCGCCTCCTCGGTGCGAGATCCCCTACCGCACTCTCCCGAGGATGCCTAACTTGGCAGGCACGTTGCGGGAATCGCCGCACCGAACCCCTTCTGCCGAGCAAACGAGGCATACCCATGGCGTATCTCGACATCACGCTGCCAGAGGTCCCGGCCGACCGCGCCGCAGTCACATGCGTGTACGCGAAGTACAGGCGGCCCTTCCTGGACACCGTCCCCGGCGCCGTCAGCAAGAAACTCCTCGTCCGCGACGAGGACGTCCAAGTCCTCCACGGCTTCGAGAGCACGGCCGACGCCAAGGCCCACATGGAGAGCGGCCGGTTCACCCATGACGTGGTCGACGGCCTGTCCCCGCTGCCGGAGACGGGCCGCGAAATCCGCCTCTACGACGCCGCCTGACGGCAGGGTGACCTCATGCACGAAATCAACGCCCTGCTGCGCGAGTACGACCGCGCCCGCGCCTACACCGACGAGCTGTGGCGGGACCTCACCCCGGACGAGGTGACCTGGCGACCGCACGAGGATTCCAGCGCCATCGGCTGGCACCTGGGCCACCAGGCCCACGTCGCCCACTTCTTGATCCGCAACCTCACCGCTGCCGAGCCCAGCCCTGACCCGGAGCTGGACGGACTCATGGACTCGGCGAACCCGGAGAAGTTCCGTGGTGCCCTGCCGACCGTCGAACGGCTCACCGCGTTCCGCGACACCGTCGCCGAACGCGTCCACGCCCGCATCGGCAATATCGCCGCCGGCAAGGTCGGCGCCCCCACCCAGCTGACCATCGTCGCCAGCCACCTTCTGCTCGCGCTCATCAACCACGAGTACCAGCACGACCAGTGGATCAGCGAGGTCCGCGTCGACGACCTCGGCCACACCCTTCCCTGCGACCCTGCCTCGGACTGGATCAGCCGCGTCGACGGGTATCTCGTCTGCAACCCCTACGCCTGACCGCTTGCACCTGCGCGAGGCGCAATCGGCAGCCATCCCTCACCGGCACGACATCGTGGGCTGGTGCACAGTCAACGAGCGGGACATGAGTGACGGCAGTCGGGCCAGCAGTGCGGGCCAGGTGCCGTCACGCTGCCAGCGGCGGAAGAGTCCGTAAACCCACTGCCGTGGCCCGTACTCCGACGGCAAACCTCGCCACGGAACCCCTCGCCCCACATCGAGATCACCGCGATGGGGGACGAGGAAGCGAGCCGACTTTCGACGCACTGCCTACGGGCCTCGGGCAAGTGCTATGCGCTCGGAGGCAGTTGCGCCACGGGAGCCGTTCGTGGGGTGACTGTCAGCTTGGTCGAGCGTGGGCCCGTCATCACCTATCTTCAGGCGCCGTTGGCCGTGACGAGGGCGGGGTCGCACGTCCGCAGCGCTGTGACGTAATTGCCGTTCGTCCCGTAGCCGGAGAAGGTCGCCCAGCCGCCGGGCTCGATGACGCGGCAGGGGGCCCACTGGCCGTTCGTGTACTCGACCGTGACGTTGACGGTGTCGCTGCAGCCGTTATGGACGTCGGTGTAGCGCCAGCTCTGGAAGTACTCCACGCATTCCGGAGCCGGCGATCCGGTGGCCGCCACGGTGGACGGGGCGGCGGCGAGGGACATCACCAGAGCCGCAGCGGTCATGGTGGCGAGAGCGAGGGGACGCGATGCGCGCGTCGTGTGGTTTGCCATGCCCCGGATTCTGGGGTCGCACGAATGCTCCTGCAACTTACTGCAAGTATTTTCAGACAAGATCTCATTAAGGGTCCTAATCTCCAGCTCATCTGCCATGTGGAAGGTTGAAAGTTGTTGCGGATCTGTCTGTTGCGTAGCGTGATCAAGGTCGCGATACGGTTCACGCCGGAGCCGAGTTGACGATCCTGATGTCGTTCGACGCCGTCGACTGCGTACGGGTCCCCCAGCAAAGCGGCAGCGGACGACCGCGGTTTTGGGGTCGGCTCGCGCGGAACCCACGCTCACCTGTCGGCGCGCAGCGGTTCTCCCACTTCGTGCATGTGCCGCAGGGCCTGACGGTAGGAGTCGACGAGGCCGGTTTCGGCGTAGGGGATACCGAGGTTGTGGCAGTGGGCCTTCACCATGGACTGCGCGAGCCTCAGATGAGGGCGGGGCATGCTGGGGAACAGGTGGTGCTCGATCTGGTAGTTGAGGCCGCCGAGGAGCCAGTCGGTCACGACGCCGCCCCTGATGTTGCGGGATGTGAGGACCTGGCGACGCAGGTGTCCCCACTTCTCACCGTCGGTGTCGGGCATGTCCATCCCCTTGTGGTTGGGTGCGAAGGCCATGCCCAGGTGCAGCCCGAACAGGGCTTGATGGAGCGCGGCGAAGACGAGTGCGTGCGCGAGCGGCATGGTCGTCAGCAGCAGGGTGACGTACCCAGCGATGTGAGCGATGAGGAGTGAGCCCTCCATGAGGCGCTCGCGGCCGCTCTGGCGGCGCAGATCCTTGAAGCCGGAGAGCTTCAGAGCGAGGCCCTCGAGGAGGGTGAGGGGGAGGAAGAGCCATGCTTGGTGGCGGGTGAGCCAGCCGCGGAAGCCTGTGCGGGTGGCGGCCTGTTCACTCGTGAAGACGAGGACGTCAGCGACGACGTCAGGGTCCTTGTCGATGTGGTTGGGGTTGGCGTGGTGGCGGTTGTGCTTGTCGTTCCACCACGCGTAACTCATGCCGAGCAGCAGGTTGCCGTGGATGAGACCGATGCGGCGGTTGGTGACGCGGTCGCCGCTGATCTGGGCATGGCCCGCGTCGTGGCCGATGAACGCGGTGCGGGCACACAGGACGGAGAGGACGGGGGCGAGAGCGAGCACCCACCACGAACCGCCGACGAGCGCCATGCCCGTGACGACGGCGGCCAGACTGAGCGTGTTGACACCTATGGTGCGTGCGTACCAGGCGGTGCGCCGTTCGAGCAGCCCTTGTCCCTTGACGTGGCGCAACAGTGGCGCGAACTCGCTGCCCGGGTCCGCCGAGGCGTGCCTCGCGGCTGGCTTCCCGGGGTGCGGCAGAGTGGTTTCGCCGGCCAAGGACATGGTCGTACTCCTGGGTTCGGTGGCTGGTGTGGACGCGGAGCTCGACTGGTCGGCCCGGTCTCAGAAACGTACGGATCATGGGCGGTGGCGTGCCATGGAGCCATCCCCCGGACGATCGGAGGGGACCCCCAGGCGCGAGAGGGGGGTTGTCCGCAGGTGCGCTGTCGCACGGTGTGGTTCGGCCTGGCCGCTGACCTTGGTGATGCGGCGTTGCAGGTACGTCGCTCAGGTCGCCGGCGCGAGGTGGGCGAAGCCCGCCGCCAGGGAGCCCGCCGCCGCTCGGCGGGTCGTGCCGGCCCGGTTCGACGGGTCCACGAGTCGGTACGGGACGTGCCGGGCACGCTCACGGGCGGCCGGCTGGTGGGCAGTGGCGGGGCTGCGGATAGCGTGCGGGCATGACGATGACGAGCAAGCGGCGGGTGCTGTACCGGCAGGGCACTGGGTTCTGGCGCATGACGGCGAAGTGGGTTGTGGTCTTCGGCGCCCTGTACCTGCTGGATGCCGGGCTGTTCCGATCATGGGGTGCAGCTCTGGTCTGGCCGATGATCGGGATCCTGCTGTGGGTGCCGTTCGGGATCGGTGTCGTCTGGTACCCGAGGAAGGACCAGCGGGTTGAGCTGACGGCGGGTGAACTGCGGGTGCGGCGCAAGCGATTGCCGATGGAGGAGGTGAACCTCCTGCACGTGGCGCGGCTGTGGCTGGAGGGACGGTCGACCGCGGACGATCAGCCGGTGCTGGAGTGGGGACGGCTGGACCGGGTGGTGTGGGTGCCGCTGCAGGACGGCCGGGCGTTCGGCGTCGAGTTTCGCGACCCCGCCGCGTTCGCCAAGGTGTTCGGCGCGTTCGCGGTCGCGTCGTGCGGCGGACCGGAGCTCGTCCGCGCCAGGGCCGCAACGGCAACTTACCCGGAGCCGCGCCCCGTGCGGGCCCGCTCCGCTGCCGATGGCTCCTGGATGGATGCCCTGGACGTCTTCAACTGAAGGCCGGGCGCGCACAGTACGGGTGACTGCCCTGTCCTGGGGCGGGGAACCGCGCGGGGCAGGGCCCCGGGCCGGATCGTGTCCGCGCAGGATCACCGACGCGGCTGACCGGCGTCGTTCGGGACGTGGTGTCCGTCATCGCAGCGGGTCACTGTTCGGGACGTGGTCTCCGTCATCGCAGCAGGTCACTGTTCGGGACGTGATGTCCGTCGTTGCAGCGGGTCACCCCCTTCGGCTTCGAGCTCGACAGCCACCACCTGGGCTGCTTGGGACCGAAGGCGGAGCGTGGGGCCACGGTCTCTCGCGTACATGTCCCTCCACCCGGGGTGGGTGTGCACAGGAGCTCGTTGGCTCCGCGCGTGCGCACGGCGGTCACGCCCCGCTCGGCGCACGGGACGATCACCGCGGTCCCGTGCTGCGGCGGCGGGGGCGCTCACAAGGGCGACGTCCGCGTCCCTCAGCGGAGCCGCGCCAGCAAGTGCGTGTCGAGGAAGCCTCGTTCGGAGGCCGGATCGTGGAGCAGCCGGGCGAACGGGTCGAGCCCGGCCCGGAACAGCAACTCGGCGAACCGGTCCACCGGCCAGCTGTAGGCGGGCGTCACCTTGTGGTCGAAGCGGACCGGCTCCGGTTCGTCTGTCCCGAAGAACGAGACCATGAGCAGTCCCCCTGGCGACAGGACCCGTACCTGCTCGGCGAGGAGTGCGGGCAGGTCCCCAGGAGGCGTGTGGATCATCGAGTAGTGGGCCAGTACCCCGCCGAGCGCGCTGTCCTCGACCGGCAGGGACTCCATCCGCGCCTCCTCGAAGCGCAGCGCCGGATGTGTCCGCCTGGCATGGTCGATCATGGCGGGGGAGAGGTCGAGGCCAAAGGCGTCCAGTCCCAGATCGTGCAGCATGGCCGTCAGATGTCCAGGCCCGCACCCGACGTCGGCGGCCCGCGAGTTACCCGTCCGGCGCACCAACTCGGCGAAGGTCCTGATCATGTTCCGGGAGAACGGCTGCTCCTCCAACTGGTTGGCGAATTTCGCCGCGTACAGTTCGACGACGCCGTCATAGGCCGCCCTGGTCTGCTCCTGATGCTCCATCACGCGAAGGGAAGCTAGCACTCGCGCACGCCCCGGCTTCGTTGGCCTCGTGCGATGTGAGCCGCCCGAGGAAGAGCCCGGGGACCGGCGATTGTCATGGCGGAAGCGTTGACCGGAGGATCGGCAGAACCTATCTTCTGGTCGAACTCGCGAACGGCGTTCGAAATATCGATCCACGTGAACAGGCAGTCACCTCCGCGCCTTGCCCCCACAAGGAGAACCCGTGAGACCTGTACCCACCCGGCGAACGGTCCTCGGCATGATGGCCGGCTCGGCCGCCGCCGTCGCTGTCGGCCTCCCGGCCGGTGCCGCCCACGCCGCCGTGCCGGCGTCCCCCGGTGTCACCTACACGAACACCCTCGCGGAACAGCGGGCCGACCCGCACATCTGGAAACACACCGACGGCTACTACTACTTCACCGCCACGGTGCCGGCGTACGACCGGATCGTGCTGCGCCGTGCCACCACGATCCAGGGACTGTCCTCGGCCGCCGAGGCGACCATCTGGACCAAGCACGCCACCGGGGCGATGGGCGCTCATATCTGGGCTCCGGAGATCCACTTCATCGACGGCAGATGGTACGTCTACTTCGCGGCCGGGGACGCAGGCGATGTGTGGCGGATTCGGCCCTACGTCCTCGAGTGCACCGCCGCGAACCCGGTGACCGGCGCCTGGACGGAGAAGGGCCGTATCGCCCTGCCACTGGACACCTTCTCTCTGGACGCCACGACCTTCACCGTGAACGGCACCCGCTACCTCGCCTGGGCGCAGAACGATCCCGCCGTCGGCCCCGGCACCAACCTCTACATCGCACGGATGGCCAGTCCGTGGACCATCACCGGGGCACCGGTCATGCTCAGCCGGCCGACGGCCGCGTGGGAGACCGCCGGAGGCCAGACGGTCAACGAGGGACCTGCCGTGATCCAGCGCAACGGCAAGGTCTTCATGACCTTCTCGGCCAGCGCGACGGACGCCAACTACTGCATGGGCATGCTGACCGCGTCAGCCTCCGCCGACCTGCTCAAAGCCTCGTCGTGGACCAAGCACGCGGGCCCGGTCTTCGCGAGCAACGCCGCCACCAGCCAATACGGGCCCGGGCACAACCAGTTCACGGTTTCCGAGGACGGTAGGTCGGACATCCTCGTCTACCACTCCCGCGGCTACCGGGACATCAGCGGCGACCCCCTCAACGACCCCAACCGCCGTACCCGCGTGCAGAAGATCTACTGGAAGGCCGACGGCACACCCGACTTCGGCATCCCGGTCGCCGACGGCCTCACCCCGGTCCGGCTCTCCTCCTACAACTTCCCCGACCGGTTCATCAGGCACTGGGAGTTCCGCGCGAGGACCGAGTCGAACGTCTCCCCGCTGGCCGACTCGCAGTTCCGCGTCGTCCCCGGGCTTGCCGGCGGCGGCTCCGTCTCCCTGGAGTCGGCCAACTTCCCCGGATACTTCCTGCGCCACAAGAACTACGAGGTGTGGGTGGAGAAGAACGACGGCACGGCCCTGTTCCGCGGCGACGCCTCCTGGATCGCCCGGCCCGGGCTGGCGGACTCCGCCGGAGTCTCGTACGAGTCGTCCAACGTCCCGGGCCGCTACATCCGCCACTACGACCATCTGCTCCAGGTCCAGGCTCTCAGCACGACGACGGACCGGGCCGACGCCACCTTCTACACGCAGTGAGCCGCCACCGTTGCGGGCTGGCGAGCCGGAGTGAGGGGTGGACCTCAGTGCGCGTCGGGTGCCACGGCGGTCACCGTCGCGCCGGATGTCGTCGCCGACCTGCCCCAGTAGGCGTGCCTGTGAGCTTCCGGTCAGGGCCGGGCAGATCCGGCGCCTCGCTCCGACGGAGCCTGTCGTCGGCGCTGGTCAGCCGAGAGCCTTGAAGGCGCCGGACCAGAAGGCTGAGTAGCCCGTGTACGTGCACGCTGAAGCAGAAGTTGGTGGGCGGGGAGTCGTGGTCGGGACAGCGGCTGCCGTGGATCTCGTCGGCGTCGACGGGTTCCATGGCGTCCTCGCCCCGCAGGTGCCGCGTCTCGATTCCCTGGAAGGGGGACCGACGGCGCAAAAGCCCACCGTGAGCAAGTACTCCCTCGCCTCGGCGCCGGTCAGCTCGGCCGGCAGGTGTCTTCGTCGGGCCGCCACAGAGAGCCCGAGCCCAGTCGTTCCTCCAGCCGCGCCGCGTCCGGTATCAGCGGTATGTCCTTCATCTACGCCGTGCCCGGCCCCGGCCGCATGGCCGGGCGCCGCAGGCGACCGGGACGAGCGGGCTGGCGCTGGTACTCATGAGTGCATGCGTGATGGCACTCATCGTCGGCGAGGCGGCTGAGGACTTTGGCCCGCGCGCTGCCGCCGCCAGTCCGGATTCGGAGCCAACGTCCCCTCAGTGTGCGGAGATGCGGTGTTCGCGGGCTGGGTGACTGCAAGTGGTGTGGCGTGGTGTTGCTGTGTGTCTCAGCGTGTTGCGGGGTCCTCTCCCGCTACGACCTTGACGGTGGAGCAGGTACGGCGCAGCGCTTTGAGCGGCTGGTACTGCGGCAGGTCCCAGAACGCCTGCAGCGCCGCTCGGGAGGGGAACTCGTGAAGGACCAGTGTGGCGGGCTTCCAGTCCCCTTCCAGGACAACGGGGTTGTCGTCGATGAGGAGGTTGCGGGCGCCGGCTGCTTCGATGAGAGGGGTGACGCCGTCGATGTACTTCTGGAATGCGGCGGGGTCGGTCACGTCGAGATCGATGACGACGTATGCGGTCACGGTAACTGCTCCCTGTTCAGGCCTGTTTTCCGGTCGGCTTCCACCGTATGGACGGCGGACGGGGCCCATCCATGCGCCAAAGAGCTCAGAACATGCGTGAGCGTTCCGCCCTTTGTACGTGTTCTAGGGTCGGGATGTGGATGTCGTCAGCGATGTGATCGCCACGATGAGAGTGGGGCGGGCCAAGTTCCGCCTCTCCCGCCGTGGGAGTGAGTGGGGCAGCCGGTTCGGTCCGTACCCCGGTGCCGGGTTCCATGTCGTTCTGCGAGGCAGTTGCTGGCTGCTGTCTCCCGATGGAACGGCGACACGGCTCAGCGTGGGCGATGTGGTCTTCCTGCCCCACGGATCCGTGCACGGCATGAGCAGTGGCCCCGACCGTGAGGCGGCTGTCCTGCCGCTTGACGTTGAGCCGGGTGCGTCTGATGGAGCGGCGCACGACGTCGGTGGGGGTCTCGACGGCGAGGTGGTGGATGGGGGAGCGGTGCTGGTCTGCGGCGCGTATCGGCTCGACCGTGGCCAGATCCATCCCTTCCTGCGCGCTCTGCCCGACGTCGTGCACCTGCCCGCAGGCCCGGACCGCCACCCCGCGCTGGCCGCGGTGGTCGAGCTGCTGGCTGCCGACCTGACGGACGGGAAACCCGGAGCGGACGCGGCCCTGCCCGCGCTGCTCGACCTTCTCCTGGTGCACGTCCTGCGGGCCTGGCTGGAACTGGAGTCGGCTCGAGGGCCGTCGGCGGGGTGGTGCGCCGCCCTTGCCGACCCCAGGGTCGCCGCGGCCCTCAACTATCTCCACCGCCGGCCCGCTCACCCCTGGACCGTGCAGGAACTGGCGCACAAGGTCGGCATGTCGAGGACAGCCTTCGCACGCCGCTTCACCCGGTTCGTCGGCAGCACGCCGATGGCGTACCTCACCTGGTGGCGGTTGAGCAGCGCCGCACGGATCCTCCGCGACAGCGATGCTCCCTTGTCGGCGGTCGCTGGACAGGTCGGTTACACCTCAGAGTTCGCCTTCGCCCATGCCTTCAAGCGCCATCATGGGCTCGCCCCCGGGCGCTTCCGCCGGGCCGTGCGTGAGCCGGGGCGCGTGGCGAGCGGCGAGGCGCCCGTCGGGGTGTAGTGCCTGCTCGCCGGCAGATGTGAGGGCGCGGCGCGGCCGTCGGCGGCTGTGGCGTTTGGCCGGGCCGTGTCGCGGGTGCATCGCCGCCAGGGTGCCCGGTGGCTGGGTTGTGACTGCAGGTGGGGGCAGGGTCCACCCAAATATGTTGCCAGCCACGTTTTCTCGCGCTACATTTATGTGGTCGGCCACATAAGTGGTCGGCGGGAGCCCTTGCGAGGAGTCGTCATGTCTGTCTCGACCACACCCGAAGCACCTGCCCGACCGCCCTACGACCCGGAGTTGGGCGCCCTACTGGACCAGAGTCCGCTGCCTTCGGCGATCACTGCGGAGATGATCGGGGCCCTGCGGGCCGCGCCGTTCACCGCTCCGATCGAGGAGGTGCTCAGCACCCGTGACCTTCAGCACCGGATCGTCACGGTGCCGGGCCCGGACCGTGATCTCGCCGCGTCGGTGTTCACTCCGCGGTCGGGGGCGCTGAGCGGTGCGGGCATCTATTTCCTGCACGGTGGCGGCATGATCATCGGTGACCGGTTCACCGGTATCGAGAACATCCTGGACTGGGCCCTGGAGCACGACGCGGTCGTCGTCAGCCTTGACTACCGCCTCGCCCCCGAGCATCCGGCGCCGGCGCCGGTGGAGGACGCCTTCGCCGGCTTCGTGTGGATGGCCGCCCACGCTGCCGAGCTGGGTATCGATCCGCAGCGGATCCTGCTCGCCGGCACGTCGGCGGGCGGCGGACTGGCCGCGGGAGTCGCTCTGCTGGCGCGTGACCGCAAGGGGCCGAAGGCGCTGGCGCAGCTCTTGATGAGCCCGATGTTGGACGACCGGGACGAGACGGTGTCCACGCGGCAGTACGCGGGCACCGGCTCCTGGAGCCGGGAGAGCAACCTCACCGGCTGGACCGCGCTGCTGGGGGACCTGCGCGGCACCGAGGCCGTCTCCGCATACAGTGCTCCGGCCCGTGCCACGGATCTGTCCGCCCTGCCGCCTGCTTTCATTGATGTCGGTTCAGCGGAGGTCTTCCGGGACGAGGACGTCGCCTACGCCTCCCGTCTGTGGGCGGCGGGCGTACAGGCCGAACTCCACGTGTGGGCGGGCGGTTTCCACATCTTCGACGGCGCCGCCCCCGCCGCGGCCCTGTCCGTCGCCGCGCTCGCCGCCCGCACGGCATGGGTACGCCGCATCCTCACCGCCTCAACCCCCGGCACCTGAACCTCCCGCGCCTGACTCAACCGCGCCTGCACAACCCGCGCTTGAACCGACCGCGCCTGAACGGGGAGCGCCACCCACCGACCACCCGGTTTGACTGAGGGGGAAGTGATGAGCATGCCGTATCTGGCCCAGGCCGAGGACCAGCAGAAACTGGAATGGCTCGACGGGGGCACGTTCTCCGTCCTGCTCGACAAGGAAGCAACCGCAGGCCAGCTCACCGTGGGCCGCTTCGATGTCGCCCGAGGCGAAGCCCCGCCCCTGCACCTGCACACCCGCGAGGACGAGGTCTTCCTGCTCCTCCAGGGCAGCGCACTGGTTTGGGCGGGGGAGGAGGAACACCACCTGCGTGAGGGCGGAATCGTCTACCTGCCCCGCAACATCCCCCACACCTACCGCATCACCTCGAAGCGCGCCGACCTCCTCATGATCGCCACGCCGGGCGGCATCGAGGGCATGTTCCGCCACGCCGGCCGCGACCTGACCACACCGCGCCCGGACGGCTTCACCATCCCCAAAGCCCTCCTGGCCGAGGCGGCGGAACTCTACGGCGGCGTCATCCTCGGCCCTCCACGCTGACCCCGGCCACCCGCCCTCCGCCGCAGGGCTCAGGCACCCGACAGGCACCGTCCAGGCACCCCGCGCTCGCCTGGCGTGGCTGCTCCCAGCCCGGCACAACCGTCACCCCCCGCCGCTCGGGAGCGCTCCACCGTCGCGGCCCTGGCCGCCCGTCCGGGCTGCTGCGGCGTCCTGCCCGCCATCGACGCAAATCACCCCCCACGCCGCCACTACGGAAGCCGAGCGCGCATTGCGCGCCCGTCCGACCTGGCCCGTGGCGGCCGCCCGGGCATCCCGCCTGGCCACTCCGGCCTACGGTCGTCCTCCACTGGCCCTCACCCACCACCCTCGTCCCGACGACCTGAGCCGAGGCCGGGCGGCGAGTGTGGTCGCATTGGAGGCACACTCGTCCTCACTGTTCACCGACCGCCGCCTGCCCCCGACCGGACGATTGAAGGATTGGCACATGACCGCCCTCACTCCGCCCGCCCTGCCCTCCACTGCCCGTCAGGGTGCGCTGAGCTATGCGATCTTCCAGCTGGCCCGCGCTCACCGTGGCTATGCCTCGGCCATGCTGCGGGAGATGGACCTGCATCCCGGGCAGGAACTGCTGCTCATGCAGCTCCTGGACCGGGACGGCCAGAGCCAGTCCGAGCTGCTCGAAAGCGTCGGGCTGGATCACTCCACGGTCTCGAAGTCGCTGCGCCGCATGCAGGACGCCGGTCTTCTGACCCGTGAACCGGCCCCGCACGACCGGCGCGTCATGATCGTCCACCTCACCGACAAGGGGCGGGCGATGCGCGGGCCGATCGAGGCCATGTGGAAGGCTCTGGAGGAAGCCTCCCTGCGCGATCTGTCCCCGCAGCAGGCCGAGGACTTCACCCGGACCGCGCACACCATCGCGGACGCCATGAGCGGCCGCCGTCCTGCTCAGGACACGGCGAAAAAGTAGAAGCACTGGCCGCTGCGCCCTGGCCGGCTACGTTCCGCGGTCCCGTCCGGCTACCGCCTGCTCATCGGGCAGGCCGAGCTGGCCAGGACGACGCTGAAGCGGCTGGCCGCTGTTGGGCGGGCTCGTCACTGGCCGGTACGGTGCGACGCAGGACCAAGGGGGGATGAGCTGGTGCGCCCAGTGTTGTTGGTGGATGTGGACGGACCGCTGAACCCGTATGCAGCGAAGCCGCACCGTCGGCCTGTGGGCTATCAGACGCACCGCCTGCTGACGCCTCGGTGGGAGGCCGCCGAGCGGCGCCGGCTGGCTGAGTGGGGGCTGCCGAACAAGCCGGTGAAGCCGCTGCGGGTGTGGCTTAACCCGGATCACGGCCCGGCGCTGGAGGCACTTCCCTTCGACCTGGTGTGGGCGACTACGTGGGAGGAAGAAGCCAACGCCTTCGTCGCGCCAGTCCTGGGGTTGCCCGAGCTGCCCTTCATCCCTTGGCCCTCGCCGCGGCCCGAGCCCGGGAACGGTGTGTTCTGGAAGACGCCTGAGATCGTCGCCTGGGCGACAGGACGTGCGTTCGCCTGGGTCGATGACGAGATCACAGAGGCGGATCATTCCTGGGTGAAGGAACACCACGACGGTCCCGCCCTACTACACCGGATCGACCCGCGACGCGGCCTCGCCGTTGACGACTTCGCCGCGCTGACGACTTGGGCGACCGGCCTTGACTGACTCCGCAGCCAGCCGGCAAGCGGCTGCGACGCCCTCCTGCGTGATCATTGCGGGACAAGTCTTGGGGCGAGGTTGTGCAGGCGGGCGATGCCGAGCATGGCGTGGTGGACACCGTCGCTTTGAGGCGGCAGGCGCGCAGGATCTTCCAGCCCTTCATCCGGGCAAAGACATGCTCGACGCGGGCCCGGACCTGTTTGTGTGACTTGTTGTGTGCCTGCTTCCAGTCGGGCAGCTCTTCGCCTTGGCGTCGGGGATGTGGCATGACGAGTCCTGTGCCGGGATGGCCGCCGTTCGCGATCGTCATCGTCCTGGCAACGGCGGCCTTGGCGCCGGATTCCGTCCACGCCTTGGAGCCGGGGCGGTTACCGGGTGCGGTCGGCCGACCATGACGATCCGGCGGGTTTCGGCGTCGATCACGACCTGGTGGTTGGTGGAGTACCGGCAATTTCTCGACTGCTCGGCGGCCCCGTGGTCCGGGGTGGGTACGAGCGTGCCGTCCACGATGAGTACGGCGTCCTTGCGGAATCGCTTGCGTGCCTGGAGCGCGAGCTTGGAGCCGAGGTGGTCGATGACGCGGTCAGCTGCGGACTATGAGATGCCGAAATGCGGGGCGAGCTGTCGCATCGTCAAGTTCGTGCACCAGTAGGCCGTCACGAGCAGGACTCGGCCCTCCAGCGGAAGGCTCCACGGCCGGCCTCTACGGACCGCGTCCGCGTCCTTGCGCCGCAGTGCGCTCACCTACTTGGTGAAGCATCGCAGGCTCAGCCGGGTGAAGGGGCCTATCCAAGACGGCTCCGACGCCGTAATCACACCAGCCACCGAAAGATCGTCGCTGCGGTGAGCGGCGATATGTGACGACCGTCAGATGTGCAGAAGGCGCACGGCGAGCAGCGTCTGCCAGGTCCAGCCGATCGTGAGTGAGACGCGCTGGAACAGTCCGCCCAGATCCCCCCAGCGTTGATGCTGGCTGAACGCGACACTGGCCAGCGCCATCGTGGTTGCGAAGAGCACACCGCTGACGATCGAGTAGAAGGCCCATCCCAGCGAGGTGGACAGGGCGAAGACAAAACAGGCTAGGGCAAGGGCGAGGAATCCGATGAGGGAGAACAGGTCATGCAGAGCCCCGAGGCGGGTGGGGTGCTGAAGCTGATCGGGGGTGCCGACCGGGTAGCCGCTCACCGGATCCGTGCGGAAGGCACCTGCGCCCAGCAGGCCGACCGCCCAAACGCAGATCAGCAGTGCACCCCAGCGGGAAGGTCCGGTATCCCACAGGCCCACGGCGAAGAGCAGCGACAGCAAGCCCGTGAAGAGGAAACTGACGGTCTGCGCCCACCCGGCGCGGCCAAGAGCAAGCGAACTGACGGGGTGGCGGCAGGATTTGTAGTCCACACGGCTGGCGCCTTCCAGTAGGTACGCGAGGGTGAAGAGCGGTCCAGCAGCCATCCCGCATGCAAGGAGCACTTGATTCCCCATCGTGTCAACTTAGGTTGACGGAATGGGTTGTGTCAACCCTGATTGACAGGAGGCGGGACACTCTGGCGGCTGACCTCAGGGGATCATTTACGGGGCGGCCTTTAGCCGACATGCTCGACTTCCGGCAGCGCGCGGCTCCGGGCGCGCGTCCTCGGGCGTCCCACTCGGTTCAGCCGGGTCAGGCTTCCGCGTGCGGAATGTGGCGGCGGCCCGGGCGGCGTTGGAACGCGCGCTCTTCAACCCGTGGGTGAGTGCGTTCAGTTGCTCGCGGGTCGGTTAACCCTGATTCTGTTGGCTTCGAGGTGCATGACGGCGACGGTGAGGCGGGAGCGCTCCGGTCGGCGGCAGCGGCCGAGAGTGTGGTGCACCATGACCGACCTATGGCGTCAGCACCCGCACTACTGACGAGCGTGTCCGACTCGTCAGCGGCCGCCTTCGGCTGGTCTTCACCGAGCGTGACGGCGATTACCGGTGTGCCTACCACGCTGCCAGCATCCCCAACGCGCGAATCGAGATTCAGCCCAACCCGCTCCCTGGCGACAACGAGGACAGACTCTTCGCTCCTGAACTTCCGGCGGCTCAGGTGCGTTGCCCACCAACGCGACGGCGGACCCCGCCCTGCATGCCCAGCACGAGGCGGGGGGCGCCCCTCAAGCCTCCGGCTGACCACCCGCAAAAGGGCGGCGCTGACTGAGCACCGGGCGGGAAGAACCGCCGTCGGGCCACCTTGGTGCGGGGTGGCCGAAGTCCCGCAGCACCCGATGGACGGAGAGGCCAAGGACACCCGAGGGAATCGCCGTGGTCGGTTGTCGCCTGTTGGGTCGGCGTCGGTGAGATTGTTGGGCCCGTGGCTGGAGACGACGCACTGCATCAGGGCACTCCACGTGGCGCGGTGACGCCTGTTCGGGCGGAAGTCGAACGCGTGCTGGGTGAGGCGGAACGGCGAGCACGCAGTGCCCACCTGAGAGTGCGCTTTTGGTCTGTCACCGACATCGCGCTCGGGTTTCCCGCTGCGGTGCTTGCCGGTCTGTCCGGAGCTGCCGGGCTGGCCTCGCCGGATGCCCGTGTCCCCGCTGCGGTGCTGGCCCTTGTCTCCGCCGGCTTCTCAGCAGGAGCCGGTTTCCTCCGCAGCGATGTGAGACGCGCTGAGAACCGACGCAGCCGCCTGGCGTGGGCCCGGGTCGAGGCCGAGGCCCGCCTGCTCCTGGCCCAGGAGCGGCAGCTGGATCACGAAGCTGTCCAGGAGGCACTGCGGAGCCTCTTCGACAGCCGGACACGAGCCATTGCCACCCACACCGGGGATGCCTCGGGTGAAGGAGCCCTCTCGTGATCCGGTAGTACGTGAGTGACGTCATGTTCGACGCTTGCTCGGCGGGGGCGGGCAGCCCGCTGACGCGGGGCAGGTTCCAGAATCCGCCCGTACGGCGCACGGCAATCGGCGGGGGCGAAGATGAAACTGGAGTCAAGCCCCCTCAAGGCCCCAGTGTCGCCTGGTGTACCGCGGACCAGTACTGGCCGCCGCGCTTCAGTGGTGGGGTCCCGAACCACCACCGTGATCGCCGTGAGGACGACGGCCACAGAGCTGGTGACGCCGTTACGTACGGCGAGGGATCCGGCGACGGCGGATGAGTCCCCCGTTACGACTGACTTCTATGTTCTGCGTTTTGATCATCTTCTGGCTCCGTACGTGGTCCAAGAAAAAGCGCCGAACCGGAACGCCCTTCCAGGTCCCCGCGCCGGACTGCCGGAGGCATCCTGGCAGGGGCCCCGGTCCGTGGCCCCCAGCGGTAGCAGCGGCCCGTCCACTGGCCGACCGTGATCAAGCTCAGCTGCAGTCTGCACCGCAACGAACCGCGGCCGGTCAGAGACGTGCGGCTGTGCGGACCAGGCTGGCCAGGGCGAGGGAGCGGCTGTGCGCGGGCCAGGCGATGTGGGTCACGACGGGAGGCGCGTCGGTCAAGGGGACGGCTGTGTGCTCGGCCCACAGCCAGGAGCGGGCGGAGTCGGGGACGATCGCCACGGTGCGTCCGAGGGCGATCAGCTGAGCCAGTTGTGTCTGGTTGTGGACCTCGGGCCCGGGGCCGGGTGCGTAGGTGCCGTGGGTGGGCCAGCGGGCGAGCGGCAGATCGGGGATGTCCCTGACATCCGCCACGGACAGGGTCTCGCGGGCGGCGAGCGGGTGCTCGGCAGGCAGGACGGCAACCTGTCCCTCGGTCGTCAGTGCCTCACTGTCGAACCCGGCGAGGGAGTTCCACGGCGCGTGCATGAGCGCGACGTCGGCACGTCCGTCGCGCAGCAGCTCTTCCTGCTCGCAGAGGCCGCACGGCAGCACCTCGATCTCGGCACTGTCGGGCTCGGCCGCGTAAGCGTCGAGAAGTTTCCGCAGCAGTTCGTGCGACGCGGCGGCCTTCACCGCGAGGACCAGCCGTCCGCGGGAGCCGCCAGAGCTGTCGGCACCGCCTGCGCGCCGGGTGCGGCGGGCAGCGGCAGCGGTCGCGTCGAGGGCCGCCCGGCCCTCGTGCAACAGCACCTCTCCGGCACCGGTCAGACGGACACCACGGCGGTTGCGCTGCAGCAGGCTGACTCCGAGGCGCCGTTCAAGCTGCTGGATCGCCCGCGACAGCGGGGGCTGGGCCATGCCGAGGCGCTCCGCGGCGCGCCCGAAGTGCAGTTCCTCGGCCACCGCCACGAAGTACCTCAACTCGCGCGTCTCCAGGGTGTCCATGGCCGCAGCATACGCGGTGATACCTGGAGGGTATGACAGGACACCGTATCGGTGTTGGCCGCGCCACTCGCCCGCGAGCCAGCATCATGAGCATGAGCGAAACGATGATCGCGCTGGTGACCGGCGCGAACAAGGGAATCGGGTACGAGATCGCGGCCGGGCTGGGCAGCCTGGGGTACCGCGTGGGGGTGGGAGCCCGCGACGCCACCCGACGCGAAACCGCCGTCGGGAAGCTGCGCGCCGTCGGCGTGGACGCGTTCGGGGTACCGCTGGACGTGACTGACGGCCAGAGCGTCACTGATGCCGCGGAACTGGTCGAACGGCAGGTCGGGCGCCTGGACGTCCTGGTCAACAATGCCGGCATCTCGGGCGAGATGGGCCCCGGGTGGGTGCAGGACCCGACCGCGCTCGACCTGGAAGTGCTCCGCACGGTCGTGGATACCAACGTCATGGGTGTCGTCCGGGTCACCAACGCCATGCTGCCACTGCTGCGGCGCTCGCCCTCACCACGCATCGTCAACGTCTCCAGTAGCGTCGGCTCCCTGACCAGGCAATCGGACCCGGACATCGAGATCGGCCCGATCATGGCGGCCTACGCGCCGTCGAAGTCGTTCCTCAACGCCCTCACCGTGCAGTACGCCCGGCAGTTCGCCGGCACGAACATCCTGATCAACGCCGCCTGCCCGGGCCTGGTCGCGACCGACTTCACAGGCTTCCAAGGGCCCCGTACTCCTGAACAGGGCGCGACCACGGCGATCCGGCTCGCCACCCTGCCCGACGGCGGTCCGACCGGTTCGTTCTTCGAGGATGACGGCGTCGTCCCCTGGTGAACACGAACCGCCCGGCGCACACCGCAGTCACAAAAACCACCCGCCGGCGCCGGTAGGCGGGCCGGGCGACATCACGGCACCGGGTCATCGACGCGGGGAGATGCGCTGCGGCGATGACCCGAAGACTCCCTCAACGCGTAACCAATAGGTTACGCTTACGGTGTGGACGAACTGAGCGGTGTGGCCGACGCCATCGCGGATCCGGTGCGCCGGGAGATCATGATGATGTTGCGCCACAGTCCGCTGACGGCAGGTGACATCGCTGCCCGGTTCACCATCACCAGGCCCGCGGTCAGCCGCCATCTGCGCGTGCTGCGGGAGAGCGGTCTCGTCCTGGACGAGCAGATCGGCCGCCACCGGCGCTACTCGCTCGTCCCCTCCCGGCTGGGAGACCTTGCCGCCTGGCTCTCGCAGTTCGATACCCGCCAGGCCGGCTGGTCGCCGCGCCTGGCCGCCTTGGAGACCGAGGTCCACCGCACCGGGCGGGAGCGCCGCCGGGCTGAGCCTGCCGTCGACCAGCAGGACGTACGCCACCCCAAGGAGGACACGGCATGACCCTCGAGCCCACCGGACAACTGATTCCCACGCCGACGGGGTACGACCTGATCCTGACCCGCACCTACCGCGCCGGTGCGGACGACGTCTGGGCCAGCGTGACCGAACCCGAGCGCACCGCCCGCTGGTTCGGCCCGTGGCGGGGCCATGCGGGACCCGGCCGCACCATCGAGGTACAGATGGCGTTCGAGGAATCCGCGCCCTGGAGCCCCCTGCGAATCGAAGCCTGCGAACCGCCGCGCCGGCTGGCTGTCTCGATGGAGGACGAGGCCGGAGCCTGGTCGATGGAACTGCTGCTGGCCGAGACCGACGGCAGCACCGAACTCCGGCTGATCCAGCACCTCACCACCACCGACCAACTCGGCCAGGTCGGCCCCGGCTGGGAGTACTACCTGGACACGCTGACCGCGGCGCGCACGGGCGGGCCGCGGCCTGACTTCGAGGACTACTACCCGGCCCAGAAAGCGTACTTCGAGTCCCTGGCCTGAGCCGGGCCCTGCGCCCCAGGCGGGTGAGGGCTTCGTCCCGGAGGTGGAGCAGCGGTTGGCGTCGCCGCTGGTTGCGGGTAGGCGGAGTGTGCACGTGCCCCGGCGGCCTCACTGTTGGCGTGAGCCTTTTCCCACCTCGTAGGCGGGAGGGAAAAGGCTCATGCTCGGGAGGACAGGGGGACGGACGTGCCATGACTCGATCCCCTCAGGGAATCGAGCCTCCATCAGCCCCGGAACGGTTCAGTGTGGTGCTTCCTTTCTCCTGTCTTAAGGGTTTCCTAACGCAGGCTCAGTTGGTTGACCGCACGGTTTGTTCGAGGTCAGTGTGCTTTACGTGTCCATGGCGAAGTCTCGGTGTCGAGACGGCGGTTTCGTGGGCACTGCCCGTGGTGTGCCTGTCTGCAGGGCGGTCGATTTCGGTGTCCGGGCTGATGCCGCATCTTCGGGTACCGGTGTCGGGATCGACTGTTTCGCGGAGGCGTTGATGAGGGATGCGTGTCAGGGAACCGACGGTATGGGGGAACGTGCCCGTGGGAGGCATCGCAGGCGCCGACGGCTCTCGGTGACCGTGGTGTCGGCGCTTGTTGCCTTCACGCTCGGGGCGGCGACCCTTCCTTCCCTTACCTCCGACGACGCTGAAGCGGCCGGCGCGCAGCCTTATGCCGGGGCATCGGCCAGGAATTCTTTCCAACATCCAGGAGTGCTGGTCAGCGAGGCGCAGTTGGACTTCGTGCGGGGGAGGGTGAAGGCGAAAGCGGAGCCGTGGACGTCCGCGTATGACGCCATGCTGAAGAGTAAGTACGCGTCGTTGTCGTGGACTGCGAGGCCGCGGGCGATTGTTGAGTGCGGTCCGGGTTCCAGCCCCAATCGCGGATGCTCTGACGAGCGTGACGATGCGCTGGCGGCGTACACGCACGCCCTGCTGTGGAATCTCACCAAGGACCGCCGCCATGCCGCCAAGGCCATTGAGATCATGGACGCGTGGTCTGCTGTGATCAAGGGCCACACGAACCACAACGCGCCCCTGCAGACGGGCTGGGCGGGCGCCTCCTTCGCTCGTGCCGGCGAGCTGATGAAGCACACCTACACCGGATGGTCGGGTGCGCGGCAGAGCCGTTTCGCCGCCATGCTGCGCACGGTGTACCTGCCGATGGTGATCAAAGGGCGGCCGAACGCCAACGGCAACTGGGAACTCATCATGATGGACGCCGCCACCGGGATCTCCGTCTTCCTCGATGACCGGGCCTCTTTCGAGAAGGCGATCGCCATCTGGCGCAAGCGGGTGCCCGCCTATATCTACCTCAGGAGCGACGGGGCGCTGCCGAAGAGCCCGCCAGGCAGCAGCAAGGACACCCGCCAAGAGCTGATCGACTACTGGCAGGGCCAGTCCACGTTCGTCGACGGGCTGGCCCAGGAGACCTGCCGGGACTTCGGTCACACCGGCTGGGGCTTCGCCGCAGCGGCTCATGTCGCAGAGACCGCTCGTATTCAGGGCCTTGACCTCTACTCCGAGGCACAAGGCCGGATGACCAAGGCGCTGGAGTTCCACGCCGCCTACGAACTCGGTGCGACGGTGCCGTCCTGGCTCTGCAAAGGCTCGGTCGACCGCGGCATCGGCTCCGTCCTGGAGGTCGCCTACAACCACTACGCCGACCGTAAGGGAGTCAGCCTTCCCAAGACGAGACAACTGATCCAGACCAGGCAACGCCCCAGCGGCGCGGGCTACTTCCTTGCCTGGGAGACGCTCACGCACGCTCACAACCTCACCTGACGGGCGACGAGCCGCGCCTGCCGACTGACGAGCGCAACCGGAACGAGGCTCCGGTGACGTACAAGCAGTCTGGGCCCAAGTCGTCCAAACGGGGCGGGAGCCACCTGTCCCGTGAACTTCTCGGGGACGTTGAGGGCTCGGCCGGGGGAGTGGCGGTGGCCATGGCCGTGGAGTTGGAGACCGTGGATCCTGTCGAGAGTGTCCAGTCCGGGCCGCCCGTCCCAGTGTCGGACGGTCACGGGTCTGGCCGGCGGCCACGCCGATGGCCCGATACGCTTCTGGCCGGCCGCGGCTACGGCCTCGACAAGTACCGCCGATTGGTCTGCGCAACCGGCATCACACCCATGATCGCCCGCCGCGGCGGATGATCTCCCTGGAGGGGTGCCAGTGGACATGCTCGAGCTGATGGAGTGGCTGGCCGAGCGGGGAGTCACGACCGTGTTCAAGGTCGACGGTGATCGCATGACCGAGCGCAGGAAGGCATGGATGGTCATAGTCAGTGGGGGGCCACTTGGTGAGGAGTCGTTCTTCCGCGCGGACCTGGGCAGCGCCGACGCATGCCTTGATGCGTTGCTCGCTCACCTGGAGAGCAATGGCTTGTCTCCGTTCGCATGACGGGGTCGTCCTGGTCGTCGAGGCCGCGTGATACGAACGACAGGCGATGAGGCCTGCTCGGCAGGTCAGTGGGCCGTCGGAGGCTGGTGGCGGACGTCTACGGTTGCCGTGGTCGCTGTACTGCCTGGCTGCGCAGCTCGCTTCGCCGCTGCGTTCTGGGCGTGAGCCTCACGACGCAGCCGACGCTCATAGTCCGCGATCTGTAGGGGCACGGATCTGCTGGTTGCAGTGCGGATGAGCCGCTCGTTCTCCCGATCCACCAAGAAAGGGCCGTTCCCACCGAGTGTTGGCCGTTGTCCGGCGGGACGCCCCACGTCCCGTCGCGCGCACCAGTAGAACACCCAGCCGAAAGACGCGGGTTCGATCCTGGAGATGGCGAGCTTCAGGTGTATCGCACTTTCGGTCCTTGCGAGCTCCGCCAGCACGAGCCCTCGTGCTTCGTCTTCAGTGAGCATCTGCTCGGCGTCTCACCTTGTCGTTTGACCGAAGGCGTGCGGCGGGGTCGAGGCGACCGTGACCTGGGCGGTCCAGGACCCGGGTTCCTGGGGTGAGTCCCAGGTCACGTCGACGCGTACGTCGTGGAAGTCGTGTGCGAGTCTCACCACCTTGGCCGCTGCGGCGGCCCGTGCCTCGTCTGGGCTGGCGTCGACCGGGACATCAGCGAGGCGCCCGCAGAGCATCCCGCCTTCCACGGTGAGGACACTGTGGCGCCAGCCTTCCGGCGTCGCGAGCAGGATGATGCCTTTGGGCATGCCGAAGGGTGGTCGCCTCTTCTCCTCCCGCTTTTCTCTTCCCACGGAGCCATCCAACCTCGTCGGCTTCTTGACGGTTCAGGCGGGTGGCGCTTCAGGTGTCGCGGCCGGGCTTGGTGCCGACTTTGTGGTGGCCGGGACGGCTGAACGCCTCGCCGATGGCGAGGACCTGCCCGACGCCGCATCGCGTTCAGCCGGACACCTGCCGCCATCGGAGCAGCGGCCTCATTCTCCAGGCCCTGCTTGCCGGGGTATCTGATTGAACTCCCACGTAAGAAGAAGTGGTTGCTGACCTGAAAGAACCTGCAAGCCCCGACCAGACCACCGACCATGAAGGCCCGACCACGGTCACAAGGAGGACACGAAGCCCGTGGTACGGGTCATGGTCGCCCCGACCACAGACCAGACCACAAAGCTCAGCGGCACACCGCCGGGGACCGCTCACCCTGTCCGCCCGCACTCCGCAACCGAGGACCGTCACGAGGCTCTCGTCCTGCGCCAGTGGGCCCGCAAGGGGGGCGCATCACAGACCGTACGGGAGTAACGACAGAGCCTGCGCAGGGCAGCGTCTGAACCTGCGCACTGGGGCCGCGGGGTGAGGGGAGAGTGCGCAGCCCTATGCGCAGGGCGACTACGCACGAACCCCGACCGGTTGCGCAGCCAGGCTGCGCAACGACCCACCCCACGATGCGCAGTCGGGCTGCGCAGTGCGTGCACGGATGGGGCGTGGTGGCCGTAGTTGCCCCGACCACGGCAGACCAGGACGGTGGGGCGACAGTGGTGGGCGGCCGTGTTTGTAGGCGGCTACGCACGACTCTGGTCCGGTGGCACAACCCAGCTTCGCACCGCCCATCCCGCGATGTAGTAGTCCGGGTGCGCACCGCGGGCAGCTGCTGGCGGCGTGGCGGCCGTCATTGCAGTTAAGACAGTGTCGCGGTTGGTGATCGGGGCGGGGTCACAGCTCGCGCCACTCACCCAGCTCACGAGGCGCCTTGCTCTGGATGAAGTTGCGAACGAAGGCCCAGGCGCGATCGACAGCGACGACGCAGTCGCCACTGAACACGGCCAGGTCGTCCATGATCGGCACTTCCACGACCTCATCCGATGCCGCGGCGCCGTCGCCGACGAGTAGGGATGACTTCTCAGCAGCGTCGAACAGATGGATGACTGCTTGATCGTCTTGGAAGCCCAGGGTCAGCAGGGGAAACTCGCGGCCCGGCAGGCGAACTTCCAGATACCCCCGACCACGCGATCGCAGTGCGGTGAAATAATCCGTCAGATCCGCGATGTCGGAGCTTCGCCCAGTCGGGGAGAACTGTCGCGTTTCGTGGTCCGTTGCCCTCCACCAGACGAGCATTCCCGCAACCTCCAGTTGCCTAGCATCCTGCTGGGCACTCTACGAACACCCTGATCGGCGAAGGCGCCGGTGGCAGATCAGGGCGGGCAATGCCAACGCAGGCGAGGAAGTGGCCGGCCATACGCTCGTAGCGGCGGCGCAGTCGACGGCATCCGTTCAGCCAGGACATCGTCCGCTCGACCACTTAACGGTGCGGGCCCAGACGGTTGGAGTTTTCCACCCCTGCTACGGGCTATGCCTGGCACGATCTGCCCACGGCGCAGCCAACCTCGCAGGTGGTCGAAGTCGCAGCCGGTGTCCGCAGACAGCCTGGCTAGGCGTCGGCGCCGGGGGCAAAGCGGCAGCGCACTGGAGGGATGCCGCGCCTCAAAGGGATCAGGGCCTGGCTCTCGTGGAGGTTGGCGCCGGAGATGCCGACCGAGAGCGGAAGGTGTGCAGCGCCTGTCAGGGCCCTACCGCTGGGGTACATCCCGCCAGGCGGTGCCGGTGTGGACCTTCCACGCGATCCCGTTGAGGACCCGTCGATCGTCCAACCGCCTCCGCCCCCGCAAGGGCGCAGGCAGCAGCGGCCGGACGAGTTCCCACTTCGGCATCGGACAGTCATGGCGACGTATCACCCGACCAAGATCCATCACTCAAGATCAATTGGGGACACTGTATAGGCCCTCACTGAAGAGAGACGCTCACGCCTCGTTCCTCGAAGATTTCCAGGAGCAGGTCGAAAAGCGCAACCTCGCGGTCGCCAATAGGCACGCGTTCTGTCAACCGTGCCCGCGCCGCGGCCGAGGATTCCCAGTGCAAGGTGAATGGAGTGGTGGCGCCCCAGCCGCCGCAAAGACAGTCGTCCAGAGCGTCCAGGTTCCAGCCGAAGTATCCGCCGGGTCCGTTGATGGCCTCACCGATCGCGCAATAGAAGGTGTCCCTATCAACGATGTGCCGGCCGTCCAAGGTGAACATCTCGCCTGCAGGGGCATCAGGCCTTCCCTGGCGTTGGTATTCCCGGGACCAGAGCGCCACTGACAGCCAGGCATGTCTTTCTTCGGGCGTGAGTTTGTTCCACATGTTGGTGCGGTTCAGGCGCCCAGCTTGGATCAGCTCCCACGTTCGCTCTGCTCCGGGCAGGGCGTTCTCGCACCACAGTGTCACCGTGAGGTCGACGAGGCCGGCTTCACGGGTGGAGGGGTTGGCATCGACGATGGTGACCTCGTTGACGAAGTAGGACCCCATGATGGCACCGTCGCCGTCGAGGAACTCGAACCAGGCGTTCCCTGCCACCGCACGACGACTACCCACGTGATCGATACTCTTTAGCAGACCACCCTGCGGGAGGCAGCCCTCGAGCTGCACTCGGCGTGCACCCTCCGCGTCCGGCAGAGGTTCGAAGAGCCCCTTGGACTCGTGAGCGAAGCCCCAGAAGTCACGGTCGCCCTCGTCCGAGGTCAGCGCGTACTTCTTCCCCTGGCTGCTCCGCCCTGATGGTCGCATCGAACCTCCATGAAAGCGCTGATCCTACCCGTCATCGCCTGTGCCCTGCCCACATCCGCAATGGTTGCTGGAAAGGCTCACTGAGCTGCGCTCTATCTGGATCGGTTGGCCTTCTCGGCACCGTGGAACGGCGAGTACGACACCTGACGCCCGAGCGGTCAGCTGCGAGCAGGTCGCTCCTGGCACAGGGCGTCGAACTCGTCGTGATCAAAGAACTCCTCGGTCACGCCCACATCTGCGTCACCGCCACCGTCTGCGCCCACGTCCGATTCCGCCTTCAGTGAGATGCCACCGGCCTCCTCGGCCGCATCCTCGATCAGGTTTGCTACACGGCTCACGGCAACGGCTGCGGGCCCCGTGGCCGACGCCGTTGCCCTCATCCAATGCCGTTGAGCTGCGCAACGGCCCATGTAGACAACATCGACAGGGGCCACATCCTTGCGCTTGACTGCGTCGCGAATCAGAAGTCTAAATCGGCTCGCCCGCCACCCCGCTGAATCCGACGAGGCCGTTCCGCTTCGCCACCTCAAGGATCTGTGGCAGGTACTCCAGTTGACTCACCGAAAGGGTCAGGAGGACGTACTTTTCCACGTCATCCGGTTCCTCCTCCAAGTCGAATCGAGACGGCTCCAGAACATCCGCCAAATCTGGCCACCTGGTCATCAACTCATGCCGGAAGCACAAGACTTCAGGGCTCGCTACGAGGTTGCTGGTCTCGCCCTCAGCGAGGTTGTCGAAAACTTCCTCAGGGTTTCCGGCAGAGCGCTTCCAGAAACCAAAGTCGCTGCTCACAGGCAATCCCCCTGGGTTGGGCGCTGTTTCCTTGGATGTGACTGAGGCTGCTAGGGCTATGCGTCGGCCCATCCCTCAGAATTCGAGTAGGACTCGTAGGAGTAGCGGGTGCTGCGGTCCCACTCGTTGCCGGTAATGCGTCTGTACGCTTCGTCTGGCACATAGAGCAGGCTCTCTGCCCAGATGAGGTCGCGGGCGTAGGGAGCAAAGAGCTGGGCATCGCGGAGCGTTGCTGCGTAGGTTTCACGGCTGGCGGCCACGATGGCTGCGCGGGTGTAGAGGAAGATGTCGCTCGACAGGTCGTGTCCGTACTCCTTGCGATCCAGCCGGTAGAGCGCCCAGGACAGCCGTTCGGCGAATCCGATGACCGTCGCCAGCGGTCCAGCGGACAGACGGCTCGTCAGTCTCGCGGCCAGTTGCACGGCGTCCGGGTCGGGTGTGCACGCTGTGCAGTCGTCGATGAGCTGCCAGAAGTCTTTCTCGTTCATGGGCAGAGGATGACGGACGGCTCTGACAGTGGCGGGGCGGCGCCGGCCCACCGTTCCACATGGGTGCACGCTGTCTGACCGGACGGCGAAGGCAGATGAGGTCTGCCGCGATGCTGACGAATGCGAGGTAGTGCTCGCCCTTGTGTTCGTAGCGCCGGTGCAGGCGGCGGCATCCCGCCAGCCACGACATCGTGTGCGCGACCACCCAGCGGTGTCGCCCGAGCAATTGGGACGAGTCGATGCCCCTGCGGGCAATCCGGTGGCGGATGCCTCGCTCGCGCAGCCGCCTCCGCCGGTGGTCGTAGTCGTAGCCCTTGTCACCTCAGAGCGGCACAAGAGGGCCCCTGGCCGGACCGAATCCGACCGACCGGGACGAGAGCGCATCGAAGATTTGGCGGAGTCGATCGCGCACCGCGACCAGTCCAACTTGCCGCGGACGCCAAGCCCGTCCGGGAGGACGCGGTGGAGCCTGGCCCGCCCACGGTCCTGGCTCCACTCGGCGAAACGTGGGTCGATGATGGGCCAGGCAGGACCGGAGATCGGCGGTAGGTGTCGCCAGGTGTAGCCCGAGGTGGCCACGAAGGTGATCGCGGGCCAGTACTTCGCGGTCACCTGCTCGAGCTTGCCCACCGCCCTGAGGGCGCTTGACCTCGGAAGGCGGCACCACCCGCCGGAGCAGCACTCACAGCTCATCTGGCATCAACCGCTCAACAGGGCTCCTACGAACCATTCAACGACCCGCAGGCACCGAATGAAACGGCGTCCGGCCACCCGGCGGATCAGGGGCTGCCAGCGTATGCGGGTCCACGGCACCGACGGCCATGCCGAGATCCTGCCCTGACCGGGTCACTCGGGCTGTGGTGCTCGGTCCTGTTGCCGTGAGGTGGGACTACTCGTGTGCATGAGCCCTGGCCGCAGGATGCGCGTCGTCGTCGTTCGCGCCCAGGCCCGCGAGCAGGCGCAGGCCGTCCTCGGCGGGGCTGCCAGGGGCCGCGGACAGGAGGAGCAGTTCCATGCCGGACGCGTCCGGCAGAGCGAAGTTCTCCTGGTGCAGTTCCAGCAGGCCGACCAGCGGGTGCCGGTAGGCCTTGCGTCCATGGGCGCGGGCCCGCACGTCCGCACGGGCCCACAGGCGGCGGAAGCGCTCGCTGCTCATCGCCAACTCGCCGATGAGCGACGCCAGTCGAGGGTCCTCGGGGTATTTGCCGGCGGCCAGGCGCAAGTGCCCGACCACGTCGAGGGTGCAGGTGTCCCAGTCCGCGTAAAGACCCCGCTCCGCCTCCTCGAGGAAGATGTGCCGCGCGGTGTTGAGCCCCGGTATCGGCCGGCCGTAGAGGAGTTTGGCGAGGC
Organism: Streptomyces sp. NPDC003635; assembly: GCF_053587635.1. NCBI lineage: Bacteria > Bacillati > Actinomycetota > Actinomycetes > Kitasatosporales > Streptomycetaceae > Streptomyces > Streptomyces sp. NPDC003635. The sequence goes on along the minus strand of NZ_JBSFOK010000017.1, from coordinate 56,497 downwards.
GGTTCCCGGCGAGCACGTCCAAGCGCTGGTTCATGATGAGTGCGGGTGCGTGGGGGACCAGGTCGAGCACGCGCAGCAATTCCGGCCGGACCCGTCCGCCGGGCGCCTTCGCGCGTCGGCGGCGCTGCCGGGCGAGCCGGTGGAGGTGCCCGCGCTCGGTCTCGTCGAGACCGAGGACGTGGGCGAGCGCGTCCAGGACCTGTTCGGAGGGTTGCGTCGCGCGGCCCTGCTCCAGTCGTACGTAGTAGTCGACGCTGACGCCGGACAGGTGCGCGACCTCCTCACGGCGCAGGCCCGTCACCCGTCGCCGGTTATCGGCAGGGATACCGACGGCTGCCGGATCGACCCGGGAACGCCGGGTCCGGAGGAAGCCCGCGAGATCGTCCATGACCCCAGTATCGCTCCGCGCCGGCCCGTGAAGGTGGCCCTGCCGGTACCAGGAAGTCCAGTCCGACGGAAGAGCTGCCCCTGAACGCCGGCCGCCGCGGCGCCCAGGATCGAAGGCATCCGATCCGAGGGAGTTGCCATGAAGACGCTGATCATCTACGCCCACCCGGAGCCGAAGTCGCTCAACAGCTCGCTGAAGGACCTCGCGGTGTCCACCTTGGAAGCCGCCGGCCACGAGGTACGGGTGAGCGACCTCTATGCGATGAACTGGAAGGCGGTCGTCGACGCCACGGACTATGGCCCCAACGCCTCGGCTCCGTTGAAGGTCACCCGGGCCTCGGGCCGGGCCTTCGACGCCGGGACACTGACCCCGGACGTCCTCGCCGAACAGGAGAAGCTGCTCTGGGCCGACACGATCATCTTCCAGTTCCCACTGTGGTGGTACACGATGCCCGCCATCCTCAAGGGTTGGGTGGACCGCGTGTTCACCTACCACTTCGCGTACGGCGTCGGCGAGCACAGCGAGACCAAGTACGGCGAACGCTTCGGTGAGGGCACTCTCGTGGGCAGGAAGGCCCTGCTGTCGGTGACCGTGGGCGGCGCCGAGTCGCACTATGCCGCGCGTGGGATCAACGGCCCCGTGGAGGACCTGCTCTTCCCGATCCACCACGGCATCCTCTACCACCCGGGCATCGAGGTACTGCCACCGTTCGTGCTGTACGGCGCCGACCGGATCACCGGTGAGGGCTACCCGGACGTCGCCAAGGCCTGGGAGCAGCGTCTGCTCACCCTGGAGTCGACCGAGCCGATCGCGTTCCGGCGCCAGAACTTCGGTGACTACGAGATCCCCTCGCTGCAACTGAAGGAGGGACTGGAGCCGGCGGGCCGGACGGGGTTCGGACTGCACGTGCGCGGCTGACCGTCGACTCCCGTCTCCCGTCGGTTGACCCGAGAAGCTTGCGGGCCTCGGACGAGAACGGGCCGCCTGGCGGCGCGAACGGGGTTTTCCCACCTCGTACACGTGCCGCCGGTCCGCAGCCGACGTCGAGATCCCGAACGGGAGCGCTCCACCTGCCGCTACGTCCGGGCTGTACGCCAGTAGGTGCCTCCCATCAACACGTGGTGCACCAACGGCAGCCGCTACGTAGGGCCCCACTGGACCTAACCGCTCCGGTGCTCCGCCCGGCCTTCAACGCGCTCGTGCGACACTTCGTCCCGCAGCGGCCCGAACGCCGATACATCACCGGCGTGCAACACATCGTGGATTCTTCCGAGATCCGGGGTTGATCGAAGACCGGCGTGGTTACGGGTGCAGTTTCTCGCCCCTCGCGAGCATGGCTACGTACTTTTCGATGCGGCGGGCCCGAGTCTCGGCCTTTTTTGCCTCCTGGATCCGGTACAGGATCGCGTAGCGGTTCGCCCCGTCCAGCGTCCGGAAGAAGTCCGCTGCCACCGGGTTGGCAGCCAGGGCCGCTGCGAGGTCGTCGGGCACGGTGGCGGTCTTCGCACTGTCGTAGGCCGCCTCCCAGCGGCCGTCGGCCTTGGCGCGGTCGATCTCGGCCTGCCCCGGCGGACGCATCCGGCCCTGTGCGATCAGGGCTGCCGCCTTGTCCCGGTTGACCTTGGACCACTTGCTGCGCCGGGTGCGTGGGGTGAACCGCTGCAGCCACCACTGGTCGTCGAACTTGGCCTTCTGGCCGTCGATCCAGCCGTAGCACAGGGCTACGCCGAGCGCCTGGGCGTAGTCCAGCGCGACGATTCCGGGTGCCTTCTTGCGAAGCTTGAGCCAGATGCCCGGCGAGAGAGCGTGGTTCTCACCCAGCCATGCCTCGAACGCCTCGGCGGATTCGAAGGCGACGGTCTCCAAGTCCTCATTCACCCCCGCAGCGAACCACACCCGGCCGGTTGTTGTTACGCGTTCGGGCGCGGTCCCGCTGGCGGGATGCCAGGGGGAGAAGGCGTGGCCGAAGGCGTGATGGCCGGCCGTTCCGGACAGCAGGACCTGCGTGAGTCCATGTGTTCTCGACGCAGTACGAATCTGCAGATCATCTGGCTGTGGCAGGAATGCTCCGGACGATCGCCCCGGCCTTTTGTCCATCCCGGCGCCGGCAGCAGGCCCCGTGCCAGGGACCACTGCGTATCGCTCATGCCGACGCCTGCCGTGGCCGCCCGCCTGGCCGGTGAGCCGCATTCTTGAACCGGTGGGCGATACCGTCACACCCAAGGGCGGCCCAACGTGATCCGTCGGCCACCACCACGCAACGCTTCAACCCCAGGGCGTCGGGCAACTCGCTGGATTCGATGACCGCGAGTTGCCAAGAGGTTCGTCCCTTGTGCCTCGATTCCGCTCAACACGACCGGACCGAAACCCTGTTCGCACCGTCCGTCAGAGGCAGGTTCAAACCGTCCCGGCCACCAGTGGACCGGTCAGGTGAGCTTTGTCCCGGTCGTGCGGCTCCCCGGCACGCACTTCGGTTCCATCAGATGCGGGCCTTCGCAACCCCCTTCGGAGACCCGGCGTCCCATTCCATGACGGACGGCTGTCGATACCCAGGAGAGCACGTGACGAAGAAGGACCACAGGCCGGACGCGGCGGGGGAGAAGGACCGCGAAAAGTGGATGGCGCGCTTCCAGGTGCGGCTGGCCATGCAGCCGGGCGTGGACCGGGCAGTCGTGCTCCAAGCGGTCAAGGATGTCACGGCCCATTGCGCGCAGACGGGAGAGCACCCGCGCACTGCCTTCGGCGATCCCGACGCCTACGCCGTGCAGGCCGCCGCGCGGCTGGTGCCGGCAGACCGGGCGGCGGGCGCGAGGCGGCACAACGCCGTGGTGGACGCGCTCGACTCCGTGATCAAGAAGGCCGGAGACGTCGCCAACCTGTGACCGGCTGAAGCGTCCGTCGTGGCCTGGCGCATGGATTCTGACCCAGCCCCGCTCCGCCTGGGCTGGGGCGCGGCTCAGACCCGATGGGCGGGGCGCCGCAGCCGGTGACACCGATCTTGCGCTGCACTCCGAAGTACACGTGAAATTGGCACTCATGACCACGAGGCCCCGACGCCTCACCCCCAAGAGCCCTCGCACCGATGACCGGGCCAAGAAGCGCGGCTCCACTTCGTGAACCCACCGTTTCTACGCCGGCATCACTCCGAGTCTTCAGCACGCCATTCCTCTTCGAGAATGCTGAACGTCAGGGAGTCGCGCCAGCCGTCCCGTATCCATGCCGTGTGTCGAAGGCGCCCCTCGTGCGTCATGCCGAGCTTGGCCAGCACTCGGGCGGAGCCGAGATTCCGTGGGTCACAGGTGGCGAAGATCCGGTGAAGTCCCAACTGGCCGAAGCCGTGCGCGAGAAGCTGGCGCCCGATTGCTGTGCCGATGCCTTGCCCCCATACGCGAGGATGCACAATGTAGGAGATCTCGCCCTGGCGCTGCGTGTGACTGCGGACGTGCAGCTCGCCGACACCGACAACGTCGCCCCCGAAGCGCGCCACATGGGCGAACCTCTGCTGGGGTGTGCTCGACCACGCCTCGACCGCGGCCTTCACGAAATCGCGTGTCTGGTCCTCAGTGTTTGGTCCCCAGGGCTGGAAACGGCAAGCCTCTGGGAGACGGGCCCACGAGTGAATGGCCTGCCAGTCATCAACCGCGATCTTGTCCAAGGACACCGAGTGCTGACTCATGGGTTGATCTTGTCAACTGCTGTCAGCCGGGGCTGCTCGATCACAGGCTTCGGTCTGGTTGACGCCCGTGTATCCCGCGCAGATACGCAGAAGTTGCCGCACGCGACAGGCGCCTTCGACGGGATGGGCGTCCACCCCATCGCACGGCCGACGACGGACTGCGTGTCGTCACCCCCCCCACAACCCCGTTGCGTCGGTACGCCGCAACTCCCCGAGCCCTCTGGTCTTGCAGGTGAGTGTGGGCAACCCCTGTCGACGGTTTCGGGCAGCACTCAGCGATCACAGGGCTCGAAACGTCGATTGCTTCGCCGCCGTACCGCCCCTGGCCGCGTCGCGCGCTTCCTGGGCCGCGACCGGGCTGCTGGGGCGTCCGGCCGCGGTTGTAGCGTGTGCGTGTGGTGTTAGGGCAGCCCGGCGCCTGACCGGGGCCCGGGGGGTGCTGTGTGTCTGAGCGTCATGTGGTGGTGGTCGGTGCGGGGATTGGTGGTCTGACTGCTGCTGTTGCGTTGCATCGCCGGGGCTGGCGTGTCACCGTCTGTGAGCGTGCTCCGGAACCGCCTGCCACGGGTGCCGGAATCGGCCTGGCTCCCAACGCCCTGCGTGCCTTGGACGCGCTAGGAGTGGATGCCGCATACGCCGTGGGCAGCGCCGTACCCGCCACGATGGGCCTGCGCCGCTCCGGTGGCCGGTGGTTGGTGCGGGAGGCCACTGCGGACATGACGGCCCGGTACGGTATGCCGCCGATTGCCGTTGCCCGTCCGGCTTTTACCGCCGCTCTGGCCGCCGCCCTGCCGCCGGGCGCCGTGCGCTACGACACCGCCGTGACCGGTGTGGACGACGCCGAGGGCCACCCGGTGGTGCTTACGGCAGCCGGACCTGACCTGCCCGCCGACCTGGTCGTTGCCGCGGACGGCATCCGCAGTCCGCTGCGCCGTGCGTTCTTCCCCGCCCATCCGGGCTTGCGCTATCTCGGTGAGATGGCGTGGCGGTGTCTGGTGGACGCTCCCGAGTTGCGGGTGACGGCCATGAGCGAGACCTGGGGCAGAGGCGAGCGATTCGGTATCACGCCGCTGTCCGATGGCCGTTTCTATCTCTACGCCACCGCGGTTGTCCCGGCCAGCACCCGCTGGGCCGATCCGCGCGCGGAACTGCTGCGCCGTTTCGGTTCCTGGCATGAGCCGATCCCGGCGCTGCTGGAACGCGTGGGCCGTCTGGATGCGGCCGAGGTCCTGCAGAGCGACCTTTACGAGCTGGCGGGCCCTCTGCCGGCCCTGCACCGCGGCCGGATCGCCTGGCTGGGTGACGCCGCCCATGCCATGGCTCCCAACCTCGGCCAGGGCGGCTGCCAGGCCGTGGAGGATGCGGTGGTCCTGGCCCGCCTGCTGCCCGCAGCTGACACGCCCGGCACGGTCGCGGACGGGATTCCGTCTGCTCTGGCCGCGTACACGGCTGCTCGCCGGACCCGCACCGACGCGGTACGGGTCCGCGCCCGGCGGGTGGGCCGTCTTGGCGCGGTGCGCAATCCGCTTGCGGCTGCCGCCCGGGACCTCGCGGTCCGCGCCACTCCGGACCGTCTGGCCCGACGCGGCCTGGACGACCTGTTCACCGGCTTCCGTCTCCCCGGCGGGCAGGATGCCCGGTGAGGTGAGGCACGGCGTCCTTGGCGCGGGTGGTGAAGCATCCGTTGGGGGAGGCCGGCGAGGCGGTTGCCGAGCCGGCGCAGGGCGCGGTTGCAACTGCAGGCCTCCCGGGCTCGCTGTGTGCACGGCGGCGGGAAAGTTCGGCCACGCTTGACCCGCGCGCCTGGGCGGCGGGCCCGAGGGCGTGAGCGCGCCCTTTCAGGGCCGCCCTGTTCACCACGGCAGCGCCTTCTTTCGGTTCGGGCGTTGGCGATGCCCGAGGGTTGCTCTTTCGGCATGGTCCGCCTCGTGCTCTGTGCCGCCTCCACGGCGGCGTGCCACGACCGGCGCCGCCCATCACACCCCCGACGGCGCGTGTGGTTGGGGTGGTGGAGCGGGACCCGGCGCACACGCGCCGGACTTGCGCTGTTGGCGTTTGTTCTGCGTTGCAGGGTGGGAGGAGGCGGGCTTTGTGGAGCGATGCGGTTTGGTCAGGGGGTGACGATGGCGAAATCACTGTCGGGGCTGTCGAGCAGGCCCAGCAGCTTGCTCAACGCGCCGATGTCTCCGCTTACTTCCACGTCGTCCTTGGCCGCAAGCTGTTCCGGGGTGCTCAGCCCCAGCAGGACGGCGCGCAGGTCGGCCTCTCTCAGTGTCACGGAGACGTCCGGGTCGGCTCCGGTGGTGGTGGCGAGGCAGGTGAGGACTCCGTTGCGCAGCTGCTGCAGGAAGGTGTCGCCGTCGGTGACGTCCCAGCGGATGGTGAGGTCGGCGTCCCAGGCGCGTGGACCGTCGACGCGGATGGCCAGGGAGTCGAAGAGCTGCTCGAGGGTGAGTGCTGCGAGCAGGTCCGGGGCGGCGGCGCCGATGGGGGTGCCGACGTTGCCGTGGCGCAGTTCATGGGCGCCCATGAGATAGAAGTTGCGCCAGGTGCCGTTCTCACTGCCGTAGCCCAGTTGTTCGAGTGCGTCGGCTTGCAGTTCCCGTGCCTGCGCGTTGTCGGGGTGTGCGAAGACGACGTGGTCGACCACCTGCACGACCCACCTGAAGTCGCCCTCCTCGAAGGATTGCCGGGCTTGTTGGAGCACCGCTTCGGCACCGCCCATGAAACGCACGTACCGCTGGGCCGCCTCGACCGGCGGGTGCTCCCACAGGTGGGCGGGGTTGCCGTCGAACCAACCCAGATAGCGCTGGTAGATGGCCTTGGAGTTGTGGCTGACGGAACCGTAGTAGCCGTGGGTGTGCCAGGCCCGTTCCAGCGCCGGGGGCATCTGGATCTGCTCGGCGATCTCACGGCCGGTCAGCCCCAGGTTGAGCATGCGCAGCGTCTGGTCGTGCAGATAGGCGTAAAGGTCCCGCTGCTGCGAGAGATACTGGTGGATCCGCTCACGCCCCCACACGGGCCAGTGGTGAGAGGCGAACGCAACGTCCGCGTGGGGTGCATACGCTGCGATGGCTTCGCTGAGGTAGCGGGCCCACACCCTCGGATCGCGCACCACCGCGCCGCGCAGGGTCAGCAGGTTGTGCAGGTTGTGGGTGGCGTTCTCGGCCATGCACAAGGCCGCATGGTCGGGGAAGTGGATGTTCAGTTCCGCCGGCGCCTCGGTGCCGGGGGTGAGCTGGAAGACCATGCGGATGCCGTCCACGGTCTCGCTCTGGCCGGTGCGCGTGATCTCCACGGTCGGCGGGATCAGGCCCACGGTTCCCGTCGACGTGGTCTGCCCGAGACCTGCTCCGATCTGTCCGCGTTCTCCCCTGGGCAGCGCGGCGCCGTACATGTAGGCCGCCCGGCGGCTCATGGCCGTGCCCGCGTAGACGTTCTCGCTCACCGCGTGCTCCAGGAAGCCCTGCGGCGCGATCACCGGTAGACCCGCCGCGACGTTTTCGTCGCTCAGCACACCCCGCACGCCGCCGAAGTGGTCGACGTGACTGTGGGTGTACAGCACGCCGGTCACCGGCCGGTCCCCGCGGTGGGCCCGGTAGAGCGCGAGGCCGGCCGCCGCGGTCTCGGCCGAGATCAACGGGTCTATCACGAAGACTCCGTGCTCACCCTCGACGAGGGTCATGTTCGACAGGTCGAAGCCGCGCACCTGGTAGATGCCCTCGGTCACCTCGAACAACCCGTGGTCGGCGCACAGCCTGCTCTGCCGCCACAGACTCGGGTTGGCCGTGTCCGGGCACTCCTGGTCCAAAAACCCGTACGCGCCCAGATCCCACACCGTGCGGCCCTGCACGTCGCGGATGAGGGGATCAGCGGCGCTGCCCAGGAAGCCGCGCCGGGCGTCGTCGAAGTCCTGGGTGTCATCGAAGGGAAAGCGCGAGGCCATCGCCTGGTTGGCCGCAAGGACGGCCGGGTGAGCAGGTTTGGCCTCAAGGCTGTGGGACATCTTGTCCTCCCGCATGGACAGCGCGCCGCCAACCGGCACTGCAGCGATCCTCGTGCGCGCGCACGGCACCCGCGACCCGGCTTACGCCAGGCAGGACAGCCGCCGCACCGCACCCGGCTCGTTGAGCGGCTGGTGCCGGATGAGGTGCGGGAGCGTGTGGGAGCTGGCCCAGCGGCTCGTCCCGCAGGGCTCCGCCGCGGCCACAGGGCGGAGGCCGGATCCGGCAGGGTGACCGGGAGGCGCCGGCCGCAAGCGTGTGCGTGGCTCCGGCGGGTCTGCGCGCGGCAGCAGCTGACGTCCGGGTCGTTCGGGCAGTCGGGAGCGACGGCTCACCGGCCCCGCGTCCCCGCATGCGTAGACGCGCAGGTTCCAGAACACCTGGATACGCGGGCCACGAAACCTGCGGGCAAGCGACCGGATCGCAGGGGCTGCGCCCGTGGTGAGGGTGGGCTACGGGTCAAGCCGACTGCATACGGGCGGTGTGACGCCGGAGCGGTGATCGTTGAGGCATGAAGCCTCAGGTGATTGCCTCTCACGTCTAGAGCCCCACAACCTTTCGGATCACCAAGAGCGACAGGACGCCTTCCCACCCCAGCAGACGCATCCTCCCGGCACCGGGCGCACGGACCTGCAGCCCCGCGATGGGCATCACTGTCCACGGTGCGCAGCTGTGTGGAGGCCAGCGTGCCGTGCACACGAAAGGCCGTGCGGATGAGTGAGATCGGGCCTGGGGGGCACAGCAGGGGCATGACGACAACACTCGGTGCTTTTGTGCTCGGCACTCCTGATCCTCCCGCCCTGGCTGACTTCTACCGGGCCCTGCTGGGCTGGGAGGAAGTCGACCGCGAGCCGCAGTGGGTGCGCCTGAGGGATCCGGAGCGAGAGCGCCCCGGGCTGAGCTTCCAGCTGGAGGCGGACCATACTGCGCCGGTGTGGCCGCAGCGCCCGGGGACCCAGCAGATGCAGGCGCATCTGGATGTGCTGGTCGACGACTTGGACGCGGAGACCGCACGGGCCCGCGCCCTGGGTGCGACGCTGGAGGACCATCAGCCTCAAAAGGACGTGCGAGTCCTGCGCGATCCTCACGGTCACCTCTTCTGCCTGTTCCTTCCAGGCGCCTGAACGCTGCCCGGCTGGGGAGGGCCTGTGGCGGGACGTGCCCGCAGATCAGGCGCGCCTCGCGGATGCCTGCGCCGGACGGCAGCAGGCAAGCAGACCCGGCGCATCGTGACCACGGCCATGCCCTCGCGTGACCCCCTCGCTACGCGGCCCTTGAGTGGCAGCCTGCCGCTGTCCTGCTGGATTTTCAGCTTGATTCGCAGATTGCGGGCTACCAGGTGGAGCGTGAGATCGGCCGTGGGGGAGTGAGCGTGGCCTATCTTGCGAGGGATGTGCGGATGGGCCGTATCGTCGCTCTGAAGGCCCTTGCCCCTGCGCCCGGGTTCGCCCAGTGGAGCGGGCACATGGTGCACATCGCGGGTTAGCGGCCTGGAAACGTCCGCACTCCAGAATCGGTGCTGTGCTTCAGTACCGAGTGGTGCACGGCTACCGGCGGGCCTACCGGATAGAGGGGGACGGGCCGCCGCTGCTTCTCCTGCACGGGATCGCGGACAGCTCCGAGACGTGGTCGGAGGTGATGCCCGCGCTGGCCGAGCACTACACCGTCATCGCCCCCGATCTGCTCGGGCACGGCGAGTCGGCTCGGCCGCGGGCCGATTACGCCATCGCCGCGTACGCCTGCGGGATGAGGGATTTGCTGACGGTGCTCGGAGTGGACCGGGTCAGTGTCGTCGGGCACTCACTAGGGGGCGGCGTGGCGATGCAGTTCGCCTACCAGTTCCCCGAGCGGTGCGAGCGGCTGGTGCTGGTCAGCAGCGCGGGCATGGGGCCGGAGGTGCATCCGATGTTCCGGCTGGCCGCGGGGCCGGGGGCGTTCGCCGGGATGTATCTGCTCACCTCGCCCCTTGCCCAGACGGTGGCCGCGATCGCCGAACCGGTCGTCCGGCTGGCCGGCGGCGGGAGCCTCGGCCCGGATCTGCCCTATGTCATGGACCGCTACCGGCGCTTCGCCGACGCCACGGCCCGGCGTGCCTTCCTGCGCACGGTCCGGGCGGCGGTGGATCTGCGCGGCCAGCACATCACCATGCTCGACCGGGGCTACCTGGCGCGGCATCTGCCCACGTTGATCATCTGGGGCGGGCGGGACAGCATCATCCCGGTGTCGCACGCAGCGGCGGCGCACGAGGCGCTGACCGACAGCCGGCTGGAGATCTTCGAGGCGTCCGGCCATTTCCCCCACCACCATGAGCCCGACCGATTCGCCAAAGTGGTGCTGGACTTCCTGCACACCACCGACCCTGCGGACTACGACCGGGCGGCGTGGCGCGAAGAACTCCGCAACGGCCCACCACCGGCCAGCGTGGAGGAGCCGTCCAGCGGGAGCTAAGGTGCTTTGTGGTCTGCCTCTTTGGTTCGGCGATGCCCTCGGGTCATTGCACAGTTTTGCCCACGCTGTAGCGGGTGGCGGGCCGCCGGTTCTTCGTGCCAAGTGACCTGCCAGGACCTGAGGTTGAAATCCCCGGCGTACTCGGGCCGGGTGGGCCGGCCGGGCTCGGCGGGCTCCTCCCACGCGTCCACGAACTCAAACAAGCCTGCCGTTGGGAGAACCGGCTGGCAGCCGGGCAACGAAGACCTCCCTTGACACGGGCACCTGAGCAAAGACTCGTGTACGTGATCACTGCGCGATGCGGGCAGGAGAGCTGGTTCCGGTCGCGGTGTCGCAGCACCATTCACGGGCAGCGAACCCGCTTGCCCACCCTCATCAGAGACGACCGCACCACGACGAGCATTGACGCCTCCCCACCCCCCGGCAGGCCGTCCATCTGCCCCCCGCCAGCGCATCGGAGTGATGTCGCCTTGTCCCGCTGGCAAGGGTCCGGACGGCCTTTCCGCTATTGCGGTGCGATGGCTGTGAGCCAGTTCTCGACCATGAGGACATCTGCCCACTGGGGGAACAGCTTTTCGGTGAGCATCCGGTGCGCGTCGGGGTCAGGGTCGAGGCACGCATCCGCCAGGACGGTGAGGCCGAAGTCCAGGTCGATGGCGTGCCACAGGGTGGACAGCACCACAGCGCTCGTAGCGATGCCGGTGAGTACGAGGTGGTCGATATCGCGAGCCTTGAGTACCAAGTCGAGGTCGCTGCCCGAGAACGCGCTCCCGCGCCTCTTGGTGACCACGACGTCGCCCTGTTGGGGCGCGACGTGGTCATGGATCTCGGTCCCGGGTGCTCCTTCGGTGAACAGGCCGGCCCGCACGGCGTTTGTCATCACCTTGTTGCGGGGGCTGACTTCTGGATCGCCCGGCCGTAACGCGAGCACCACGTAGATCACGGTGATGCCTGCAGCCCGGGCACCGTCGATCGCCCTTCGTAGACGCGGCAGATATCCGGAACCGTCATCGGCGATGGCTACGACGTCCCGTTGGACGTCCATCACCAGAAGTGCGCTGTGTGCCATGGCTGCCGTCCCTTCTCCGTTGGGACAAGTCTGGTGGATCAATCGAACTGCGGTGGAGGTTTCGGAGATCTTCGCAGCGTCCCCTGCGGTCACCTCGTGCTGCCCGAACTTGGTGACAAACGCGGTCGCACGTCAGTGACGCAGCCATGCCTGGGGCGCGATCATCGCGGCGCGGCCGGGCAGGCCGGCTGGCCTACTGCCACGCCGATGGCCGGTGGCGAAACGGGTGAGCGTGCTGGTCGGTGAAGTACAGCCTTGATGATTGGCGATCCCGACGCCCGGGGTTCACTACGGCGCGGGCTTCAGCCTTGTCCCCCTGTCGGGTTGGTGGGCTCGGCGTGTGTGGTTACAGCTCAGTCCACGAACGCGGCTCGCCGCCGTGAGGGTGTCCACAGTGTTGCGGATGGACCGTGGTGCTCGGGTGCTGGGTGGTCATGGCCTGGAGGTTGCTGATGCGGTCGGTGAGTCTGGTGCGGGGTGCGCCGGTGAGGAGGAAGAGCACGTGGGGGAAGATCGGATACCAGCGCAGCCACGCGGGACCGGTGGGGTTGGCGTAGGCGTTGACCGCTTGGTTCGGATGCCACCTCCGCGCGGTAGGTGGCATCCGACTGGCCGGGCGCCGGAACCAGCTAAACCAGCTACGCGTTCTGGGTCAGCAGGCTGGCGTGGATGACCTCAGCGATAAGGGTGGCGCCGCGGCTGTTCTGGTGGATGTGGTCGGTTGTGAGCAGCAGACCCCGCCGCCGGGAGATCGTGTCGAGGCTGCGGCGCAGCACTGCGTGCTGGACGAGGACGCCGACGGCCGCTGCGGGCGTCATCTCCCGGTAGGGAATCGGTGGCGGGTCCGCTTGGCGCAGTTCCTCGATCTGGCGTTCGTGGAGCGGGAGGTAGGCCGCCTTGTTGGTGGCGGCGACCTCGGCGATCATCCGGCTGTACGCCTGCGAGGCCTGTGCCGCTGCTGCGTCGAGTTGTTGGCCGAGTACCGGTAGCGACAGCAGACCGATCGTCGCGTCGGTCTCCGCTCGCAGCCGTGCGACGACGGTTCCCAGGCACTGTTGGAACCAGCCTGCCGACGGGCGATTGGGGAGCCTCTTGCGCTTCATGGCCTGCTCGAGGGGGTAGCCGGGAAGGCTCGCCCGGGCGTCGTTGGTTCCGATCAACACGGTGATCACATCGGGTGGGTTTGTGACGACAGCATCGAGGCGCTGCAGGAGGTTGTAGGCGAAGTCGCCGTTGGCGCCGAAACGGGCAAGCTGCACGTCACCGGGAGGGTGGCGTCGTTGGAGAAGATCCAGGTAGTCGACGCTGAACTGCGCGCGAGTGAGGCTGTCGCCGAGGCATGCGATGCGTGTCGTCACGGCGCCTCTTTCGGGCTGGGGGCGCTGACGCGGTCGGTCGGGAGGCTGTCGGTCCGAGGACGGTGGTCGGTGCCGAGGGTCGCCGTGATGGCCAGGATGGATGTCGGCCCCTCCGTGTCGACCACGTGCCATACCCCGGCCGGGTTGATGGTGGCCTCGCCCGGCCCGAGCAGAACGCGGTCGAGGACCCCGTCCACGTCGCGGGTGACCGTCACGGACCCGCTGAGGCACACGACCAGTTCGTCGCCTGAAGGGTGGCTCTCCCAGTGGTCGCCGAGCCCGTCGCCGTCGAAGATCATCACCATTCGGCCCTCGGCGCCGTCTGCCGCGACCGCGGCGCCGTAGGCCTGGAGCACCTCCGGGTCCCAGGTGAAGCCTTCGACGGGTCTCGCTCTCGATCCCAGTCCGAGGTGTACGGGGGTGGTCCGCAGGTCCATGGCATTGCGTTGGTGGTTGACCAGTCTCATGCCGACGATCGTCCACGTCAGCGAGCGGGCGGTCTTGAAGAAAAGGGAAGACAAGCCGACGCGACGGGCGGACGGTTGGCGGCTACCTGGCTTCGAGGAGGACTTCGCCGCGACGCCAGGCCGTCGGCGACCGGCCCGTGAACTCGCGCCAGTCCCGAACGAGATGGGCCTGGTCGGCGTAGCCAGAGACGGTTGCCACATCGCCCCACGGGAGTGGGTCCTGCGCCGACGCCAGTTCGTGCGCGTGCTCGAAGCGCAGGACTCGGGCCAAGGTCTTCGGTGACAGGCCCACCTCACCGCGAAACCGCTCGGTGAGGTACCGACGGCTCCAGCCGAGTTCCGCGGCGACCGCACCCACCTGGACACAACCTCGCGCGGCGACGAGGCGGCGCCATGCCTCGGCTACTTCGGGGCGCACCGAGCGCACCTGGTCGCCGCATCCGCCACGGCCGACAGCGCGAAGGAGCAATTCGTCCAGCGCGGTGAACCGCGCCGCCCAGGTTGTCGCCGATCGGAGCCGGTCGACCAGTTCGCCGGCAAGCGCCCCGAGAAGCTCGTCAAGGGGGATCAGTCGGTGGGCGAGCTCGGCGGCGGGCATGCCGTATATGGCCCGGGCCCCGAGCGGTGTCAGCGATACCTGGACACCTTGCTGGCGTCCGTCGTGGTGAATCGCGACGGACCGGCACATCAGGCCGCCGGCGACGCTGCCGAATCGGGTGACCGGTGACCCGTCGTCAACGCCCGCCGCCACTTCCAAAGGATCTGCCAGGCTGATCACCGCAGTGAGCGCGCGGCCCGGCGGGCCGCAGTGCACCCCTGTCGGGAGCCCGCGGAGGTCGAAGCCGACATACGAGTCGACATACTCCCGCAAGAGGGGCGCCGGACGTGCACTGATCCCGGTGGCCGTGTGGTCCTCCATTCTCGTCAGTGTACGAGCCGCCCAGCCCAGGAAGATCACCATCCAAGGACTGATCACCGTGGATGCCGCACGGATAGAACGTCTCGTGCGCATCTATCCCCTTGGTGACGGGCGTGCGCTGGTCAGTCACACACGCGGGTACCGCCGCAAACCACGGCACAACTCTGCCCGGTTTACCCGGCAGCGGGTGGAGGTGGACAGTGCCAAGATCTCTGCGCCCGCTGGATGGGCCCCCTCCTCAACGGCCGTCGCCCCGTACCTCTGCGCGGTCGTATTGCCCGAAAATTGGCCCCCACGGCCGCCGCTCGCGACGTCGAGGTCCTGGCCGGGGCGGTCGACGAGGCGGTGCGCCCGTACGGCGTATTCACCGATGAGGGTCGGCTGGAATGCTCCACCCGATGATCGCCGGAGCGGCCATGGTCTTCTCCTCGGTCTTCGTCGTCGGCAACGGTCTGCGTCTGCGTTCCTTCCGGGCCGGTCACTGAGCTGCCCGGGCCGCGTGACCCGGGCGGGGCGCTCGCGCATCCGGAGCGGCGACCGGCGGAACACCTCACCGTCCCCTGTCGTTACACCTATACCCCCCAGGGGTAATTAGTGAAGGGAAGGGATCGCTGTGCACGGCTACACCGCCAACAAGGACGACGTCCTCAAGCGACTGCGCCGCATCGAGGGCCAGGTGCGGGGCCTGCAGCGCCTCGTTGAGGAGGACGCCTACTGCATCGACGTCCTCACCCAGGTCAGTGCCACCACCAAGGCCCTGCAGTCCTTCGCCCTGACGATGATGGACGACCACCTCCACTCTTGCGTGGCCGACGCGATTGCCCAGGGCGGCGACCAGGCCCAGGACAAGATCGCCGAAGCGTCCCAGGCCATCGCCCGCATGGTTCGCGCATGAACGCGCCCCGCCCCCAGGAACGGGTCGGGGCGCGGCTGCGGTCAGCTGCGTGCCATCCCGCCGCACTCGGCGGTGACCAGCCAGGAGCTGCTGCGCAGCCACACCCCGCCGTCCGCCTCATGGGGCTGCAGGGCGGCCGTCAGCGCCTGACGCGCCGCGTCCTGCGCGGATTGGGCCACCTGGTCGAGCAGGTGACGTCCGGGACCGGAGTCCAGCATGAACGCCGCGGCGTCCGCCGCGTCGGCGCCCCATTTCCCTGCCGCCTCGACGCGCTGCACGTCCACCCCGGCGAAGCCGCTCGCGGTGAGTACGCCATGGATGCGGCCGGAATCGGTGAGCGAGAACATGCCCGGACCGCCGGCCTTCCCGAACCCGCCGAGCGGCAGGATGTCCTTGAGCGAGGCCAGCGCGGCGAGCCACTCGTTGGTTTCGGCCTCGGCCGCACAGATGAAGGCCAGCCGGCCGCCGGGGCGCAGCGCGCGGTGGAGGTTGGAGAACGCGGCGACCGGGTCGGTGAAGAAGGTCATGCCGTACCGGCTGATGACCGCATCGAACGCCTCGGCGTCCAGGGGATGGACCTGGGCGTCGCCCTGCACGAAGGCCACGTTCGCGACCCCTTCGCGTACAGCGCTCTCCTGCGCCCTGCCCAGCATCGGCCCCGACAGGTCCAGGCCGAGCGCCCGGCCGCGTGAGGCCCGCCGGGCGGCGAGGCGGGTGGTGCGGCCGGCTCCGCAGCCGATGTCCAGGACGGTGTCGGTTTCCGAGATGGCCGCGGCGTCCAGGAGGGGCTGGTTGAAGCCGTCGTTGACGGCGTCCCAGCGCTCCTGGCTGCGGGCCCACTGCGCCCCCTCGTATCCGTTCCACGCCTCGGCCTGCGCGGTGTTGGCGAACTGCCCCATGGGTGAACTCCCTCCCGCCGGGGGGCGGCGGGGCGCCCCGGCCCTAGAATGGGCAAGCGCCCAAACAGTATGGACGAACGCCCATACTTGCAATCGGCTAAGGGGGAGAGGCGTTGTGTCACCTCGTGGAGTGGCGATTCCGGACTTGCGTGAGCGGCTGTTCGCGGCCGCGGAGCGGGTGGTGGCCCGCGATGGCGCCGCCGCCCTGACCAGCCGCGCGGTCACCGCGGAGGCGGACTGCGCCAAAGGCGTCCTGCACACGCATTTCGCCGGCCTGGACGAGTTCGTCGCCGAACTGGTCCTGGACCGCTTCGCACGCAGCGCCCGCCAGGCCGAGGCCCTGCAAGCCAAAGTAGGACAGGCCACGGTCGCCGAAAACCTCCAAGAGGTCGTCGAAACCCTGCTAAACTCCCTGCCGCCCGCGGTGGTGGGCCTGGCGATGACCCGCCCCGCGGCCGCGGCCCACACCCGCGAGGGCTTCCAGTCCGGCGCGCCCGCGTTCGACGCGATCCAGCGCGCCGTCACCGCCTACCTCCAGGCGGAACAGCACGCCGACCGGATCCCTGCCAGCAGCGATGCCGCAGCCATCGCGCTCGCGCTCGTCGGCACGACCCACCACCTGCTGATGACCCGCACCCCCGGATCGGCCCCGGACTCCGAGGTGACCACGCAGCGCTTGCTGGCCGTAATCCTCGGCAGTTGACCTGCGAGCGCCTGTGCGGCCGAGGCGACCCGCGGCGGCGAGCAAGGCCCGCGCCGAGGTGGAGGAAGCGTGCGAGGGGGTCTCCCGGATCTGCAGTGCCACCGCCGCAGTTTTCCCGCCACGGCTGCGACGCCCACATCACGGCCGCAATCCGCACCGCCTGTAAGGCCTGCGCGGCGCGCGCGACCGCTACGCGGACATGCGCGAGCACTGCCGCATCTGCGCCGAAGTATGCCGCTCCTGCCGGCAGGTCTGCGACGAACTCCTCGGCGCCCTCGGCTGACCCTCAACGGGCCCTGACCCGCCCTGCGTCCGGCCGCTCGAGGTGGGAAAGAAAATCTCCCTCTATCGGAATACCCCTGGGGGGTATACCGTTCTGCCTCAGCGTAACTCGATACCCCCTAGGGGTACCTGAAGGTCTCGGTGGAGGGCAGGGCGATGTCAACGTCAACGGTCAATCCCCGGCGCTGGTGGGCGCTGGGCGTGCTGGCGACAGCACAGTTCATGGTGATCATGGACACGTCGATCATCGGCGTGGCGCTCCCGCAGATGCAGCGGGACCTCGGCTTCACCCAGGGCGACCTGAGCTGGGTCTTCAATGCCTACGTGATCGCCTTCGGCGGGCTCCTCCTGCTGGGCGGCCGCCTGTCGGACCTCCTCGGTGCCCGGCGGGTGTTCGCGACTGGCTGGGTGGTGCTGACCGCCGGCTCCGTGATCGCCGCCGCGGCGGGCGGCGCCGGGGTCGAGATCGCGGGCCGGGCCGTGCAAGGAGCGGGTGGCGCCCTCATCGCCCCGGCGTCGATGACGCTGCTGATGATGCTCTTCGGTCACGACCCCAAGGAGCTCGGTAAGGCCCTCGCGCTGTACGGCGCGGCCGCACCGGCCGGCGGCACGGCGGGCGTGTTCCTCGGCGGGGTCTTCACCCAGTGGGCGTCCTGGCCGTGGATCTTCATCATCTACATCCCCATCGGCATGGCCACCCTTGCCGCCTCCGGCCTCCTGCCGGCCGTGGGCCGTCGCCGGGGCGGCATCGACGTCCTGGGCGCCGCAGCGGTCACCGGCGGCCTGGCCCTCGCGGTCTTCGCCATCGTCCGGGCCCCCGAGACCGGCTGGGGCAGCGCGCAGACCCTCCTGCAGCTGACAGGCGCCGCCGTTCTGCTGGCCATCTTCCTGCTCATCCAGAAGGCGTCGAAGGCGCCGCTGATGTCGCTGAGCATCTGGCGCATCCCGGGCCTGGGCATCTCCAACGTCGCGATGGCCTTGCTCGGCGCAGCGTGGATCCCGATGTGGTACTTCCTCAACCTCTACCTCCAGCAGGTCCTCGGCTATGGAGCCTTCGCCAGCGGCGCGGCCCTGCTGCCGATGACCGCCCTGCTGATGCTGTTCATGACCACCCTCACCGGGCGCCTGCTGGGCCGCTTCGGCGCCAAGCCTCTGATCGCGGCCGGCCTGCTGGTCCTGGCCGCGGGCCTGGTGTGGCTGTCGGCGGTGGGGCCGACGGGCACCTTCCTGGTGGACGTCCTGCCCGCCTCGCTGGTCGCCGCGACCGGTATGTCCCTGGCTTACATCCCCGCCCTGATGTCGGCGATGGCCGGCGCACCGGCGGAGCAGGCGGGCCTGGCATCGGGCATCGTCAACACCACCTACCAGGTCGGCTCCGCCCTGGGCCTGGCCGCCCTGACCGCGCTCGCCGCCTCACAGGGAGCCGACCGCCTCGGCGACCTGCCCGCCCTGACCGACGGATTCAGCTCCGCCTTCCTCGGGGCGGCCGCCATCGCCGCGGCCGGGGCCCTGGCCACCGCCCTGCTGATGAGGGGCAAGAAGCCTGCGGCCGTGGCCGCAGCGCAGGAGGCTGCCGCAGAAACCGAGCGCGTCAGCAGCTGACCGCACCCAAGGAAGGGCCGCCGGACACTGCCCGGCGGCCTTTCCTCGTGCTCGACTTCAGCCCGTGGCCTCCTGCCGCGCGCTGAGGCCCTGCTCGCGCCGGCGGCGCCTGAGCCCGTACCGGGTCATCCCCCGGGGCTTGAACACCGACAGTCCGGCCGCTGTCAGCAGGACCACGATCGCAGCCCCGGCATCGGCGACCAGCTGCACCCTCATGCCCTTCAACTCCCCACCGGCCAGGGCCGCCCGGGCCGCGGCGTCGGCCAAATGCCCGACTGGCTGCATGTGCACCAGCAGCAGCACGGTGGCCACCACGGTGATCAGCAGCTTCGCGATCACCCAGTAGTGACGCATCAGCCCCCACACCGTGCCCAGCGACTGCACCACCCCCGTCACCAGCGTGGCGATGCTCAGCGGAACGATCACGAACCACCCCACCACCTCCATCGCCACATACGCCCCCCGCACCGTCTGCGGCTCGGCGCTGGACAACCCGGCCAAGGCCAGGGCGAGGAACGCCGCCACGGAGCCGAACCAGCCCAGAGAGGCGGTGACGTGCGCCGTCAGCGCCGCCTTGCGCAGCCGCGGCCCGAACACCGTCACGGCGTGTGCCCCACCATGCCGCCGCCGGCCAGGTGCACCACCACGAACACCACGACCAGAAGCCCGGCGATGCCCGCGGAGATCCTCACCCAGCGTGGTGCCCGGTGGTCCTCGTCGTCGTGAGCACCGGAAGGACTCGGCGAACCAGACATGGCGCCCTCCACGGGATCGAAACTTTTTCGAGACACACTGTCTCCAACTCGTGCGGAGTGTATCCCCCGTGGACGTCCCTATCCTGGGCCGGTGCCGAAGCTGTGGAACGAGACCATCGATGCGCACCGCCAAGCCGTGCGCGAGGCCATCCTCAATGCGACCGCCGCACTGATCGCGGACGGCGGTCTGCGGGCGGTGACCATGTCCCAGCTCGCCGAGCGCGCAGGCATCGGGCGCGCCACCCTCTACAAGTACTTCCCCGACGCCGAAGCGGTCCTCGGCGCCTGGCACGAGCGGCAGATCACCGCCCACCTCCACCAGCTGGCCGAAGCCGCACACCGCCCCGGCACAGCCACCCAGCGCCTGACGGCCGTCGCGACCGCCTACGCAGACCTCACCCGGCAGCGTCACGGCGGGGAACTCGCCGCCCTCCTTCACCAAAGCGAGCACGTCAGCCACGCCGAACAGCACCTGACCGGCCTGCTGGAAGCCCTCATCGCCGAAGGCGCCCTGGCAGCAGAACTGCGCGACGACGTACCGCCCGCCGAACTCGCCGCCTACTGTCTGCACGCCCTGACCGCCGCCTCCACCCTCCCCTCCCAAGCCGCGGTCGACCGACTGGTCGCCCTCACCCTCGGAGCCCTGCGCCCGCTGCCCTGACCAAGGCTCCTGGCAGCAGATCGTCATCGACGCCCGCAAGCCGGACAGCGCCCCGCGAGACGCCGAGTGCGATGCAGCCCACGCGTTGGACTTCACACAGAGCCGTTCGCACCCGGTGCTATCTTCCATTCCGTCCGGGTGGGGACGCCCCTGCAGGCTATCCCGCTGCCATGTCCCTCCAATGGTCGTGAGGCGTGATCTCAGGCAACGTCCATCGCGGCCACCACAAGGCAGCGTTGCTGCGAGCAACGCTCCTCGCGGTGGTGCTTGCCCTCTTCGGCATGCACGTCCTGGCCTCCCACCACCCAGTCCACAGCAGCCACGCCACCGCGACCCCGCTCGCCGACGCACGCGGCACGATCGAGCACACCCACGCCCACGCGGCTCCCGACGACGCCACCGCAACACCGCACAGCCCGGACGGCGAATGCGACCACGGTGGAGTCGGGGAGAGCTGCCTGGCGCTGCTATACATGGTCGCCGCCCTGTACACGTTCGCCCTCAGGCGACAAGGCGGCAACGGGGTCCTGCGCCGGTGGGCGTCACGCACGCGCCCCCGGGCCGGCCGCACAGGTGACCCGCCGTGCCTGTACCGACTTTCGATCCTGCGCTGCTGAGAGCTGTATCAGCGCGACGCCGCACTCCACAGGTGCCGGCGCGCTTCCGCATGCTCTCAGCCGACAAGATCCGAAAGGCATGACCCGAGTGACCACCGTTCTCGACTCCGAGCGCCGCCAGACTCCCCCCACGAAACATCGCCGCCCCACCTTCGACAAGAAGTCGCTCCCTGCCCGCTACAGCGGCCAGATGCTCTACTTCATGGGCGCCGCCCTCATCGCCGGCGCCGTCGTCCACTACCCCATCGACCCCTCGCTGTACGCGATCATCTGCGCGGTCGGCGCCGTCGTGTTCCTCCTCGGCACTCTCGTCAACGAGTTCATGCTGGCCGATGAGCGGCCTGCGGTGAGCCAGGCGTTCTCGCTGGTCGCGTTCTCCTTGCTGCTGTCCTTCGGCGTCGGAATGGTCGGGGGCGGCATCCAGCACTTCGAGCAGTTCCCCGAGCGCAGCGCCTGGATGACCCCCATCGGCCTGCTCATGTCGTACGTCGCGTTCGTCGCCAAGGACTCCAAGGGCCGCTGGCGGCACCTCGTCAGCCCCTTCGCTGCCGCCGTCGTCGTCATCTCGGCACTGACCTGGCTGGGGATGATGGCCCTGGCCGACACCATCAGTTCCGATGGCCACAGCCACGACCACGGCTCCACCACGGGCACAACCACAAAGCCGGACCAGGATCCCGCAAAGCCGGACCGGGCTCCCGCTGAGTCGGCCCCTCCGACCACGGCACCCGCCAAGCCGGCACAAGATGGCCATACCCACAGCCACTGACCCTGACCCGGCAGCGGGCTCAGCGTGGGTCACGCTGAGCCCGCTGACGCTGTGCTCCAGGCGTCACAGAGCTCTGGTGAGATCACGGTTGGCCGCCCGCCCTGCGTCGAGTACATCGTGCTTCTGGCTCCGCGGCCGCTGCGGCGGGCGACGTCGTTGTAGGCCCAGACCTTGACGGCTTCGCGCAGGGCCGGCTGGCGGATCTCGGCATGAGCGTCGGCCGGGAAAGTCGTCGATGGTGCCGGGCGTGGTGA
Organism: Streptomyces sp. NPDC003635; assembly: GCF_053587635.1. Lineage (NCBI taxonomy): Bacteria > Bacillati > Actinomycetota > Actinomycetes > Kitasatosporales > Streptomycetaceae > Streptomyces > Streptomyces sp. NPDC003635. The sequence continues at coordinate 34,731 of NZ_JBSFOK010000017.1, read as the reverse complement.
TGTCCTGCAGGGTGCACGCTGGAGGAACGGCTCCTTCCCCTCCTGAACGATCCGGACTCCGGGATCCGCATTGCCGCCTGCTACGCCTTGGCCAGGACCACTTGCCACACCGGCCCCGTCACCGATGCCCTCCAGCACCGCCTGAGAATCGGACAGAGTCCGGCGGTCCGCGCCGGACTTGTCCTGGCTTCCGCCAAGGTCGCCCGTGAACTGATGGTCTGCAGGGAAGTGCCCGTTGCCCTTCGTCATCTGAGGGGCAGTGGCGCAGGCGTGGTGACCTGGTGGTTGACGCTGACGGGTGGTGCCCACCGTTGCTGACGTGAGTAATGAAGGGTTATGTCATTCTCACGCCGACCACCAGTCGAGTCCCGTGTACCGGACGTAGAACTCCTCGCGCGGGTCTCGGATGGCCTCCAGCCCTTTGTTAGCGTCGCCGACATGGCGAATCGTTCATACCTGTACTCCGCGGACTCGATGCCTAACGACACGGAACTCCCTCAGGGGATCCGGTGCATATCGGAGCACAACTGGGACATCCCGCTCGCGCACAAACTGATGGTGGGGCGCGGAACGACGGTCGTTCCGTCCATGATCTGGAACCCCCCGATCGGCATCGCCGCGGACTACGCGGGCGGGGCGGACCTGCTGCGCGGCCTCCTGCGCGCGGTCGGCAAAGGCCTGGAGGACGACGCCGAGTTCGCCGAATGCGTTGCCACGACCACGGCCCACCTCGACAAGCAGCAGGCGAAGTACTTTGTCCTGGAGGCTGGGGAGATCGTATCGATGACGGGCGAGGAGCCGGCAGCGAGCGTGCGGCGTCTGGCGTTCGAGGACATCCCCGACGTCGTCGCCCAGGCCGAGGCGGCGATCGCCGGCCAGAACGACGACTGGCTGGCCTCGACCCGAGCAGACTGGCAGAAGCACTTCGGGTCCTTCTACAGCGCTGCCCTTTACTTCTCCTTCCCCAACTGACGGGGCCCGTGGCGGGGCCGGGCCCTGCGGAGTTGGCCTGGTCACCCTGCCCAGCACGAATCGACTGCGCTTCACTGCTGCGCCGAGCGCAGACTCTCAGGCGGAACGGCACAGGGCGTGGTCCATGAGGCTCTGCAGCGCGTCTTCCTGACGGGCCGCGGTCTGCGGGTCCGCGGATCGGCTGTGCGCGGAGACGGTGACGGTGCGCTGACCGTCCATGGTGGTCGCTGCCCGGATGACATATCCGAAACCGCTTCCTCCATGTCCGAGGTAGCCGCCGCCGCAGGACAGGGGAGTGAAGAACAGACCCAGGCCGTCCCGGGTGCCTTCCGGGTGCCCGCTGTCGTGCGGCACCGGCACAGTGGTCTGCATGGCAGCGAGCTCGGCGGGCTTGAGCAACTGCCCACTTACCAGTGCGGCGAAGAAGCGGTTGAGGTCGTGGGCCGTGCCGGTCATCGAGCCGTCGGCCCCGCTGTCGAAGGGGCGGTAGGGGATCGTGGTGTCGACCCGCGGGCCGTTCACGGTGAACTGCTGGTAGTTGGCCGCGTGCGGATACGGCAGGAAGGGCCAGGTGCCGGGGGTCTCGGTGTGCTGCATGCCGAGCGGGCGCAGGATGCGGTCGTCGACCTCCTGTTCCCAGGTGTGCCCGGTGATCTTCTCAATGATCATTCCGGCAAGCACGTAGTTCGTGTTGGAGTACGACCAGCGGGTGCCTGCCGGGAAGGCAGGTTCATGGCGCATGGCCAGTTTCACCAGCTCCTCGGGTGCGTACGCCCGCCATCGGTTGGCGAAGTACGTCTGGACACTGGGGTCGGGGAAGACGTCGTAGACGTAGTCGGACAGGCCGCTGGTGTGCTGCAGCAGGTCGCGGACGGTGATGGTCCGGCCGTCGTTTCCAGCACCGGAGACGACCCCGGGCAGCAGCTGCTCTACCGTCTGGTCGAGGGAGATCCGATTTTCGCCCGCCAACTGCAGCACGACGGTGGCGACGAACGTCTTGGTGGTACTGCCCAGACGCAGATAGCCGTCCGTCGGAACCGGACGGCCAGTGACCAGGTCTCCCACCCCGGCGCGCGCCGTGACCGTTCCGCGCCGGGTCTCCAGACGGACCGCCACCCCCGTGACCCCGGCATCGCGCAGCGCCTCGGCGGCACGCTGTACCGACCACGCCGTGCCGGCTGGGCGTGGCATGGCTGAAGCCGTAGCGGACGGCAGGGATGACACAGCCAGTGCCAGCACGGCAGCGGACAACCACGAACGACGAAAGATCATGATGCGACATTAGGAACAGCAAGGATCACCAGCGATCCGGGTTACGCCCCAACTCGAACGGGTGCCAGCCGGATGGACATCACGTCAGGTACGCAGCACGGCCATGGGTTTGCGCTATCTGGTCATGTTCCTGAGCTCCAGGGCCTGAACATCGGGAAGTGCTGACGACACGCGGGCTCGTGGTGAAGTCGTTGGTCGACGCACTGCACTTCCTGCGCCTCGGCTTCATGCTCGCTCCTGAACGCCTCCCGCTGGAGTCCAGGGCCGGGGCCTGTCGGGACAGTCACCGCGCAGGCCCCGGACGTTGGCGCGGGCTACCCCGGCCTGAGGGGGAGAGGGGAGGCCGGTGTGCGTGGCGGCCCGCGGGGAGCTGGGGAAAGGCAGCCGCCGCCCTCACGGGGCTGCCCCGGCCCGGCCCGTACAGGAGATGCGTCAGCCGGCGGCCACCGCCGTGGCCGCGTATGCCACCGCGATCAGGGCCAGTACGCCTGCGGGGACGGCGCGGGCCGCCGGGTCTCCGTGGCGCAGGTGGGCCACGGCCGCTCCGGCCAAGAGCAGGGCGAGGCCCGTGGCGGCGGCCACGCCCAGCGGCGTCCAGGCCAGCCCCAGAAGCAGACCGGCTGCTCCTGCCACCTCCAGCGCGCCGACGACGCGGTAGAAGCCGACCGACATGTCGAGGTGGGCCGCCGCCTGACGCATGAACGGCACCGCGGCGATCTTCGCCAGGCCCAGCGGGAGGAAGATCAGGGACATGAAGACGGCGAGCACGGTGGTCATGAGCTGGTCCTGCGCTTTCGGCGTTCGGCGCCCAGGCGGGCGAAGTGTTCGACGAGGTCGGGGGCGTCCACCGCGGCCGGGTTGACGACCTGCTCGACCGGGGTCCCCTGGAGCAGCCGCTTGATCGGCACCTCCAGCTTCTTGCCGGTACGGGTGTGCGGGATGCCCGGTACTTCGATGACCTCGTCGGGGACGTGACGAGGTGAGGCACCGGCACGGATGGCGTCCCTGATCGTCTCGCGCAGGGCGTCGTCCAGGGTCACACCGGTGGCGGGGACCACGAACAGCGGCATCCAGTAGCCGCCGTCCGGCTCTTCGGCGCCGATGACGAGGGCCTCGGCGATCTCGGGGAGGCGTTCGACGACGTCGTGGATGTCGGCGCTGCCCAGGCGGACGCCGTTGCGGTTCAGTGTGCTGTCGGAGCGCCCGTGGACGATCACTGAGCCGTGGTCCGTGACCGTGATCCAGTCGCCGTGCCGCCAGACCCCCGGATACGCGGAGAAGTAGGCGTCCCGGTAGCGGGTGCCCTCGGGGTCGTTCCAGAAGTACAGCGGCATGGAGGGCATCGGGCGGGTGACGACCAGTTCGCCCACCTGGTCCACCACCGGCGAGGCGTCGGCGTCGTACGCGGCCAGCGCCACGCCCAGGTGCGGTGCGGACAACTCGCCCGCCCACACGGGAGTGTTGGGAGCGCTGCCCGCGAAGCCGGAGACGATGTCGGTGCCCCCGCTGATGGAGGCCAGCAGGACGTGCTCACCGACGTGGTCGCGGACCCACGGGTAGGCGGACGCCGGCAGGGCGGACCCCGTGCAGCCGACCACCCGGATCGCGGACAGGTCGTGCACCGAGGGGTCGATGCCGAACTTGGCCATGCCCAGCAGGTATTGAGGGCTGGTGCCGAAGACGGTGACCCGGTGGCGTGCGGCCAGTTCCCACAGGACGTCCGGTTGGGCGAAGGGCGCCGGGCTGCCGTCGTACGTACATGTCGTGGCGCCCGTCAGGAGGGTGGAGGCGACCATGTTCCACATCATCCAGTGCGTGGTGGTGTACCAGAGCAGGCGGTCACCGGGGCCGAGGTCGGAGTGCAGGGCCAGGGTCTTGAGGTGCTCCAGCAACACGCCGCCGTGGCCGTGGACGATGCCCTTGGGGAGGCCGGTGGTGCCGGAGGAGAAGACGACCCACAGGGGGTGGTCGAACGGCACGGGTGTGCAGGCGAGTTCCTCGGCACGGGTCGATGCGTCGTCCCACGGGACGACCAGGAACGGATACGGGCGCGACGGCCAGGGCAGTCCGACGTGGTCCACCAGCAGGGTGGCCTTGAGTGTCGGCAGGGCGCGGGCGAGTTCGAGGACGGCGTCGCGGCGGTCGTGGGTGGTGCCGTTGAAGAGGTAGCCGTCGGCGGCGATCAGGACGGTGGGTTCGAGTTGGGCGAACCGGTCCGCGGCGGCCTGGGGCGCGTAGTCCGGTCCGCACACCGACCAGACGGCGCCCAGGCTCGCGGCGGCGAGGAAGGCGACGATCGCGTGCGGCGTGTTGGGGAGGTAGCCCACCACCCGATCGCCCTGGCCGACGCCCAGGTCGCGCAGGGTCGCGGCGACCGAGGCCACCAGGGCACGCAGCCGCTCGCCGGTCACCTCGTACCCCGAGCCGGTCTCGTCGAGGGCGATGATCGCCACGTCGTCGTCCCGGACGTTGCGCAGGGCGTGGTGGGCGTAGTTGAGCGTGGCGCCGGGGAACCAGCGGGCGCCCGGCATGGTCTCCTCGGCCAGCACCCGCTCGTACGGGGTGGGGGAGTCGATGTCGAAGTAGTCCCACACCGCGCCCCAGAAGCCCTCCAGGTCGGTGACCGACCAGCGGTGCAGGGCGGCGTAGTCGTCGGGGTCGATGCCCTGGCACCGGGCGAACTCCGCGATGCGACTGGCGGCGGCCGTCAGCGGGTGGAGTGTGAAGAAGGGCGTCCTCATCGCGTCGTACTCCTCAACAGGGCGTTCGGGGCCGTCCGTTCGGAAGGAACAGGGCTTCGGGTGGTGTGCAGCAGGGACGCCCAGACGGCGGTCGACGGGAAGTCCCGGCTGCCGGAGGGGACGACGTCCATCACGATCCGGTCGGGCCGCAGGAGGACCGCGTCCGCGTGTCCGGCGCGCAGCCAGGCGGCGAGCGTGCCGTCGTCGCCGAGGTCGGCCACCGGGAGCGCGGGTATGCCGAGTCCGTGGGCGAGCGCGGTCAGCGAGGGGCCGGGCGCGGTGGCCGTCAGGACGGCGAAGGAGTCGCCGAGCACCTCGTCGAGGCGGGCACGCCCTCCGGCGACGCTGACCCATGGTTGCGGGCAGTGCGTGCCCGCCAGGCCGCGGCGGACACCGCGCCGCACCAGTGGCCCGGCGGTCAGGGGCGGGCTGAGGTCGCGGCCGACCCGTGCGGTCAGGCCGGGGATGCGGCAGGCCGCGGCCAGCACGCTGCGGCGGAGCGCGGCGGCGCCGTCCTGGCCCCCGGTCATGGCCCAGCCCATGGCGACCGCGAGTCGCACCACATGTCGGGCGTGCGGTTTGCGCTCGCTCTCGTAGGTGTCCAACAGCCGTTCGTCGCCGCCCTGTCGGAGGACGCGGGCGAGTTTCCAGGTGAGGTTGTAGGCGTCCCGCAGTCCCGAGCACAGGCCCTGTCCGACGAATGGCGGGGTGAGGTGGGCGGCGTCACCGAGCAGGAAGACCCGTCCGCTGCGCCACCGGTCGGCGATGCGTGCCCGGAAGGTGTACTGCGTCTCGCGCACGACCTCGAAGTCCCCGTCGTACGAGCTCGGCAGCCACGGGGCGATCAGCTCGCGGACCGGCTTCTGGCCTTCCCGCTGCCGGAACTCCCAGCGATAGCGGGTGCCCTTCACGTGCATGAAGGTGCCCGGCTGCTCTGGGTCGCAGACCTGGTCGACGCCCTCCCAGCAGCGGACGGGGCCTGTCGTCTCGGCGTCGATGACGGTCCAGCGTTCCTCGAAGCGCAGGTCCTCCCATACGCCGCCGATCGCCTCGCGGGTGAGGCTGTTGGCGCCGTCGCAGCCGAGGACCGCCTCGGCCCACAGCGCGTGCTCGCCGGTGTCGTCGCGGTAGGTCACGCGCACCGGGCCCGCGGTGTCGGGGCCGACGCCGGTGACTTCCACGCCACCGCGCAGTTCGCACTCCGGGTGCCGGGCCAACTGGGCGCGCAGTACGCCTTCCAGCTCGGGCTGGTCGAACATGCTGGACTGCGGATAGCCGTGATGGCCTTGCCGGGAGCGCCGGAACTCGGCCATCACCCGGTGGCGGGCGTCGAGGAGCCGCAACCCGCCCGCGGGGCGGGAGATCGCGGTGAACTCCTCGCCGACGCCGGCGGCCTGGAGGATCCGGTGGATCTCGTCGTCGTTGGCGACGGCGCGCGGGAGCGGGTAGACGTCCCTGTGGCGTTCGAGGACGACGCTGCGGACGCCGTGCCGGGCCAGGAGGAGGGCGGCGGTCACACCCACCGGCCCGGCCCCGACGATCACGACGGGCACACGTGCGGCTTCGTCGACGTTCATGTGCGGCTCACTTCGGGTGTCAGTTCGCGTTCGCGACGGGTGTGCGCTGCTCGCCGAGGTCGATGCGGCCGTCCGGGGTCGCGATCGTCGCCGTGATCACGTCTCCGGTGCGCAGGTAGTGCGGGTTCTTCGCCTGGCTCTTGAAGAACGCCTTCCATTTCACGGCGGGCGGCAGCAGCGCGCCGATCTTCTCCACCGCCTTGGGCGGGGCTTTGAGAGCTGTCCCGCCGGGAGTGCCGGTGAGCAGCAGGTCGCCGGCGTCCAATGTCTGGAAGCGGGCCAGCAGGGTGAGCGCCTGCGCCGGGCGGACGATCATGTCGGCGAGGGTGCGGTCCTGGCGCAGCTCGCCGCTGACGCTCAACCGCAGTCGCAGGTCGAGAAGATGAGCGAAGTCCTCGGGCTCCAGCAGCGTGAGGTGCGGGCCGGTGGGCGTGAACGTGGGGTACGACTTGCTCTCGTAGAACTGCGTCTTGGTCAGCTGTATCTCGCGGGCGCTGATGTCGTTGGTGATCACCAGTCCGGCGACGTACGACGGCAGGTCTCGTTCCTCGACCACGGTGCCGATCGGCAGTGGCGCGCCCATGACGAGCCCGAGTTCGATCTCGTAGTCGAGGAACTTCACGTGCGCGGGGCGCACCACGGCCTCGCCGGGACCGCTGACCGAGCCGGACGCCTTGCGGAAGAAGGTGGGCGGAATGTCGCCCTTGAAGCCCGAGTCGCGGGCGTGGCTGCGGTAGTTGACCATCTGGGCGACGACCCGGCAGGGCGTGGTGACCGGCGAGAGCGCGACCAGGTCGGCGACGGGCGTGCCCGCTTCGCCGGAGGCGGCGGCCTCGCGCACGGCGGCGCGGTCGGCCAGCAGTTCGGCGGTGGTGACGGCCTTGGTCTCGACAGGGACGGCCCGGCCGCCTCGGACGACCCACCAGCCGTCGGCGGTGCGCAGGACATTGGTGCTCATGTCAGTGCCTTCGTGAGGGGATGGGGGTACGGGGGTTCACTCGGGTGCTGGGGATCATTCGGGGGCGGGAGTTCAGGATTTGACGGCCTTGAGCAGGCCGAAGAGCCGCGCCGGGTCCATCTCGTTGTCGCCGCGCAGGGCCTCGATGACCTCGCGGACGCGGTGCGGGGAGGGGCTCGCGCCGAGGAAGTCGCGGGTGGCGGGCGGGCCCCACTGGGCGAGTCCGCTGGTGGACATGGGTGCCCAGCCGGGCTCGACGTCGCAGGAGAACAGGTCGCCGTCGGCGAAGTGCTCCAGCATGAAGTGGTCGGGGTCGCGCCAGTAGTCGAAGAGCTGGCTGCCCTGGATGTGCCGGCCGATGCCCCAACTGCGCTTGTAGCCGCGCTCCTTGAGGTATTCGCCGCCTGCGGCGATCGAGTCCAGGTCGGTGACCTGGTAGGCCGAGTGTACGTAGCCCGTGCCCGGCCCCAGGTGCATGGCGAGGGTGTGGTGGTCGGTCGGCACGCCGCCCAGGTCGCAGCGGATGAAGGCCATCGTCGGGCCGCGGTCGCGCTGTCCGTCGAGGAACAGGAAGTCCGACACGATCATGCCGAGGGTGTCCAGATACCAGTCCAGGGCCCGGCCGAACACGCGGGTCTCCAGGACCACATGACCGAGACGCTGGATGCGGGAGGGTTCGCGTGGCGGGCGCTGGGTGGCGTTCGTACGGCGGTGATCCGTGCCGAAGTTGAGGAGCAGCGGTTGCTGTTCCGGCAGGGCCGGAAGCTGCTCGCCGCAGTGCACGACCCGCACCGGAATGCCGGACGGGTCGAGCAGGTCGACCAGCTTGCCTCCGCCGGGGACGTCGGCGTCCCGCACATCCCGGCCCGTCGCGCGGGCCAGCCGGTCGAGGTCGGCTCGCTCGGCGGCCCGGAACGCGGGGCCGATGAAGCGGGACGTGCGTCCCTTGCGGATCACCATGCAGGGTGAGCCGGCGAAGGTGCCGCGCAGCCACAGCTCGCGCTCGGTGCGGGCGGCGATCCCGAACCCGAAGTCCCGGGCGAAGACCTCCGCGCGGTCCAGGTCGGGCTTCTCGAACTCCAGCCAGGCCAGGTCGGCGACCTTGATCACGGGGTTCCGGGAGCGGCCGGGGTGTTCGCCGCGCAGGGCGCCCTGCTCGCTGTGGAGGTCTTGGTGGGCCGTGACGACATCGGCCCCGTTGACGCGGGTTTCAGACATGGTGCCCTCCGAGCAACATTGCCGTAATGAGGAAATCATCAACTGTGACAGTTCCATCGTCAAGATGTTCGCAGCGGGAAATGATGGATTCATCAGGACTGTGACAGTCATCGCCCCGCCCGCTAGACTCGGCGCATGTCTACGTCAGCCCCGCCCAGCAACCGGTTCGAGCGGCGTCGCGCAGAAACCCGCAGGGCTCTCGTGCGCGCGGCCCGGCAGATACTCGCCGAGAACGGTGACACCAGCACCAGCATCCAGGCGATCGCCGAGCGCGCGGACGTGGGATTCGGCTCCTTCTACAACCACTTCGACTCCAAGGCGGAGTTGTTCGAGGCGGCGGTGGTGGACGCCCTGGAGGAGTTCGGCCAGAGCTTCGACGAGCGCCTGGCCGGGATGGACGACCCGGCGGAACTCGTCGCGGCCGGCTTCCGGCTCAGTGCCCGGATGGCCGATTCCCACCCGGAGCTGATGCGGGTCCTGCGCAGCCGGGGCCTCGGGTACGTTCACTCGGACAACGGCCTGGCCCGCCGGGCGCTGCGCGATGTCCAGGTCGGCATCGCCTCCGGCCGTTTCACCACCCTCGACCCGGTGGTCGCGCTGTCGGCCCTGGGCGGAACGCTGCTGTCACTGGTGGAGCTGCGGTTCGCCCGCCCCGAGGTGGACGGCGACGAGGCCGCGGTGAACCTCGCCGAGATGGTGCTGCGCATGCTGGGCCTGCCACCGGCCGAGGCCCACGACGTCGCCCGGCGCCCCCTGCCTGACCTCGACTGACCGCACTGCCTCCAGGCACTCCCCGACGAGCCCCGGCGGAAGATGACCGAGCGGCCACTGGAGAGCGGGCGTCGGTTCGCTCTCCAAGGTCGCGGACCGGGGCGGTGGCCGCCCCCACGCGCTCGGCGCCTACGAGGCCAGGGAGACCCCCGGCGCGAGCCACCTCGAGGGGCCGGCAACGGGTCCGCTGCGGCTGGCGGTGTGCCCGGCCGTGCGACCCCCGACCGCGGGGGCGGCTCAGGAGCCGGGGCCTGGGGTGGGGCGCCTCAGAATGGTGGTTCAAAGGCCGGCGTTCCGGCCGTCCCGATCGCCGGTGAGCCGCCCTTCCAGACCGGTGATCAGCGTGTCCATCGCGAGGCGGAACATGCGGTCCTGGTCAGGGCCTTGGGCCCCGGCAACACCCAGTGGGTGGCCACTTACCAGGCATTCCCCAAGCGGATCGAGGAAGGTCCGCTGGCCGCCGGCGCCACCCCCATCGTCGAGCGCGGCATCGCGGACGCCGGTGACTTCAACGGCATGGCCACACGGTGGATGAACAACCTGTGGGCCACCCTGGCCAAGGAGTACGCCGCCGACACCTCCCAGGCGAGCGGCCCGCGCTTCCAGGTGCACCTGCTCACCGAGTCCGAAGTGCGCCCCGCCATCGTCTCCGAGCAGGCGTACCCGCTCACCGTGGTGGCCAACGACGAGCTCGTAACAGCTCCTGACCCTGGCCCAAGATCAACCTTTCCGTTAGCATCCGTTCGCTCCCCATTCACCTGCGGCCGTCGACGTTGCGATCGCCTGCTGCCGCTGTGAAACCGTCAAATGCGAGGACCACCAGGATGAAGAAGCACTCCAAGCTCATAGGCGCCGCGGCCGCAGGCATGCTGGCGGTACTCGCCGTGGCCACCCCCGCCTCCGCCTCCACGTACACCGTCACCTATCCCGGCACCCACGCCGGCGACCTGTGCACCGATGAACCGAACTTCTGTGACGGGTCTGCGTCGTTCGTCCGCGACGGCGAGCATCTGCTGGTCTGGGACAACAATTCCGACGGCCACTCCGTGATGGTCATGTACTACAGATCCGACAGCGGCAGCACGCTGATCAAGGACTGGAACCACTACGGATATGGATCCCGGCTCGACATCAACATGGACCTTCCGGAGTCCGGTTGGGTCGAGTACCGGGTCTGCCTCGGTGAATACGGCACCCGCACGTACGACATGAACTCGTGTTCGGGCTGGAAGAACGAGAGCGCGTCCTGACTTGTCCACCGGGCTGCCGGGCCCAGTGACCGGCAGCCGGTCGCGGTCTGCACCGGCACAAGGCGCTGTCCACCAGCGAGTTGGTGCCGACTAGGCAGCGATCAGCTTGTCCTGCGGCAGGTTCCGCCAGGGTCATCACTGCGGCTTCCGAGCCGGGCACTTGGTAGACAAGCACGCGGTCGTCGGCGTACACGTGGTGGCCCTGGCGAGATTGCCGTGAAGCAGGCGTATGCCACCGTGCACCGGTGACGCTCCGTCACGGGTAGCGGCGTCGGAGGTGGGCCAGCCATGAGGACGACGCGGTGGCGCAGGAGCGGAACGCTGGCGCGGTCGGCCATGCCCCGTTTCTGGAGCTTCAGGTCCGTGATGCGGCCTTCGTTGACGCCGGAGTTGTGCGGGGTGGTGATGCCCTGCACAACTGCCATTTGGTCTTCGCGGATGGCGTGGGCCAGGCTCGCCAAGGCAGGCAGGCAGGCAGGCCAGAGGCCGCGAGTTGGTCGAGCCAGGGCGGCAGCGGGGCGGCGTCGCGGGCGTCGCGCATGGCCGCGAACTGCCGTACCAGGGTGTGGGTTTGGTCGAGCTCCGGGCAGTGTTCAAGCAGCCGACGGAGTGCCTCGGTGGGGTGCAGGCCGCGCTTCGGCGGTGTGGTGGTGATCCACCGGGCGACCTGTCGGCACGCTGCCGGCCGAACACGCTGCTGGCCAGTGCCTACGACCTGAAGGTCTTCTTCTCGGTGGTGCCCAAGGAGCTGGCCGACATCGTCACCGCGGACGTCTTCGCGTTCATCGCCGGCACAGAAGAAGCCATGGCGCGGCCCAAAGGTCCGGCTCGAAGACGGTGAAGCCGGGCTTTCGGCACGCACCATAAAGCGCCGGCTCGCCAGCATCTCCGGGCTGTTCGGCTACCTGATGACCCGCGACGGCCTCGCCATCGACTGCAACCCGGTGCCGACAGGACTGGCCCACCGCCGCCGCAGCGGCAACCGCGGGGCACCGCTCCTACGCACGCCTCGCACCCTCCCACGCGTCCATGGGCCAGGCGAGGTCGAGACGGTCCTTGCCGCACCGAACACCGCGCGGGACAGAGCCATGATCCTCGCGATGCTACTGGGCGGTCTGTGTCGCTGCGAGGTCCTCGGCTTGCGCCTGGTGACCTCTCCCCGGGCGAGCGTCGGGTCTTCATCAGCGAGGGCAAAGGCGGGCACCAACGTCTGATACCCATCTCCGCGCAATTCTTCAGCGCGGTCGGCGTCTACTTGGACCGTGAGCGTCCGCCGGTCGAGCACGACCATCCGTTCGTGGTGTCGCGCGGGCCAACCCGCGGCCGGCCGCTCTCCGCCGACGGCCTGGACGAGATCCTCGACGGCGTCCGGAAACGGACCGGCCTGCCAAAGCTGACATGTCACCAACTCCGGCACACCTGTCTGACCCGGCTGCGGGAGGCGGGCATGGCCCTGGAAGCGGTACAGGACCAGGCCGGACACCGCTCCATCGAATCGACCCGGATCTATATCCACCTGGCCAACGCCTGGCTCGTCGAGCAGTACCTGCAGGCCAGTGCCGCCATCGGCGCCGACCGGGTGGGGGACTGATGCGCCGGGCCCGCGCCGCGGCCCTGCCGATGGTGCGCCCGGACATGGTCGAGTTCTACCTCGCCCTCCGGGGCGCGCAGGGCATGAACACCGACCACAAGGTCCGCTGGGGAGCCCGCGCTCTGCACCTGCTGCACGCCACCATCCGTACGGACGTGCGCCCGGGCAAGGTTCCGCCACCGGGACAGAGCAACCTTGTGGTTGGCCTGTGGGTCTCCTTATTGATCACGTTGTGGTCGGAGCTACGAGGAGACCATCATCAACGCCATACGCAAGACCCTGACCGCTGCCGCCGTCGTCGGTACGGTACTCGCGGGCTCCGCTGCCTGCGGCACGGTGGAGCAGCTGTCCGCCGGCCAGAAGCTCGACCGGGCCTTCGACAAGCTCGGTGAGAAGAACACGCTCTCTTTCGAGCTCGATCTGGACACCGATGTTGCGTCGCTGAAGGCGCTGGACGCCGCGTCCGACCCCGCGCCCGGCGACGAGATGCCCCCCGAGGTCGCCGAGTTGTTCAGCGGCGCGAAGATCACCATGACTGTGCAGTCGAAGAAGCCGCTGGAGAAGTCCGGCGAGAACGACTTCGTCGGCATGGCCATGAAGGTCAGCGGCGCGGACGGCGACCTCGTCGAGTACCGCTTGGTAGGTGACTACGCCTACATCCGTGCCGACATGGATGCCATGGGCGAGACGATGGGCGCCCCCGTGCCGGACGCGGACGATCTTCCCCCGGAGGCCGGGGCGTTCAAGGACGTCATCGAGGGCAAGTGGGTGAAGTTCAACGTCAAGGAGATGGAGGAGGCCGCCGGGGAGGGGCCGGAGGCCGAGCCTGCTCCCGCGCCGTCCCTCGATGCCAACGCGCAGAAGAAGCTCATGAAGGCTCTCCGCACGGTCGTCGCGCGTGAGGTGGAGTTCAAGACGGCCGACGCCGGGGACGGCACCGAGCACGTCACCGCGACTGCTCCTTTCCGCACCCTGATGACCGAGCTGTTGGGGGAGCTCCAGCCCCTCCTGAAGGACCTGCCGCCGGGCGCGCCGATCCCGACGGAGAAGGACCTGAAGGACGCCCCGAATGCCAAGGTGACGGCGGACTTCACGCTCAAGAACGGCGAGTTGGCCCAGGTGGACCTCGACCTTACCAAGCTGACCAAGAACGCCGAGGTGAACAAGCTCGGCCTGACTCTGCGGATGGTTGAGGGCGCCAAGCCCACCGCTCCGGGCCGTGCGACGATGCTCGACGTGGAGGATCTCATGACGGGTCTTCTCGGTGGGGCGATGATGGACGACGCCGAGTTCGAGGCGAGTGAGCTCACCTCTGAGGACGTCCCGATGGATGAGTTCTGAGCCCACGGCGCGCGGATTACTCAAGTACTGGCAGATCCTCCGCCGGGCCCGCTGCAGCCCCAACCAGATGACCGTCATCGCCGCAGCCATCCAGTGCCCGCCCGCGACTTTTCACAGACAACCCACTGTGCCCGGAGGGCCCACTCCAGGCCGGAGTCGACGGGAAACTGGCGGGTGGTATCCGGCGGTCCCCTGACTGCCCGGAGCGCAACCTCGTGCGCGAGGACGACTTCGTCTGCCCGCTCGCCTCGCACGTGTATCCACTGATTCCTAATGCGGTCTGTCAAGCCGCGAGAGTGCTGGGTGGCGCGAGTTCGTAGGTCCGTCCGTCGCGGAGGAGGGCCCAGAGGACGTTGACGCGGCGCCGGGCCAGGGCGAGGACGGCCTGGATGTGGCGCTTGCCCTCGGCTCGCTTGCGTTCGTAAAACCGGCGGGACTCATCGCAATGGCGGATGCTGAACAACGCGGAGATGTAGAAGACTCGTTGGAGGCGGCGGTTGTAGCGCCGTGGCCGACGGAGATTGCCGCTGATCTTGCCGAAGTCTCGGGGCACGGGTGCGACGCCGCCGAAGCCGGCGAGGCGGTCTGCGGTGCCGAAGGCAGTCATGTCACCGCCGGTCGCGGCCAGGAACTCGGCGCCGAGGATGACGCCCAGACCCGGCATGCTGGTGATCACGTCGAAGTCCCGATGCTCGCCAAACCGGACCTCGATCGCCTTGTCGAGCTCGGCGACCTGCTGGTTGAGGGCCATCACCTCCCGCGCGAGCGTGTGCACCATCTGAGCGGTGAGTTTCTCGCCGGGCAAGCTGGTGTGCTGGCGCCCGGCAGCCTCCAGAGCTGTCTCAGCGAGCCGGTCGGCGCGCAGGACCTTGCGGTTGCGCAGCCAGGCCTCGAGCCGCTTCTTGCCTGTCCGGCGGAGGGAGGCCGGGGTCTGGTAGCCGGTCAGCAGTATGAGCGGGCCGGTGTTGGTCAGGTCCAGTGCCCGCTCCAGGCCGGGGAAGATGTCGTTGAGTTGGGCTCGGAGCCGGTTGACAGTGCGGGCGCGGTCGGCGACCAGGTCCATGCGACGGCCGGTGAGGATCTTGAGGTCGGTGACGGTCTCGTCGCCGGTGCGTAAGGGGTGCAGGTCGCGGCGGATGCGAGCCTGGTCGGCGATGACTGCGGCGTCTTTGGCGTCGGTCTTGCCCTCGCCGCGGTAGCTCTCGGAGGCGCGGTGGATGGCCCGGCCGGAGATGTAGTGCACCGGCTGCTCATGGTTGAACAGGATCGTGATGGCCAGGGCGGCTCCGCCGTCGGCCAGGTCAATGCCCCAGGCCACCTCGTCGCCCAGAGCCAGGATGTCGGCGAGGAGCTGGAGGAGTTCGGGTTCGTCGTTGGCGACGCGTCGTGACAGCAGCCGGCGGCCGCTCTCGTCGATCGCGACGCAGTGGTGGTGAGTTTTACCTGCGTCGATGCCGGCCCAGATCATGGCCATTGGTGCCTCCGTGCGGTGTACTGCTGGTTCCTGCCACGGACGACCTCGCTGTCGATTCCCTACTCAGCGATCATTCGCTCTTGGGGCAGCGTCCGGGACGGCCACGGAGGAGTCCGCGGCGATGCAGGCGAAGAACGTCGAGCTCAAGCGGGCCAACGAAATCCTGAAGGCTGCCGCGTCCTTCTTCGTGGCCGAGCCCGACCGGCCACACACGCTCACAGCGTTCATCGACGTGTACAAAGACCGCTTCGGCGGCGTCGAACCGATCTGCCGGGTCCTGGCCGAACACGACTGCAAGATCGCCCCCACCATCTACTATGCCCACCGCAAACGCCAGGCCGCACCTGCCGCACGCACCGTCCGTGAAGTCGAACGGAAGAACCCGGATCAGCGGGGTGTTCGAGGCCAACTACCGCGCTTGCGGGGCGAGGAAGATCTGGCGTGAGCTGAACCGGCACGGTTACCGGGTGGCCCGCTGCCCGTCGAGCGCCTGATGCGCGAACTCGGCATCGCCGGAACGGTCCGTGGCAGACGGGTGGTCACCACGCTGCCTGGCGGGCAGGTCGAGCAGGCTCCGGACCTGCTGGATAGGGACTTCGTCGCGGGCGCCCCGAACCGCTTTGAGTGGCTGTCGTGCGTCGCGGGATCGACGGATGTCCTCGACCGGGCTGAAGCCGGGTGCCTGAGCCTCTTCCAACGTGACGGGTGGTTCAACAGGGACGAGGAAGCGAAGCCCCTTTTGAACCTCCTCAGTCGGTAACCCGCCGTGCACGGAGGCCGGTCTGCCGAAGGCGGAGTCCGTCCCGGCGTCAGCGATGCCAGGATCTTCTCCTGAGCGACAGCTGGCCCTCGTCGGGCTGGAGCGGAGTCGGAGCCGGGGCCCGCGTGCCACCATGACTCCCGAGCGCTTCGCGACCGACACAGGGGAGGGAACGTGGGAAGCACCACGTCCGCTAAATGGTCCGGCTGGCGCAGCCGGATTGTCGAGATACCGGGCGCAGGGGACGGAAAGCCGGTCCTCTTGGAGTTCCGCGCGGGCTTCACCACGAGCTTCAACCTGTCGACCGTGCGCAAGGGTCCCTATCATCAGCGGGCCCATGACACGCTCGTCACCATCGGCCGGACTGGGCCGTCGCACATTGTCCTGCCAGCCGACTGCGACGCCCTCGCCATCTGGCGAGTCATGGTGGGCAACGAGGCCGCCAGTGGCCTGGGCCGGTGGAAGGTGCGCATCGTGGACAGCGACGCGCTGCCTCAGCTCCCGACCAAAACAACCCGGGGAAAGGGAACCCAGACCTTCGGCTATTTCAGCCCCAAGCCGTACTTCGAATACGCCCCGGTTGTGCACTACGACTTCATCGACTCCCCCGGCACCATCATCTACACGCCGGCCAACGGCGGGAAGCAGCGGATCCGCTTCACCTCCGCTGTCAACCAGAAGGGCACCCTGCGCCTTCCGCAGCACGGATACGTGACCCTGTCCGAACATGGCAAGTGGCAAATCTCGGTGACCTGACCCCACCGATCTGAGCGCTCTCCATCTTGATCAGATGGCGAGTTCGAGGGTGACGACGGCTCTGACGATGGCGGTGAAGGACCCGTCAGCTCTTCAGGATCGCTACGGCGCGTTCGCCGAGGCTGCGGATCTTGGCATGGTCCCGGTTGTGACGCTGGCGTCAGCCGCGCAGGTTGCTGTCCCGAAGGGACACGGATGCTGGGGCTCGCACCTGATAGGCCTTGTCCGCACAGCACTTGATGTCGTCGGCGGTCAGAGCGGACGGGATGCCGTGGGTCCGGGCCGCGGTCAGGTCGTGCGTGGCTCCCGGCAGTGCGTCCGATGCCCAGACAGGCGCCCGGCTGGGGCGGCGAGAACCTGACTACCCGTCTGCCATTTGTCCAGCCGCACCCTGCAGCGTCTTGCCGGTCTGCTCGCGGGTCACCGGCGCCGGATCGGCTCCCGCTGGCGCCGCCTCACCTGTGGCCGGCAGGCCCTGCTCGTCCTCGCGCACCTGCGCTGCGGTGACACCTACGCCCGCCTCGCGGCGGGTTTCCACATCGGGATCGCGACGGTCCTCCTGGTAGACGGGTTCACAACCAAGATCATCAGCCAGGAGCTCTTGTGCTTGCGTCGGAGCGAGTGAGGCCAGGAGATCGACGGTTTCGCGTACCGTGTCTGCCGCAGCGCGAGAACGTGGGGGCAACGGCATGTCGTCAGGACTGCGCCAGGCCCCGGACGCGCCGCAGTGTCCACCCGGAGGGGCTGTCCCGGACCGGTGTCGGGGGGTTTGCCGTGCTGGTTCATGCCACTGCCGGTGGATCATCGCCGTGGTGGGGCTGAGACAGTTCCGTGAGGCCGGGTGGTACGCCGGTGTCCTCCAGGGGGTGCCATGTGTTACCCGCTTGGGCGGTGAGGACGATCAGGGCGGCCACGAAAACCAGGAAGGCGAGCACGAACGCGCCCTGCACGACGTAGGGGTCGTCGGAAGCGGAACCGCGCAGCAGGAGAAACGTGTGCACGGCTGGCGCTGCCGCGCCGAGGCCGTAGGCCCAGAGGGCCGCCTGCACGGTCGTGGTGGCCGGATGGCGCCGGGTGGCCGGGGCGTGGACGAAGAGCTCCTTGAGGTGCGCGCGGACGGCGGCTTGGAAGTCGGGGTCGCGGCCTACGTGTCCCGTGCGCATCTCACTGGGGATGATCCAGGATTGGTCGATGAGACGGAATGCGGCCGCGGTGACCGGGTGGGCTGGTTCGGCTGCGTCCGGGACCACTTTCATGACGGTGTCGTCGATCAGGCCGTCCTGTCGCAGCAGACGGACAGCCACCTCGGCCGCGCGACAGGAGTTGCGTTCCAGATCGCGGGGCTGGTGGTCGGTGGAGCACAGCCGTTCGCCGGCGTTCAGCAGCTCCGCGTGGTAGATGTCGAGCCCCGGCCAGGCCCGCACCTGCAGGACTCCTCGGGTCTCGACCGAGCGCCGCCACAGCCGGATCAGCCACATCGCGACATTCACGGCCGCCATCGAGAGCAGGCACGTCGTCAGAATCTCCATCCCCATGTGACGACGATGGGGGAGCGCGCGCACCGCCCGCAAGACCCGTGGCCGCTCGCGGACCCGCCCGGAACGAATGGACGCCTACTCCTGGACGCTGAACATCCCCGAGGACGGCACGGACACCCGCGGTGTGAAGTTCCCGGAGGTGACCGGCGCCGCCACCGCGGCTAATTGGGGCAGGGCAACATGGCCAAGCTTCAGCTGTTCCAGAACAGTCGCGTGGTCGTGGTCGCGGACGGCGTGAAGCTGATGCGTGGACACTGCAGGGGAGACGGACTCTGAGGATTTTCAGCGTGACCACCTATCAGGTGACAGCTCCGGGCCTGTGGCGTCAAGGCCTTGCCGGGGAGGCAGTCAGTTGAAAGCGTCGGTCATGCAGTCCACGCGGCAGTCGGCGGCCTCATAGCGCTGGCGGAGGGCGGCAGCTGCTTCTTCGCGCTCCACAAGGTGGTACCCGTAGTGCTGGCGCGCCACCCTGGTCACGTCTCCGACCGTGACGATGGCCGGTTCGTCATGTGCGGCCCGTCGACGCGCTCCTGCGATTGCCATGTCCGCAGAGCGCAGCAGGTTTTTGGAACGATCCCGGGTCACGGCTGCCTGGGCGCGTTTCGCCGAGAGGGGACGCAGGACACGTCCTCTCCAAACGTAGCCGGCGGCGACAAGGATGAGACCGAGCGCGACGAACAGGAGTCCGCCTGGGGGGTGAGATCGCATCTATCCAGTCTTCACCACTCGCGTGGTGATCGTCATGCCCGCGTCGGCGGCCGATTGTCGGAGCGACTTGGTGTCAGTGAGCCCTTGCGCAACGCACGAGGCTCACGTGCGTTGAGGTAGGTGTTCGAAGTCCCAACCCACAGGCACAGAAGCCGCGTTGGTTCCGTATTCTGCCGCACCCGACCCGCCTCACGCCCCGGTCGAGTGAGTCTCAATGACGGCGTCAAGCCGATTGGGTGGCTGGTGGAGTGGGCGTGAAGTGTCGCTTGTCACGCAGCATGGCCCAGAGGACGTCAACGGGCCCAGCGGGACGCCGCGTTCGCCGCCTGGGCGTTCACCGGGGGCGCGTAGTCGGGCGTGATCCCGGTTGCACTGCTGGTAGTGCTCGGGCAGTTCGTGGTGGTAGGAGGGGGTACGGGCTGTGGCGCCGGCGCCCTGGCGGGCGCGGTCGGCCAGGACGAGGGTCTGTCGTGTGCGGCAGTTCTCGATCACGCCGTGAGCACGGGCGGCGGTCAGGTCGTGAGTGCGTCCGGGCAGGGCCCGCGAGAACCACACGTGTGTGCCGTCGGGTGCGGCGACGACCTGCACATTCATGCCGTGCTTCTTGTGCTTCTGCGCGTAGGACGGCTCGTCCGCCGCGACCCAGTCGGTGGGGATCAGAGTGCCGTCCTGGATCACGAACTCTTCCTCCCCTCGGCCGGTCAGGGCCTCGCGCAGGTTGGGCGCCCAGGCGGCGAGGACGTCGGCCGTCTCGTCCACGTACGCGACTGGGCTGTCCCCGCACGCCGGTATGGCGCTGCTGGTGCTCATTCACGCGATGCCGACCGCCGTATGGCTTGGCGGCTACGTGATTGCTCCTGGCCAAACCCCACGCCTTCTTCCAGAAGCCTTCCGTGCGCCGCGCCATGGACCGCATCACGGTCGTCGTCCTGATCGGGTTCGGCCTCAAGGTCGCTGCAGCCTGGCCGGGTTTCGGTTCAGCGGGGCGGGCGCGATCATGGGACGAGCACGACCGAACCGTGGAACAGGGAATCCCATGACTTTGCAGGAAGGCCAGCGCGTCAAGCTGGCCGCCGATCTTCGCCTGACCGATCCGATCGAGGTGTCCGGGGTGGTCATCGGCATCCTCTCCCTCGCCGCCGACACCGTGGGAACCGTAGTAGAAGTCACGGAGCACGTCCGTGAGGACGCCGCCGTCCGCGAGTACGAGCGGCTCAAGTCGCTGCTCGACTCCTACGGTGACGGCATGCCCCCGGAGAGCAGGAGTCAGCTGGAGCAGAAGGTTGGCGCGCTGGAGCCGGCGTGGGTGGCGTTCCAGGAACAGGGACCCCTGGTGACGGTGCGCGTCCGCTTCGACAACGGGCTCATCCTGGGCGCTTCGCCGCAGGACCTTTACGTGCCCGTGTGATCGCGGTGGCGAGGTGGCGCGTTCTTGCTGAACCGACCCGGAGCCCGGCGTCGGGGGTCCGCTGCACGATCGGGTGACATCGTGATCTGCCCAACAGGCTCTGGTTTCTTGGCTTTTCTTGCTAAATGGACCGGCGGTTTCGTACATCGTGGCGCAGAATGATCGACGGCGGCGTCATGCGTCGTCTCCGCCGGCCGGTCGAGGGGGCTGCCGGTGCGAACTCACAGGACACATAGGGGGGTTCTGCCGTGCGCAGATCCAGACGCACGCTGGGTGCCACGTTCGCTGCGGCGCTCGGTTCGGTACTGCTGGCGATACCGGGGGCCACACCGGCGCACGCGGCGACCGGTGTGTCGTTGCCGCTGTACCAGCTCGCCGACATGAAGGTCGACGGGAGCCATCAGAAGATCTTCCTCAGCATGCCGGCCGGAGTCGACGGCCGGGTAGTGGTGACGGACTACAACGGGAAGAGCACATGGCTGGGCGGCCTGCCGGGGGCCAGCGGGCTGGCGCTCTCGCCCGACAACCAGACCCTGTACGTGGCCGCGCGGGACATCGACACCATCGTGGCGTACGACACCGCGACGCTGGCGGAGACCGCGCGGTACCACGTGGGGGACGGCACAGCCCCGTTGGGTGTGGCGGTCGCGGGTGGGAAGCTGTGGTTCGGCTACGGCGTCAGCGGGGACCTCGGCTCGATCGACGTGCGCGGCCCCGAGCCGGTCGTCGAACTGGGGCTGGACAGTTCGCTGGACTTCGGGGCGGAGCTCGTCACTTCCCCCGCCGACCCGAACATGCTGGTGGTCGGCACCGGTGACCCCAACCGCAACACCCTCACGGTGTACGACGTGAGCAGCGGCTTGCCCGTGATGGCCAAGCGGCGGGTGCTGTCCGGGACCGAGATGAACGGTCTGCGGGACATCGACGTGACACCGGACGGCCGTACGATCCTGACCGCCGCCCTCATCTCGCCGGGGTACCGGGCCTTCCGCCTCGACGATCTCTCGGACGTGGCGACGCATACGGCCCCGGCCTCGCCCCTGGCCGTCGCCGCCGGACCCGACGGCACGGTGGCGGGGGGCGCCCAGAACACCAGCGCCGACATACCGGACGTGTCCCTCTACGCTCCGACTGCCCCGGCTCCGCTCACCGCGGTCGAGCTGGGCGCCGCCACGCAGAGCCCGGTGGTCCGGGGCCTGGCCTGGGCGCCGGACGGCAGCCGGCTCTTCGCCGTGACGGGGGAGAGCGGGGTCATGGGGCTCCGCTTCCACTCCCTCCCGGTCAACACCACGGTGCAGACGGTGCTCGCCCTCGACGCGCCGGCGAGCAGCCGGAAGGGCCGGACGCTGACCCTCACCGGCACGCTGACCCCCGGAATCGCTCCCGGCACCACGGTCACGGTCACACGCCACGACGCCGCCAACCCTGAAGGCGTCTCCCTGGGCGCCGTACCGGTTGCGGCCGACGGTACCTTCACGGCTACCGACGCCCCGGCCAAGGCCGGCGAGGTCCGCTACGTCGTGGCGTACGGCGGCGACCACTGGCACGCCGCCTCCTCGGCTGAGGCGACGGTGGAGATCACCCGCAACTGATTCCCTGCCCGGCGCACCCGATAAAGGGCCGGGACTCGATGGAGGTCGTTGAGTCGCGTTCACCTGCATTCATGTGCGGATATGCGCACGGGCGTTCCGGGCTTTGGGCCCCTCTGAACGGCAGCGTCGACGGCCTGGACGGGCAGCACTGGCAGACCTTGTGGGAGCGGCAGGGGAGCACCTCAGCGGTGAGGATCTCCCCTGCCTCGTGGTCCGACCCGATCTGGATGACTGGGTCGACGCTGTCCAGGAGGCATACGACGACGCTTCCCAGCAGGACAGCCAAGTCGTGCTGGTGGCCCACAGTCTGGGCTGCTGGCCTGCGTCCGCCTGGCTGAACAAGAACCCCTCGAGTCCGACAGGCGGCGCATTCCTGGTCGCACTGCCCGACCCGCACGGGCCGCCGTTCCCACGTCAGGTCGCCACGACGTTCATCGAGGTGTCGGCACAACCGATGGCGTGCCCGGCCCTGGTGGTGGGCAGCACCGATGACCCGTATTGCACCCCTGAAGCAGCCGCCGGCTTCGCGGCGCGGTGGGAGGCGCGATGGCACCTGGCGGGCGCGTGCGGACACATCAACTCCGCCAGCGGCCTGGGCTCATGGCAGCACGGCCGCGAACTTCTGGACTCGCTGCCTCAGCAGTGATCCACCCCCACGTCGGGACGGTCACGCTCATCTCCCAGTCCATGCAACTGGAAGGTCCCCCGGCCAGCGCATCGGTTTCTACACCGCCGAAGCCGGCACTCCCGACCACGACGCCATGCTGCTGCTCGGCCCGACCCCACCCAAGCATTGGATGCTGGATGCGGTGTTCTATCTGGTCGACAACGGCATCAAGTGGCGGGTGACGCCCGCAGTTTTCCCGGCGCGGGATCGGGTGTATGCCTTCTTCCGCCGTTGGCGCGACGGCGCGTTGTCACCGAGCTGCACCACCGTCTCCGCGGCCGGGACCGGCAACGGGCCGGGCGGAGCCGCCGGAGTTGCGGCAGTCCCAGACGCAGCCCCTTGCAGCGATGCGCCCGTGCCGTTCGCCGGGCATTGTCAGAGGCGCGGGCTAGGGTGCTGCGGGACGTACACGTGGCCCCGACGTGGGAGAACGCTCGCATGGCCAAGTTGATCTACATGTTCAATGTGTCCCTGGACGGCTACATCGCCGACGCGGACGGCAATTTCGACTGGGCGGTACCGAATGAGGAGTACTACTCCTTCATCAACGATGTGCTGCGGCCGGTCGGGACCTACCTGTACGGGCGCCGGCTTTTCGACATGATGGCCGTCTGGGAGACCGACCCCTCCATCGCGGGCCAGTCGCCCGGGGCGCGGGAGTTCGCGGAGATCTGGCAGGCGGCTGACAAGGTCGTGTACTCCGGGACGCTGGAGTCGGCCTCCACCATCCGGACCCGCATCGAACGGGACTTCGACCCCGAGGCGGTTCGACGGCTGAAGGCATCTTCCGAACGTGACCTCACCGTCGGTGGGGCCGCCCTCGCCGCTCACGCGATCGCCGCAGGGCTGGTGGACGAGTACCACCTGTTCGTCGGCCCCGCCGTTCTGGGCGGCGGCAAGCCCTTCTTCCCCGACGGGGCCCGGATCCGCTTGGAGCTCTTGGAGGAACGTCGGCTCACCAGCGGCGTGGTCTATCTCCGCTACCGCACCCAGCCGTGAGCACCCGGTGCAGCTGGGCCGGGGCGGATCGGGTGCGCCGACGGCTCAGCTGGTCTGCCCCTGGAGGACCTGGCGGGCGATTCTCAGCTGCCTGGTCCGCAGTGCGGTGCGGTCCTTGAGCACGTCGGGGTGATCGTCGAGCCAGCGCTGCTGCACCACGGCGAGTCTGGCGTAGGCGGTGCACTGTTATCCAGTGTCCTGCTTGCAGTGGACGTCCGCCTTGATTGCGGGGTGGGTACGGATGTGGGTACGGATGTCTGTGTCCTTTCGCGGTCTCTGCGAGTCCAACGTCATCTCCACGGCGGAGGGCTTGTTGGACTGGTCGGTCGTTCTGGATGGGCGCACTCGTTCCTTCCTGGACTGGAGGGGCCCAGGAGCCGGCGGGCCCGGTGCGGGAAGCGATCGTTGTGAGACGCGGTACAGGCCCGCATAAGTCCTGGTGGGGATGCGTGCGGTAGGACATCGGGCGTGGCTTCAGCTGGCTGCGCGTCGCGGACCTTTGGAACATGCGGCCAGGGGGTGCCGGCCCGGGTGGCCGCACCGGGCGGCAGTGCGCTGATCCACGTCAGTGCGGCGTCATGCGTGGGTGGGGCGGGCGTCGGGGGGCTGGTGTACCTTCGGGCGGCCAGCGTTGATGCGTGCAGCCTTGGGGGGCGGCCGAGTGGAGTTGGGGATTCTGGGGGATCTGGCGGTCCGGCGCGGGGGCTTGCCGGTCGACGTCGGATCGCCCAAGGTGCGTCTGCTGCTCGCGGTCCTGCTGAGCAGGCCCGACCGGCCCGTGCCGTCGGAGCTTTTGACGGCGGCGCTGTGGGGCGAGCAACCGCCGCGCTCGGCACGCAAGAACCTGCAGCTATACGTCCATCTGCTGCGCAAGGCCCTGGGCCCGGAGCGCATCGAGCGGCAGGGCGACGGCTATCGCGTGGTGGCGGGTGACGCGCTGGACGCCACGCGGTTCGAACGGCTGGCCCTCCAGGCGGAGGAGGCCCTGCGACAGGGTGAGACAGCGGGCGCGCAGGAGTTGCACGCTGAGGCGCTGCGGTGCTGGAACGGGCCTGCGTTCGCGGAGTTCCTGGATACCGAAGCCATCGCGACCCGGGCGGCCCGGCTGGAGGAGCTGCGTCTGGCCGTGCATGAGCGGTGGGCCGACTGCGGTCTGGCCCTGGGCAGGCATGCCGAGGTGGTCGTGGAGCTGACGGAGCTGCTGCCCCGGCATCCTTTTCGGGAGTCGCTGCGCGGCCAGCTCATGACGGCCCTGTATCGCTCGGGTCGGCAGGCGGAGGCGCTCGAGCTCTACCGGCAGACCCATGCGCTGTACGGGAGCGAACTGGGTGTCGAGCCCGGCCCGGGTCTGCAGCGCCTGCACCAGGCGATGCTCCGCGGCGACGAGGGCCTCATGCCCTCTGCGGCCCCTGTCGCGGCAGGGGAGCCGGCCGGGGCCAACCCCTACCGGGGCCTGCCGGCGTTCACCCCCTCGGATCACGACCGGTTCTTCGGCCGCGACCGGCTGTGCGGGCTGCTGTGGGAGCGCGTGGAACGCTTCCCCGTGGTCGTCGTGTTCGGCGCCTCGGGATCGGGGAAGACCTCGCTGCTGGCGGCGGGCCTACTGGGCCGGATCCGGCGGGAGACGACCGCTCGGTGGCAGCCGGTCATGATGACGCCGACCGACCAGCCGGTGAAACAGCTGGCGACCGCGCTCGCCGAACACGAACGGCCCGCCGGTCAGGCGCTGCTGGTGGTCGATCAGTTCGAAGAACTGTTCACCGTGTGCTCCGATCCCACCGTACGGGAGGAGTTCGTCGCCGGGCTGTTGGCGGCGTCCCATGCCGGAACGAAGGTCGTGCTCAGTGTCCGTGCGGACTTCTTCGTCCAGATGACCGGGCTGAGCGGGCTGGCGCCGGCGCTGATGAGCGAGGCGCAGCTGCTGGTCGGTCCGCCCTCGGCCGCTGAACTGCGCGAGCTGATCGTCCGGCCGGCGGACCTTGAGGGCTGCTCGGTCGACGCCGATCTGCTGGCCACCGTCGTGGCGGAGGCCTCCGGCGCTGCCGCCGCACTGCCGTTGGTGTCCCACGCGCTGCGGGAGACCTGGCGCAACCGGGCGGGCCGCACCCTGACCCTCGCCGCGTACCACGCAGGGGGCGGGATGCACGATGCGATCGCCCAGACCGCCGAGCACGTCTACGCCGAGCTCGAACCAGCCGAGCAGGACCTGGTGCGCCGGCTCATGCAACGGTTGATCAGCCTGGACGAGGACGGGGTCCGGGACAGCCGGCGGCGGGTCCCGCAGACCGAACTCGACGGGATGGGCCCGGCCGCGGCAGTCGCGGACGTGGTCGGCGAGCTGGTGGCGGCCCGCCTGCTGGTCGTGGACGAGGATCGGGTGGAGATCGCCCACGAGGCGCTCATCGTGGCGTGGCCCAGGTTGCGCGCCTGGCTGAGCGAGGACCGCCGACGCCTGGTCGTACGGCAGCGGCTCACCGCCGCGGCCCGGGTCTGGCAGCAGTCGGGGCGGGACGCCGGAGGGCTCTACCGGGGCGCGGGGCTGGCCGAGGCGCGCCCGCACCGCTCGGAGCTGAACCTTTTGGAGCGTGAGTTCCTCGACGCCAGCGAGGAACTGGCCGAGTCCGAACTCGCTGCGGCGCGGCGCCGGGTCCGCCGGCTGAGGGTCCTGGCGGTGGTGCTGGCGGTCCTGCTGGCGGCGACCGTGGCCGGGGGCGGTGCCGCCTGGCAGCAGCGGCAGGTGGCACAGCGCGAGCACCTGACCGTCCTGGCCCATCAGGCCGCGCTCACCTCGCGCTCGTTGGTCGCCACCGACCCGGACGTCGCCCGGTCCCTCGCCCTGGCCGCCTACCGGCTCCGTCCCGACGCCGACACCCTGGGCGCGATGATCAGTACGTCGGCGTCCGCGCAGCCCAGCGTCGTACTCAACACCAACGGGCCCGCGTCGTTCGGCCTGGCACTGTCCCCGCACGGCTCGCTGGTGGCCGCGGCCACCAGCGACGGCACCGTGGAGTTGTGGGATCCGAAACGACATCGGAGGCTGGCCTCCTTCACCGAGCATGTCGTCAAGCCGCTCCCGGAGGGGTTCTTCGCGCTGAGGGTGGCCTTCAACGCCGACGGCAGTCGGCTGGCGTCCCTGGCCCGGGTGAACAATCCGCAGCAGCCGACCGCAGGCTCGGTCGTCGTGCGGGAGGTCCGGTCGAGGAAGGTGCTGTTCAAGCAGGGCGTATCCGGCGACCTCAGCAACGGTCTGGCCTTCAGCGCCGACGGCACGGTCGTGGCCTACGGCACGGGCGCGGGCACACGCGTAGCCACACTGGGCGGTGGTGGCAAGGCCGTGTTCCTGCCCACCGGTATGCCCGCGGCACTCAGCCTGGCCGGCGATCAGCGCTCGCTCGCCGTCACCCGTCCCGATGGGACGGTGGCCGTCTGGGACATCGAAACCGGTCGCCGTCGCGTCGAGCTGAACACCGAAGGCGTCCAGATGGCCCGTTTCGGCTCCACATCCGATGTCCTGGCCACGGCCTCCGAAGAACACGGCATCAGGTTCTGGCGGCTGACCGGCCGCTCGGCCCGCCAGTTCGCCGACCTCCCGGTGCAGACGGCCTTCCCCTGGATGATCTCCGCGCCGGTCGGTGACCGGATCGCGATCGCCGACGAAGAGGGCATGATCTCGGTCTGGGACTACCGGCGCCGCGAGCAGATCGCCCGCCACGCCGACCGCTACCGCTCGGAGACCATGGCCCTGGACCTGGCACCGGACGCGAGCACGGTGGTCTCGGGCGGCCTGGGACGCACCATCGTGGTGCGCCGGACGGTCCTTCCCTTCAGCGGTCATGGCGGCGCCGTGAACGACGTGGACGTCAGCCCCGACGGCCGGCTCGTCGCCTCCGCCGGCGACGACAGGTCCGTACGGATCTGGAATACCTCCGGTGCTGCCGAAAGGCTGCTGGGCGGACACTCCGACCACGTCAAGGCAGTCGCGTTCAACCCCGACGCCACGGTGCTGGCGGCCGTGACGCGCGACCACACCCTGACCCTGTGGAACCCCTCGACCGGGCGCCGCCACACCACCATCGCCTTCACCGGTATGGGCACCGGCACGGACGTCGCCTTCAGCCCGGACGGCAGCACGGTCACCGTGATGTCCCTGGGAGGAACGTTCCGCTGGAGGGTCAGCGACCCGGCACACCCCCGGCCACTGCCGGCGCCGGAAGGCCCGCGCACCTCGACCGCCATGACCTACCCCGCCCGGGGCGGCCTCCTCGCCGCGAGCACACCGGCCGGCGGCATCGCCGTGTGGAGCACCGCCGACGACCGGCTGGTCAAGGCCTTCCCGGCCACGCAGGGCTCCACGCAGGACATCGCCGCCACTCCGGCAGGCGATCTGATCGCCACCGCCGGCTCGGACCACACGGTGCGCCTGTGGTCGACCCGGACAGGGCAGAGCAGGGGCACCCTGACCGGCCACACCGCAGCGGTCGGCACGCTCGCCTTCAGCCGGGACGGACGCCTCCTCGCCTCGGCAGGCGAGGACCACACCATCGTCGTCTGGGATGTACGAACCCACCGGCGCATCGCCACCCTCACCGGCCACTCGGCAGCGGTGCAGGGCTTGGCGTTCACCCCGGACGGAACCCTGCTGTCCGCGGGAGCCGACCAGCGCATCATCCACTGGCCGCTCACCGCGACCGAGGCCATCCGGCGCATTTGCCAGGCCACCGCCTCACCGCCCACCGCGGCGCAACTCGACCGCCACCTCCCCGGCCAGGACACCGGCGCGCTCTGCCCGCAGCCCTGACCCGGGTACGCCGCCGGCGCGGCCTGCTCTCCCCTGTCATGCAGTCCGTGGCTGGCACCACCGGCCAGGGCAACCGGGTGACCTCCGTAAATACCCGGCCTATACCGACGCAACGCACGCTCAGCGCACCGGTCGACCCCCTGCCGGCGAGCTCACGATGAGGGCCGAACAGGGCTGCCGCCACCTCGGCCCTCATCGTGACCGCCAGGGGGGACACACCGCGACCCAACGCGGCCGCGTGCAGCGCCCAGCCACAGCGGAAGGGCATCTGCCGTCCCATCGCCGCCCGTACACCCGCCCCACACACGCATGAACTCGGCACCAAAGAAGGAGGTCCGTTGATATCCCTCATCCGCACGCTCAGCCCAGGGCTGCTCGGCAGACTGCTCGTGGCTGTTGTCGCCCTCGTCGTCCTGCCCTGGCAGGCCGCGGCGCCGGCTGCCGCGGCGGCCCCGCCCATCGCCTTCCAACTGCCCTTCACCTGCGGCCAGCAGTGGCGACTCGACAGCTGGGCACACGCACCCGCGCTCGACATGGTCCGCGAGCCCAACCAGGTGGGCACCGAAGGAGCACCCGTGCTGGCTCCGGCCTCCGGCACGGTCCGGCAGTCCTTCTACCACTCCAACGCCGGCAACGTGATCCAGATCAACCACGGGCAGCGCTACTTCACCACCTACCTGCACCTGCAGACCCGCGACGTCAGCGTGGGCCAGACGGTGCAGCGCGGCCAGTTGATCGGCCGGGTCGGCAAAACGGGGCCCACCTCGAACAACCACCCGCACCTGCACTTCGAGCTCGCCTACGACGCCGACAACAACGGATCCGCCACCTGGGGCAACTCCACCTCGGAACGGGTCCGCCCCTGGTTCAACGGCGTCGAGTACGGCCAAGCCAACGGCCGGACCTGGCGGAACGTCACCAGCAACAACTGCGACGGCACACCAGCGCCTACCTGCAGCGGCATCAACCTCGACTTCACCGCGTACCCCCTCATCCAGCAGGGATCCAGCGGCAATCTGGTCAAGGCGGCGCAGTGCCGGCTGATCACCGCCGGACACAATCCGGGAGAACCGGACGGCGACTTCGGGCCCAACACCCTAACGGCGGTGAAGGCCTTCCAGTCCGCCCGAGGTCTGACGGCCGACGGTGACATCGGCCCCAAGACCTGGACGGCCCTGCTGGCGTACGGCTCGACACCGGCGCTGCAGAGCGGGTCGACCGGCGCGGACGTCAGCCGACTGCAGCGGGCACTGACCGCGGCACTCGGCCGCACCGTGGGCATCGACGGCGACTTCGGCCCCAACACCGAACAAGCCGTGCGCGACTACCAGACCAGCCGCGGTCTCGGCGTCGACGGCGACGTCGGCCCGCAGACCTGGACAGCCTTGCAGGCCGGACGATAACCACCCTCGCAGGCGGCGAAGCACCGCAACTGCGCCCACCGGCGTCGGATCGACCGTGAGGACATCCGGAGCTCTTGGAGAATCGAGGCCGGCGCCGCAGTGGTCCCAAAGGGGATGGTCGCCGGAACAGCCCTGCCAACCAATAGGCCAGCCGCTGAGATCGGTTGGCGAGCGGTACCGAGGCACGGGGCTGCTGCTGGGGAGACGGTTCTGCCCATGGCTTTCCAGCGGAACAACAGATCCCGCCCTGACCGCATGCACCTGGCCCCGCCTCACGCGGCCTGGCGAACCCTGCTGTCCCGCCGGTCGGCAGGGGAGCCAGGGCCCGGCCGCATCTGTGGCCGGAGGCTGTCTGCAGGCGCCCAGAGCTGCTCATGAAACGAAACCAACAGACGGAGGAAACCCCATGAAGTACCGATTCCGAATCACGAAGCCCGTCTCAGCCGTGCTGTGTGTCATGGCGCTGGCAGTCGGAGCCGGCAGCACGGCCGCGGCCGCCACGGACCGGACCGCGCAGTCGGCCGAGTCGAAGTACGCGGCGCAGGCGAAAGCGGTGGGCCTTTCGAGCCGGCAGGCAGCCCAGGTGCAGGACCGGGTGGACGCCAAGCTGGCGGACATCAAGGTTCCGGCGGAACAGGTGGCGTACAACGAGATCCGGGCGAAGGACGGCAGCGCGATCATCACGGTGTCCGTGCCCGGCGTCGCCAACACCAGCTGCGCCTACGAGTACCTGTGCCTGTGGACCGGTCCCAACTGGACCGACAGCAAGGTGTCGTTTTACCAGTGTCGGGACTACGACCTGAACAACTACGCCTTCAACAACGACACCCTCACCTCGTACAAGAACAACCAGACCACCGGCACGGTGGCCCGGTTCTACAACTGGGAGGGCCGCAAGGTGTACAAGTTCGGCAGCACGGCCTACCACACGGAGGACAGTCTCGCGAACACCCCCTGGGACAACATGATCGACATAGTCGACGTCTGCTGAGCCCTTGCCGGTAGCCCGATCATCAGAGTGGCCGCTGCTGTATCGCCCGCGGCGGGCGTGAGTTCGGGGGTGTCGGCCCGGTCCGGTGATCTTCGGGTCGGCCGCGCATGAGGGGGCCTCCTGCACGGCTCGTGGGTGGCGAATCCACAGAGCAGCAGGAGGCCCCCGGTGCTGCAGGCTGAAAGGGCTCAATGTCAGTGCCGTGCTGTTCACTTGGCCGCGTGAACGCCTCAGCTCTGCGCACCCGTCTGAGCGACGCCTGGCGCGCCCCCGAACTGCCCTGCCCGCTGCCCACTCATGGGGCAGGGCATGTCTGTCTGCCCAGTGACGCGGAGGAAGCGCCGTGAGCAGCGGGCGGTACAGCTCGTCTACAAGTTCCGCGACCCCGGCCTGGCCGAGGGCCTGGGCGCAAGCCCGCTGGTAGTGGTGATTGGTCTCCCAGGCGGCGGGCGGCCGCCAGCGCGGGAGGACACCATCCGGCCACGTGGGCAGCGGACGGGAAAGGATGGTGCCTCGCCGTGGGATGGGCCCGCTCGTGCACGGGGCAGGGCCTCCCGCTCGACAGGCTCCAGGGCTCGCAGCATCCCCGTGGTCACCACGATCCGGTCGGCCCTGCCCCGACCGCCGGCAGTGCGAAGGCATCAGGGTGGAGGTCGTTGAGCACGCACAAACCCCCCGCGTCCGGTAGCCCGGCGACCCAGCCGCGCGGTCTCGTACCCCCTACTGCTCTTCGGGCTGCTCGCCACGAGCGTTGTCGCCACCTGAACCCGTCGGCCGCCCGCCCCACCTGCACTACGGGTGTCCAGTGCGGGGAAGTGCTTCGTCGCGCTCGTGACGATCTCGCGTGCGTGGCGTCATCACTTCCTCCCGGGCGGTCCGGTGCCGGAACCGTCGCGTGTCCGGCGCCCCGACGCAGGCACCACGCGCCGTGGTGGGGCGGCCTGTACGTCGGCCGGCCACCTTGGGCCTGTGACACGGATGGGCTGTGTCCCTACGGTGACTGCGGCTCGCAGACGATCTCGTCACGCGGCTTGTAGTGGGTGCGGAACGGCTCGCGCCGCACCTCCTTGCCGTCCTGCACGAAGACCCGCTGCACAGCGACGTCGAAGCCCTCCAGCGGAGTCTGCGGGACGCACCGTTCAGCCGTGCTCATCCTGCGCTCGGGCTGTTTCACCTGGGTGCGCGGGCTCTTGATCGAGGTGATCTCGTCGTACTTGCGGGTGCCCAGGAACGAGATCGTCACCGAGGTGTCGGTGGAATGCGCCTGGATGTAGATGGTGTGGCCCGAGTCGTTGTTGAACCGCAGGTCCAGGCTCCCCCAGGCGACCGTCGCCTCGCGTCCCTCGGGGTAGCGCTCGATGTAGAACGAGTGGGCGCCGTGCTCCAGGGGCTTGACGCCGGCGAAGAACATCGCGTTGAACATGGTCGTGGCCACTGCCGACACGCCTCCGCCGGGCGCCTTCGTGAACTCGTCGTTGAGGATCATCACGCCCTCGACGAAGCCGTTGGCCTCAGTGCGTTGGCCGACGGTCCGGTTGAAGCTCCAGTCCTCGCCCGGCATGACGACGGAGCCGTTGATCAGTTCCACCGCACGGCCGATGTTCCGCGAGCGGTACGCCGCCGGTTCGAAGTTGACGGTGAAGGAGGACATCTGTTCGCGCAGGCCGAGCCGCTCGGCGTTCGCGCGGGTCACCTGGGGCTCGGCCACGAGCGTGGTGATCTCGCCGCTGCGGGCCGCGCCCCGCTGGGTGAGCAGCGGCATCACGGCCTTGCCCAGTGCTTCGGCGGTGACGGTGTGCCCGGCCCGGCCGTCCTCGGCCACTTCGACGCGGTTGCCGGCCAGGCGCAGTTCGGCGTTGTGCGCTCGGGCGGGCAGGGTGGAAAGGGGGCGGGCCACCGCCGGGTCGGCGCGCAGGCCCTCGGCGTCCACCTTCGGCGTCAGGTGCCCGGCGGCGTCCGCGTGCATCCGCAGGTGCCGGCCCAGGACCGACTGGTCGATGGTGAAGCGCCGGTCGGCCGCGGTGAGGGTGACGGGCCCCGACATGGCGGGCTCCGCGAACGTGCGCACCGCCCGCCGTATCTCCCGCTCGGTGATCTTGGGCTTCGTCTCATGGGTGGGCAGAGCGGTGACGGCGTTGGCGTCGCCCTCCAGGAAGGCGGTGCTCAGGGTGGCGACGGCGGCGTCTGTGTCGAGGGCGTGGCCGCTGTGCGGGGTGACCGGCCGGACCTGGCCGTTCTCGAAGGTGACGGCGCCTTCGCGGACCTTCTGGTCGAGCGCCTTCGCCATCTTCTTCAGGGTGTCGTGGGCCTTGTCCTCGTCAACGTGTACGGCTGGCTCGATGGGGCCGCCCGAGCTGAAGAGGCCGCCGATCACGCTGAACGGGTCGGCGCTCTCGGTGCGGCCCGCACGGTCTACGGTCGCCTCGTAGTCGAAGGTGATGCCCATTTTCCGAGGGTTGACCGTGGTCGTGCGGTCACCGACCGTCACGGCCAGTTCGCGGGTGCCGGCCGGTCCGAGCCGGTCCTGAAGCTTCTCGACGGCCTCCGCGCGGCTCAGGCCCCCGATGTCGATGCCGCGCACTGTCGTTCCGCCCTCTATGTCACCGCCCGACAGCAGCAGCCCGGCGAGATACAGGCCGCCGACGCCGACGGTGAGGGCACCGCCGGCCAGGGCCAGCGGCGGCAGCGAGCCGATAGGGCGAGCTATGACGGTTCGCGGGACGGAGGGGATGCGGAGGCGCATGAGTCTCCAGGGCGGGCGATCGACGAGGGCGGCGCGTGGATGACGCGACGCTGTGCGCGAGGCAAACGCATCCAGCTAGCCACAAACGGGCGAAAACGCCTATGGCGTGGACCACGTTTGCCCCGGATCGCGCCTTGTCTCCCCTCCTGGAGCCAGCGCCGCGACTTACGTTCCGGACGCTGCTTGCGCCCTCCCGTCTGCTGCGGCCTTGATCGTCCTGGAGGCCTCCGGCCTTGTTGCGGCGCACCGAGGCGAGGAAGGGCGCGGCGATCAGGACCACACCGATCAGGCCCATGATCAGCTCGCTGATCTGGTGCTGGAAGGTGATCAGCACGATCGCCGCGAGGGTGCCGATCGCGTGATGGGCGCCGTGCCCCAGGCAGACGTTGTCGTCCAGGGTGCCCTGGCGGACCAGGTAGACGATGAGCGACCGCACGTACATCGCGCCGATGCCCAGACCCAGCGCCATCAGCACGATGTCGTTGGGGATGGCGAAGGCGCCGATCAAGCCGTCGAAGGAGAAGGACGCGTCCAGGACCTCGAGGTAGAGGAACATGAAGAAGGCGGCCCTGCCGGCCAGGATGACCGCGGAGCGGGGCTTGCCCGCGCGCTCCGCCGCTTCCTCCGCCTCGTGCTCGCGCTCCTCCTCTTCCTCCAGCTTGTCCTCGAAGTAGCCCGAGAGCCCGCCGACCCGGCTCCCGCAGTGGTTCTTGGCGTTGTGCGGCGGTTGCCTGGGCCCAGGGCATCACGAACCAGGTGTGGCCGGCGTCGAAGTCGAGCACCGGTATGGCGTGGGGATGACCGTCCAGCAGCTGGCCGATCTCGATTTCCTGCCGCATGCGGGCCACTGGCCGTTCCGCCGGCTATCTGCTGTGCAGTTTCTTCAGCGCCACCTTCGTGCCGGTGGCCTTGTGGAGCCCTTCGAACACATCTCCCTGACCCCCGTCCGAGACCGGCACACGCGGGCAGGCGTAGTCCGTGCGCTCACCGCGGGCGGCGAGCCGGACGACGGCGTAATCCACCTGGCCGGTCGGTATGAGCGTCGCGGCGGCCGGGGCAGCGGGGTGTGCGGTGCGGCCGTCTGCGCGGAAACCTGCGCGAGCAGCTCCGCGTGCACGGCCGCCACCACGTCGAGGTCGTACCGGGCGGAATCGATGTATCCCTCACTGTCGGCCCGGCTGTCCAGCACGCCTGCGTGCTGCG
>NZ_JBSFOK010000016.1:138276-167387 GCF_053587635.1 Streptomyces sp. NPDC003635 | reverse complement strand
TCTTACGGCCGCCGCGCGGTGGGCTGGTCCGGGCGGTGGGTGCGGCTTTCACGGGCGCGTGTTGGTAGGCCGGCCCGAGCCGGTGGCTGCGGCTTTCACGGCCGCCGCGCGGTGGGCCGGTTCGAGTGGTGGCTGCGGCTCTTACGGCCGCCGCGCGGTGGGCTGGTCCGGGCGGTGGGTGCGGCTTTCACGGGCGCGTGTTGGTAGGCCGGCCCGAGCCGGTGGCTGCGGCTTCCACGGCCGCCGCGCGGTGGGCCGGTCCGAGTGGTGGCTGCGGCTCTTACGGCCGCCGCGCGGTAGGCCGGCCCGAGCCGGTGGGTGCGGCTTTCACGGCCGTTGTGCGGTAGGCCGGTCCGAGCCGGTGGCTGTGGCTCTCACGGCCGTCGCAGCAGGCTGTTCGCCGCGCGCCCGAACACGTATCGCCCCGCCGTCCGCAGCGGGGCGTCGAAGAGCCGGGGGAGGAGGCGGACCCGGAGTTCCTCGCGCCAGACCACGCGGGCCCGTCCCCCGGGACCTGGCCGTACCTCGATCTCGGCCCAGCCCAGCACCACCCGGCCCCGCTTCTCCAGCCGGCACAGACCCGGGGTGTCCTCGGCCGGCGGTCGCCACACGGTGACCTCCATCCGGTCGTCGAAGGCGAGCGGACCGAGGCCCGAGCGCGCCACGAAGACCGTGCCCTCCCGGTTCGGCCCTGGCGTGACCACGGTGACGCGGGTCAGCGGGACCACCTCACCGTGGCGGGGCCAATCGGTGAGGCGGCGCCAGGCCTCGTCGGGCGAGAGCGGCGCGGTGCGTTCGAGCTGAAAGGTGACCACGGCCCGATCCTAAGGAATCCGGCCAGCTCAACGGTGGTCTCGTATACGGCTCACACACTTGGCCCAACGCCCGGTCGACGCAAGGACGTACAACGGCCGTGGGCTCGCGCGAAGCCCCGGAGTCGAGCCACAGGCCGCCCTACCCTTCCACCCCATCGGCCGGGCAGTCCGCCCGCCCCCAGGTGGAGTTGGTCGTCATGCCACCAGAGTCGGCACCGGCCCGACGCCTTCGACATCACCCGCGCCCCGGCCCCTCACCTCGCCTTCGGGCTCGGGGGCACGGCTGCCGATGATCCACCGCACCCCGTACGGCTCACCGGTACACCTCGCCGGGCTCGGCCTTCCCCGGCGCGAGCAGCTGCGGCACGGTCACGAAGACGTAACCCTGCTTCTTGAGGGCGTCGATGATCCCGGGCACCGCGGGCACCGTGCCCTGGTAGATGTCGTGGAGCAGGATGATCCCGTCCCGGGAGGACTGGTCCAGGACCCGCTCGCGGATCAGGTCCGAGTCGTTCGTCTTGTAGTCCTTCGCCGTCACGCTCCACAGCACCTCGGCGAGCCCCAGCTCCCGGCAGATCTCGTGCACGGTGTCGTCCGTACGGCCCTGGGGCGGACGCATCAGCGTCGGGCGGCGCCCTGTCAGTCGCTCTATCGCCTCGTTCGGCCGCTCCAGCTCCTCCCGTATCTCGTCCCGGCTCAGCTCGGTGAGGATCTTGTGGTCCCAGGTGTGACTCGCCACCTCGTGGCCTTCGTCGGCCATCCGCTCCACCAGCTCCGGGTACTTCTCGATGTGCCGCTTGCCCAGGAGGAAGAAAGTCGCCGGGACCTGCTCCTCCTTGAGAATGTCCAGAAGTCGCGGCGAGTTCTCGCTGGGCCCGGCGTCGAAGGTCAGCGCTATGCACTTGACCTCTCGGCAGTCGACACCGCCGGCCCGCGCCTGGACGTCGGCCGAGGCGTCGGCGCGCGCGTCGGCCGGTGAGGTGGTGTCCAGGCGCGTGCACCCGGTCAGCGCCAGCGCACCGGACATCGTCATGGCCGCGAGGAACGCGGCCCCCGTTTTCTTCATCTTCTTGGTCAGAGAAGGCATGCCGAGACTATACGTCGCGTGTATACACGGCATGTATAGTCGGTCTCGCATGCCCTGACACCGCGCTGACCTGCTGATTCAGCCCTGGCGCAGGATGGCTCGGCCGGCCTCCCGATGCTCGGTGGCCCGTTCCGGGTCCGTCTCCTCCAGCACCCTGGCGATGCCCTCGTGGGCGAGCGCCTCCGCGTGCCGGTTGCCGAGCCTCGGGCCCAGCTCCAGTGCCTGCCGGTGCAGCCGCAGGGCGTCCTCGGTCAGGCCCGCCAGGCGGCAGGTCTCGGCGTAGCCGTCCAGGAAGTGGATCTTCCAGTGCTCCTCGAACAGCTCGTCCAGGAGCGCGAACGCCGCCCGGTGCCCCGCCAACGCCTCCTCGTACCGGCCCATCTGCCGCAGCGCGACCCCGAGACAGTTCAGGCACCAGGCCTGGTTGTGCAGATGCCCGTCCTCCCGGGCCAGCTCCAGCGCCCGGCGCAGGTGATCCGCCGCCGCGTCGGGGGTCTGCCGGGCGAGGGCGACCCCGAGCGTGATCCGGGCCGTCAGCGCGGGCGGCCACGCGGGGTCGGGGTGCGGGACGTCCAGCACCTCCCGGGCCAGCCGTGCCGCCTCCTCGTGCTGCCCCAGCTGCGCCAGCGCCCACGCCTCGGCCGTGGCGGCGTGGGCCGCGCCCTGCGGACAGCCGGCGTTCCCGTACAGCTTCCCCGCCAGCCGGAACAGCTCCAGCGGCTCCTCGACCTGCCCCGCGTCCCAGCCGAGGTAGCCGCGGCGCAGGGTCAGTTCGGCCTCCACCCGCGCGTCCCCCGCCAGGTCGACCCGCGCCGCGGCCGCCTCGTACGCCTCGGCCGCCTCCGCCGCCCGGCCCGCGTTGTAGCGCGCGAAGCCCAGGTCGCTGTACGCCTCCGCCAGGTGCAGCGGGTCGCCGAGCCGCTCGGCGGCGGTCAGCGAGCGTTCGAAGAGCATGTTGAGGTGGGTGGTGCCGCAACGCCGCGCGAAGTACGACCGCAGGAAGCGGGGCAGCTCGCACACGTGGACGTCGGCGCCGACGGCGGACGCCGTCTCGAACACGGCGACGAGGTTGCCGTACTCGCCGACGAGCCAGGACATGGCCGCGTTCTTGTCGGCGAACCGCGGCAGTTCCGCCGGGGCAGGACCCGCCGAGACGGGCCGGGCGGGGGCGATGAACGGCATCGCCGCGTCGGCGGCGGCCGCCGCGTGCACGTAGTAGTCCAGGACCCGCGTCAGCGCCCGCTCCCGCTCGGCCGCCGGGTCCGTCTCCGCCAAGGCGCGGCGCGCGTGCTGGTGCACGAGGTCGTGCAGCCGGTAGCGGTCCGCCGTCGGCTGCTGGACGAGGTGCGCGTCGACCAGGTCCTCGAGCATCTCCCGTGCCTCACGCAGTGGTACGTCGGCCAGCGCCGCCGCCACATACGCGTCGAAGGACTCCCCGGGCAGCAGTCCCAGCAGCCGGAACAGCCGGGCGTGCGGCCGGTCCAACTGCCGTACCGACATGGCGAACGCGGTGTCGAACTCGCTCGCGCCCTCGGCCAGCCGCTCGACGAGGATCCCCACGGTCCAGCCCGGCCGGTGCCGCAGCCGGGCCCCGGCGAGGCGCAGCGCCAGCGGCAGCCGGCCGCACAGCCGCAGCACCTCGGCGGCGGACTCCGGATCCCGGGCCAGCCTGCCCTCCGGGCCACCCGGGTCCCCACTGGCGCGGGCGAGCAGTTCCGCGCTCTCCCCGGGGCTCAGCACATCGAGCGAGACCGGCGGCACCTCGTCCAGGCCGAGCAGCCGGTTGCGGCTGGTGATCAGGGCGACGGAGGGCCCGGCGCCGGGCAGGAGCGGGCGGACCTGCTCCGCGTCGGCGGCGTTGTCGAGGACCACGACAACCCGGCGGCGGGCCAGCTCCGCCCGCCAGCACGCGGACAGCTGCTCCAGACCCGACTGCGGGACCCGCTCGGACGGCACGTCCAGCGCGCCGAGCAGCATCCGCAGCGCGGAGTCGGGGTCGAGGGGCGGGCGGCCCTCGGTGAAGCCGTGCAGGTCGACGTAGAGCTGCCCGTCGGGGAAGCCGTCGGCGAGCCGGTGCGCGGCGTGCACCGCCAGACAGGTCTTGCCGACGCCCGCCATGCCGCCCACCGACACCGCCCGGTGGCTGCCCACCGCGTCGAGGACGGCCGCGAGTTCGGCCTCGCGCCCGGTGAAGTCGGCCGCGTCGCGCGGCAGGTCGTTGCGGGGCAGCGGACGCACCAGGCGACTGCTCTTCGGGGGCGCCGGAAGCGGGTTCGAGGTCCGCTCCCACAGCGGGCGCAGCGGCCGCGGGTCCCGCTTGACCAGTCGGCACAGGGCGACCACGGCGGGCCACGGCGGCACCGTCTGCCCGGTGAGGTAACGCGACAGTGACGAGGAGCTGAGACCGGCGTCCTTGGCCAGGGCCCGTACCCCCAGCCCCGACAACTCCTGAAGCACCCGCAGCCGGGCCGCCAGCTCTTCCTGTGGATCCGTGCTCATGTTCCCCCCGCCGTTCCGTCCCACTGCGACAGAAGTCTTCCGAGCGCGGTCGCCGCAGGTCAAGGCCTGTTCCACTGTCCCACGGTGTCCCATCGCCATGGCCCGGCGGGCGCGGCCGGGCTGTCATGGAGTCACACACCGACGCAGCCCGGAAGCGAAGGAGAGCGCAGTGCGGTCCCGAATGCGGCACCCCGCCGACGTCCTGCCCGACGCGGCGCACCCCCTCCAGGAGATCCTGAGGGCCGTGCACCGCGCCGGAGTGGACGGCCGGACGCTGGAGCTCGTGCACCTGCGGATCAGCCAGATCAACGGGTGCGCCGCCGGCGTCGACCGGGGCGCCAGGGCGGCCCGGGCGGCCGGCGCGAGCGACGCACAGATGCTCGCCCTCGCCGTCTGGCGGGACGCCCCGTACTTCACTCCGGCCGAACGCGCGGCCCTGGAACTGGCCGAGTCCGCGACCCGGCTGGCCGACCGGCCCGACGCGGTGGGCGACGAGGTCTGGGACCGCGCCGCCACCTGGTTCGACGAGCGACAGCTCGCCGCGCTCCTGCTGATGATCGGCGTCTCCAACCTCGGTAACCGGCTCGACGCGACGACCCGTCAGGGCGCCGCCGTAGACACCCTCGAAGGGAACAGGTCATGACCAAGGCACAGCAGTCCACGAAGAAGACCACCACCACCGCTTCCGAGGAGTGGACGGCCGAGGAGCGCGCCGCGATGAAGGAGCGCGCCAAGGAGGCCAGGGCGGCGGCGCGCGCCGGCTCGCGGGCCGAGAAGGCGGCCCAGGACGAGGCGGCCGTGGTCGCGAAGATCGCGGAGATGCAGGACTCGGACCGCGAGATGGCCGAGCGCATCCACGCCATCGTCAAGGAGAACGCCCCGCAGCTGGCGCCGAAGCTCTGGTACGGCATGCCCGCCTATGCCCTGGACGGCAAGATCGTCTGCTTCTTCCAGAGCGCGCAGAAGTTCAACGCCCGCTACGCGACCCTCGGTTTCAACGACACCGCGCGGCTCGACGAGGGCACCATGTGGCCGACCGGCTTCGCCCTGACCCGGCTGACCGCGGCGGCCGAGGCGCGGATCGGCGAGCTGGTGGCGAAGGCCGTCAACTGACCCCGGGTCTCCGGAACGCGAGAGGGGCTGACGGCCTCGCCGCCCCGGCTCGGTCCGCGGTCGCCGCCACGGAGCTCGCCGGGGCGCCCGTGCCAGAATGGACGGGCCCGATCTTCCGCCACCCCGCATCGAGGTTCCTCCCGTGTCCCAGCCCGTGGGCCGTGTGCCCCAGCGGCGCAACGCCCGGTCCAACCGGGCGCGCATCCTGGCCACCGCGCGCCAGGAGCTGGGCCGCAACCCCGACATCACCCTGGAGGAACTGGCCCGCGCCTCCGGTGTCGTACGACGCACCCTGTTCGGGCACTTCCCCGGGCGGGCCGCCCTCCTGGAGGCGCTCGCCGAGGAGGCCGCCGAGGCGCTGCGGGCGGCCGTGGCGGAGGGGGTCAGGGAGGGCGAGCCGGCCGAGCGGGCGTTCGCGCACTTCATGCTGGCGATGTGGCCGGTGGGCGACCGCTACCGGATGCTCCTGGCGCTCGCCCAGCGGGACCTGGGCAAGGAACGCGTCACCGAGACCCTCGCCCCGTCCCGGGTCGCGGCCACGGCCATCCTGGAGCGGGGCCAGCGGGAGGGCGTCTTCCACTCCGAACTGCCGGCCGCGGTGCTCAGCGCCGGA
This sequence comes from Streptomyces sp. NPDC003635, assembly GCF_053587635.1. Classification (NCBI taxonomy): domain Bacteria; kingdom Bacillati; phylum Actinomycetota; class Actinomycetes; order Kitasatosporales; family Streptomycetaceae; genus Streptomyces; species Streptomyces sp. NPDC003635. The sequence goes on along the minus strand of NZ_JBSFOK010000016.1, from coordinate 161,260 downwards.
CTCGAGGCGATGACGGTCGCCCTGCTGGAAGAGGTCAACACCGGGGCCCTGGAGGACGACGGCACCCGATCCGCGACCGCCGCGCTCATCGCGGCCGGCGTGCCCCGAGAGCGGGCACGCCGGATCGTGGAGGACGTGACGAAGGCGTAGGGCCCGGTGATTCCCCGGGCCTGAAAGGGACTCAGAGCCAGTCGCGCCGCTTGAAGATGACGTACAGACTGAAGCAGACGATCCCCATCAGGCCGATGGCGAAGGGGTATCCGAAGCTCCAGCCCAGCTCGGGCATGTTCTCGAAGTTCATGCCGTAGATCGTGCCGACCAGCGTCGGCGCGAACAGGATCGCCGCCCATGACGAGATCTTCTTGATCTCCTCGTTCTGTTCGAAGCCCGCCTCCGCCAGGGCTCGCATCTCGGCGTTCTGCTGCTGGGTGACCAGGGTGGCGTTGACCGTGAGGATGTCGGTGAGGGCCTGGCGGAAGCCGTCGACCCGCTCGCTGGTGTGGGTGACGTGGTCGGCGACGTCCCGCAGGTAGCGCTGGAGTTCCTCGTCCGTGCCGTACTTGGCGAAGCCCGCCATCAGGCCGTGCAGCATGCCGACCAGGGGACGGGTCGCGCGTTGGAACTCGACCATCTCGCGGGAGAGTTCGTAGATGCGGCGGGAGACCTCCGGGTCGCCCCGGAAGACCTCCGTCTCGATCTCGTCGATGTCGTTCTGGACCCCGGCGACGACCGGGACGTAGCCGTCCACCACCGCGTCGAGGATCGCGTACAACACCGCCTCCGGGCCCAGCTTCAGCAGGTCCGGGGACTCCTCCATCCTGCGGCGCACCGCCGACAGATCAGGCGCCGCGCCGTGCCGGACCGTGATCACGAAGTCGGGGCCGACGAAGACGTGCAGCTCGCCGAAGTCGACCTCCTCGGAGGCGTCCAGGTAGCGGGCCGCGCGCAGCACCACGAAGAGCGTGTCGCCGTACCGCTCCAGTTTGGGGCGCTGGTGCGCCTCCATCGCGTCCTCGACCGACAGCGGGTGCAGATCGAACTCGGCGGCCAGGGACAGCAGTTCGGACTCCGTCGGGCGGGCCAGGCCGATCCACGCCATGCCGGACGGCTGCTCGCGCAGCTCGCGGTAGGTCTCCGCGAGTGTGGCGGGGGAGGAGACCCGCAGGCCGTCCTGGTACAGGGCCGCCTGGACGATGCTCGCCGGTTCCGCCTCCGGGGCAGAAGGCTCGCCGGCGGGGTCGGGGGTACGCGGTGAAGCGGCCGGCGGCGCCAGGGGGCGGCGCCAGACGGACTTCCGGTTGTTCTTCGGCATCGGGCTGCCTCTCGGCCGACGTCCGGACGATCTCGGAGCAGGTTAACCGGGGCCCGCCGGGAAGCGGCATCGCGGACCGCGGCTGTCCGCAAGCGGTACTAGCGTGCGGAGCATGACGAAGTCGACGACCGCCCGGGGAACCGTTCTCGGCATCCGCGCCCTCAACCGCGCGACCCTCGACCGGCAGCTGCTGCTGCGCCGTACGCCCATGTCCGCGAAGGCGGCCCTGGAGCATCTCGTCGGCCTCCAGGCGCAGGAGGTCAAGCCGCCGTACTACGCGCTCGCCGCCCGGCTCGACGGTTTCCGGCCCGAGGAACTGGCCGGGCTGATGGAGCGGCGCGAGGCCGTGCGGATCGTCACCATCCGCTCGACGATCCACACGCACACCGCCGACGACAGCCTCACCCTGCGGCCCCTGGTGCAACCCGCCCGGGACCGGGAGATCAACATCTTCCGCAAGGGCCTCGTCGGCGTCGACCTGGACCGGCTCGCCGCCCTCGCCCGCGAGCTCGTCGAGGAGACGCCGAGGACCATGAAGCAGCTGCGCGAGGCCCTCAGCGCCGAGTGGCCGGACGCCGACCCGCAGGCCCTGGCCATCGCCGCCCGCTGCAAACTGCCGCTCGTCCAGACCACCCCGCGCGGAGTCTGGGGCCGCAGCGCCCAGGTCTCGCTGACCACCGCCGAACACTGGCTGGGCCGCGGCCCCGAACCCGCCGCGTCCGCCGACGCCACCGTCCTGCGCTATCTGGCCGCCTTCGGGCCCGCCTCCGTGAAGGACATGCAGACCTGGTGCGGACTGACCCGGATGCGCGCCGCCTTCGAGCGGCTCCGCCCGGAGCTGATCACCTTCCGCGACGAGAACGGCGTCGAGCTCTTCGACCTCCCCGACGCCCCCCGCCCCGACCCCGGGACCCCGGCCGCGCCGCGCTTCCTGCCGGAGTTCGACAACCTCCTGCTCTCCCACGCCGACCGCACCCGCGTGATCCCGCCCGCGAACCGCGGCCGCACCTGGCAGGTGAACACGGTCTACTGCCCGTTCCTCGTCGACGGCTTCCTCGCGGGCGTCTGGCGGATCCTCGACGACGCCCTCGTCATCGAGCCCTTCGGGGAGCTGACCAAGGCGCAGCGCGCGGAGGTCCTGGAGGAAGGCGCGTACCTGCTCCAGGTCATGCACCCGGGGTCGTCGTACGACATCCGGTTCGGGACCGTCCTCCCGTGACCGGACATGGATCGGGGGCGTTGCGGGCCGCTCGTGGAGGCCCGCAACGCCCCCTGGTATTGCACCTGAGGGATACTCAGGAGTCTTTGCCGGTCACGAGTTGACCTGCGCGGTCACCAGGCTGGAGAAGGTGGTCAGCCGGGTGTAGACACCCGGGTAACCGGCGTCCGCGCAGCCCTCGCCCCAGGAAGTGATCCCTGCCAGGACGCCCCCGACGAGCAGGGGACCGCCGCTGTCGCCCTGGCAGGTGTCAACGCCGCCGGAGGTGTATCCGGCGCAGACCATGTCGGACGCGACGAAGTCCGAACCGTAGGAACTCGCGCAGCTGGAGTTCGACACGATCGGCACCGTCGCCGTCCGCAGCTGGTTGGAGGAGCTGCCGCCCGCGGAAGTCGTGCCCCAGCCGACGATGCGGGCGGTGGTGCCGGCCGCGTAGACGCCCGTCTGCGTGGCGGAGACGTACGGCGCCGTGGTGTACGGCATCGACGTCGACAGCGTCAGTACGGCCACGTCGTCGCCGTTGGTGGCGTCGGTGTAGCTCGGGTGGATCCAGATCCTGCTCACCCGGCTGACCGTGCCGTTGGTGCCGTTGCGGTAGGTGCGGCCGCCGACGACTCTGACGCTGCTGGTGGTCTCGCCGACCATGCAGTGCGCGGCGGTGACGACCTTCGTCGGCGAGACGAGCGTGCCGCCGCAGAACTGGTTCTGCGAGGAGTCCGTGATCTGCATCATGAACGGGTACGCGGTGGTCGTGGTCGTCGTACCGCCCACGATGGGCTGGGGGGCCGCGGACGCCGAGGGGGCGACGCCGATCAGCGCGGTGGCCGCGGCTGCGGTCGCGGCGAGCGCGGCCGCGGTCTTCTTGGCACGGGTGAGCCCGAACATGAGTCTCCTCATTGGATGGCCGGTGGGGGGTCGCGCGGGTGTGGGGGTGAAGCACGGGGGTCTCGGGACAGACCCCCGTGTGCCCGGCGAGCGGCACGAGGCATACGCTAGGACCGGGTGGGTTCCCTTCCCAAGCAGGGAAGCCCCTAAGGGAGTTGGGCAGGGAAAACCCTCGGTCGGCCCCCGTTAAACCCCCGCTGCCGGTGAATCGGCCGGGATCTCAGTTGCCGGGACGGCCCGCCGCCAGTCTGACGATGTCGACGCGCGATCGGATCCCCAGCTTGCGGTAGACCCGCGTCAGCGTCGCCTCCACGGTCTTGACGCTGATGAACAGCCGCGCCGCGATCTCCCGGTTCGTCGCGCCCTCCATGACCAGCGCCGCGACCTGACGCTCCATCGAGGCGAGCGAGTCCAGCGCGTCCAGGGCGGCGGCAGGCGCCGGCGCCGGTTCCGCGGGCGGCGCCGACGCCGCCGACTCCACCTGACGCAGCCACGGCAGCGCCCGGCACCGCCGGAACAGCCGCGCCGCCTCGTCGTAGGTGGTCGGCCCCGGTCTGCGGGTGCCCAGGGCGGCCAGCGCGAAGGCCGCCCGCGCCTCCTCCAGGCCGTAGCCGAGCTTGGCCAGCCGGTCCTGCACGGACGTCAACTGGGCCAGGGCCCGTTCGCGCTCCCCGCGCTCCGCGCGCACCAGCGCCTCGGCGCGGTCCAGTACGGCCAGCACGCTCTCCCGGCCCAGGCGCAGCGCGTGCGCGCGGGCCGCGTCGATGACGTCCTGCGCCTCCTCGGCCTCCCCGATGCGCACCAGCGCCTCGGCGAGATCGCCGTGCCAGCGGCCGCGCGCCGGGTCGGTGATGCCGAGGCCCTGCTCCAGCTCGCGCACCCGGCGCAGCGAGGCGACCGCCGCCGACGCGTCCCCGGCCACCAGCTGGGCGTGACCGAGCGCGGCCAGGGCGCGCGAGACGTACATCTGGTCGCCGTCCCGCTCGGCGTGGTCCAGGGCCTCCCGGGCCAGCTCCAGCGCCCGGTCCAGATCGCCGCCCGCCCCCTCCGCGAGCGAGGTGAGCACGGCGGAGGCGACCTCGCCGATCCCGGTGTCCCGGGCCAGCCGGAGGCTCTCCCGGGCGAGGTCGAGGGCGCGGGCGCAGTGGCCGGTGCGCAGCTCGGTCTCGGCGAGCCCGCGCAGGAAGTGCACCTCGCTCTCGACCGAGCCGCGCCGCCGCACCTCGCGCAGCAGCGCCGTGACGGTGGCCCGCGCCTCGGGCAGCTGGTCGCTCATCACCAGCCAGCGGAACCGGGCGTAACCCGCGCCGTTGTGATGGCACGCCACCCTCGGGTCCTGCGGTTCGCGCAGCGCGCGCTTGATGGTCGCGGGTGCGTCCGGGTGGCCCATCAGGGTCTCGATCTGCGCGCGGAGCGCGAGGGCCATCAGCTCGGTGTAACGGTCCCGGCCCCGCGCCGCCAGTTCCGCGGAGTACGCGGCCTCCTCCCGGGCCGGGTCGAAGTCGCCGTCCACCAGCAGCGCCCGCCAGGCCAGCTGGTAGTGGATCCGGGCGAGCAGCCTCGGGTCGTCGCCGGCGTCGGCCAGCGCCTGCGGGAAGACGGCGTCGACCTCGGTCATGGCGTGCCCGGCGGTCTCGATGACGACGATCCAGGCCCGCACGCGCTCGGCCGGCACGGTCGACCGGGAGAGCACCTCGCGGGCGATGTCCCGGGCGAGGTCCAGCTCACCGGCGGTGATGGCGTCCTCGGCGGACTGGAGCAGCACCCCCTGCGGACTGTCCTCCGCCGGGGTGTGCCGCGCGGCCAGCCGGCCCAGCGCGGCGGCCACCGAGGGCGCGCCCCGGTCCCGGGCCAGGGCGGCGGCCTCCGCCAGCGAGGCGGCCACCTCCGGATCGGTGCCGGTGGTCGCGAGCGCCAGATGCCGGGCCCGCTCGATGGGGTCCGAGGCCGCCGTGGACAGCGCGGCATGCGCGGCGCGCCGCTCCTGGGCGGGCGCCTCCGCGTACAGCGCCGCCGAGATCAGCGGATGCGCGAAGCGTACGGCGGGCCCCTCGGACTCCGTGGCCAGCAGCCCGAGTTCCGCGGCCCGGGCGGTCTCCGCCTCGGCGTCCGTCCGGCCGGCCGCGTGCAGCAGGGCCAGCGTGGGGCGGGCGCCGGCGCTGGCCACCAGGAGGGTGTGCCGGGCGCCGGGGGAGAGCATCCGCAGTCGGCTCAGGACGAGGGCACGCAGCGAGGTCGGCACCGGCAGCGGCTCGCCCGGGCGGGGCGGGGTGGGGTTCTCGGCGAGCGCGCGGCCGAGTTCCAGCGCGAAGAGGGGGTTGCCGCCGCTGGTGCGGTGGATGTCGCGGACGGCGGAGCGGGGCAGCCCGGTGTAGCCGCGGTGGTCGAGCAGCGCCGCCACCTGGGTGCGGGAGAGCGGGCCGAGCCGCAGGGCCAGGGTGTCCGGTGGGGACGCGCGTAGATGGCGGTCGTACTCCTCGTCCTCGGTCCTCGCCGCGCACAGCATCCGGACCGGGGTGTCGCCGAGGCGCCGGGCGGCGAAGCCGAGGAGTTCGGCGCTGGCCGGATCCAGCCACTGGAGGTCGTCGGCGACGACCAGTACCGGGCCCTCGGCGGCGAGGGCGCGCAGGGCGGAGAGCACGGCGAGGCGCAGGGCGAGACCGTCGCGTTGCAGCGTGGACTCGCCCCGGCCGGTGAGCGCGGACTCCAGGGCGGTGCGCTGGGCGGCGGGCAGTTTGTCGCAAACCTCGTCGAGGACCAGGCCGAGGAGGTCGGCCAGGGCCAGGAAGGGAAGGTGGGATTCGGACTCGGTGGCCGAGCAGCGCAACACGGTCCGTGCCGCTTCGCCGTATTCCGCGGCCAATGCCCTGAGCACGGTCGACTTTCCTATTCCGGCGGGCCCGTGGAGCAGGACGCTGCCGCCACGGGCGAGCTGCTCACGCGCGGCCCCGACCGGCTCCTCCCGGCCGATGACCAGGTCGGGGCGGGATCTGGCAGGCTCCTGGAAGTCCCGTGGCACGGTCACCGCTCCCCTCCGTGTGGCGTGTCCTGGCCAATATTAGGCAACGGGTCTTTGAATTACGGAGCGCCTGCCGGGTGAGGGAAATAACAGCGCGGGGGCATAGGGAAATTCAGGGCACGGATGAATAAATGGGGGAGCGAGTGCCATGAGGTGACCCAGGTCGGGGCTTCCCACGTCAGGGGCGTGGGACCGTATCGATCCGTGGCCCCACCGCGTGGGTGCGACCGGCCAGGACGAGTCCCGCAGTCGCGCCCCGACCGGTCGAGGCACCCTCGCGGGCGCCCCTACGGCAGCAGCCCGGCCCGCCGTGCGGCGACGACGGCCTCTCCCCGCGTATGCGCGCCGAGCTTGCGCATGGCCGAGCGCAGGTACCCCTTCACGGTCTCGGCCCGCAGCCCGAGCCGCTCCGCGGCCACGCCGTTCGTCGCGCCCCCCGCCACACAGGCCAGCACATCCAGCTCACGGGGGGCGAGACCGACCCCCTCCGTCGCCCCCTCCCCGGACAGCAGCCCGCACACGGACAGCAGCTCCGCCCGCAACCCCGGATCAGCAACCCTCGGCGCCAGCGCCCGCAGCGCCGCATGCGCCTCCCGCACCTGCTCCCAGGCGGCCCCCTCCCCCCGCCGCTCCGCCGCGGGCCGCACCGCGTCCATCAAGGACCGCGCCGACTCCTGCGCCACCAGCGCCTGCTCCACGTCCCGCGCGGCGGAAACCGCCGCCGACAGCGTCCGGTCCCCGAGCGGCTGCGCGGTGCGCAGGGCGCCGTACAGGACCCCGCGCACCCGGCGCCGTACGACGACCGGGACGGCGAGCACGGAGCGCAGCCCCTCCGTGGCGACGGCGGTGTCGTACTCGTGGCTGATCTGCCGTGAGGAGGAGTAGTCCGTCACCGCGCACGGCCGCGCCAGCGCCAGCGCACGCCCGCCGAGCCCGGTGCCGGAGGTCACGGCGAGGCGGCGCAGCGAGTGCGTGGCCGTGCCGCTCAGTTCGCTGATGAGCATCCGCGGCCGGGCCGGGTCCACCAGGCCGCCGAACGCGACCGGCAGCCCGGTCGAGCGCCGCAGCCGGACCAGCGCGCCGCGGATCTCCACCGCTCCGGTGACATCTGCTGTCAACTGCCCGACCTTCCCCTGCGGCGTACACCCCCGTTCGGGGGTAGTGAGAGCTGCATCACGGATTACACGATGGAACAGAGCCGCCCGGCAACGGTCCGGGAACGAGGAGGACAGATGACGACGGCCACCGAGGACTTCCGCAGGGCCCGGGACTTCCTGCTGGAACACCGCGAGGACTACGCCACGGCCTACGACGGCTTCGACTGGCCCCGGCCCGAGCTGTTCAACTGGGCGCTCGACTGGTTCGACGTCATCGCGGAGGGCAACGACCGCACCGCGCTCCACATCGTCGAGGAGGACGGCGCCGAGGCGAAGCTGACCTTCGCCGAGATGTCCGCCCGCTCCAACCGGGTCGCCAACTGGTTGCGCCAAAGGGGCGTGGGCGCCGAGGACCGCGTCCTCGTCATGCTCGGCAACCAGACCGAGCTGTGGGAGACGGCACTGGCCGCCATGAAGCTGCGCGCGGTCGTCATCCCGGCGACCCCGCTGCTCGGCCCGGCCGATCTGCGCGACCGGGTGGAGCGCGGCCGGGTACGGCACGTGATCGTGCGGTCCGAGGACACCGACAAGTTCGCCGAGGTGCCCGGCGACTACACCCGCCTGGCCGTCGGGGGCGCGCGCGAGGGCTGGCTGTCGTACGAGGACGCCTACGCGGCCTCCGCCGCCTTCGCCCCGGACGCCCCCACCCGCGCGGACGACCCGCTGATGCTCTACTTCACCTCCGGGACCACCGCCCGGCCCAAACTGGTGGAGCACACCCACGTCTCGTACCCGGTCGGGCATCTGGCCACCATGTACTGGATCGGCCTGAAACCCGGTGACGTGCACCTCAACATCTCCTCCCCGGGCTGGGCCAAGCACGCCTGGTCCAATCTGTTCGCGCCGTGGAACGCCGAGGCGACCGTCTTCCTGCACAACTACACGCGCTTCGACGCGGCCCGGCTGATGGCGGAGATGGACCGCGCGGGCGTGACCACCTTCTGCGCCCCGCCGACGGTGTGGCGGATGCTCATCCAGGCCGACCTGTCCGCGCTGCGCACTCCGCCGCGCGAGGTCGTGGCGGCGGGCGAGCCGCTGAACCCCGAGGTCATCGAACAGGTCCGGCGGGCCTGGGACGTGACGATCAGGGACGGCTTCGGGCAGACCGAGACCGCCGTCCAGGTCTCCAACAGCCCTGGCCAGCCCCTGAAGACGGGTTCCATGGGCCGCCCCAGCCCCGGCTACCGGGTGGAGCTGCTGGACCCGGTCTCCGGCGCGCCCGGTGCCGACGAGGGGGAGATCGCCCTCGACCTGTCGGCCCGCCCGGTCGGTCTGATGACCGGCTACCACGGTGACGCCGACCGAACGGCGGAGGCGATGGCGGGCGGTTACTACCGCACCGGGGACATCGCGTCGAGGGACGAGGACGGCTATCTGACCTACGTCGGGCGCAGCGACGACGTCTTCAAGGCGTCCGACTACAAGATCAGCCCCTTCGAGCTGGAGAGCGCGCTGCTGGAGCACGAGGCCGTCGCCGAGGCCGCCGTCGTACCCGCCCCCGACGAGCTGCGGCTCGCCGTCCCCAAGGCCTACGTCGTCCTGGCCGAGGGCTGGGAGCCGGGACCCGACACCGCGAAGGTCCTCTTCGAGCACTCCCGCGAGGTCCTCGCCCCCTACAAGCGCGTTCGCCGACTGGAGTTCGCGCCGCTGCCCAAGACCGTCTCCGGCAAGATCCGCCGGATCGAGTTGCGCGAGGCCACGGCGGCCGGCTCGGACGCCGAGTACCGCGAGGAGGACTTCCGGTGACCGCACTGTCGTACACGCACGGCACGGGCCCGACCGCTCTCCTCGGGGAGACGATCGGGGACAACCTGGCGCGTACGGCCGCGACCTGGCCGGAGCGGGAGGCGCTGGTCGACGTGCCCTCGGGGCGGCGCTGGACCTACGCGCAACTCCTGTCGGCCGTCGACGAGTTGGCGTACGCGCTGCTCGCGAGCGGGGTCGCCAAGGGGGACCGGGTCGGCATCTGGGCGGTCAACTGTCCCGAGTGGGTGCTCGTCCAGTACGCCACCGCGCGCATCGGCGCGATCATGGTGAACATCAACCCGGCGTACCGCGTGCACGAGGTCGAGTACGTGCTGAAACAGGCCGGGATCTCGCTGCTCTTCGCCTCCCTCGGCCACAAGGGCAGCGACTACCGGGCGATGGTGGACGAGGTCCGGGGCAACTGCCCCGAGCTGCGCGAGGCCGTGTACTTCGGCGACGCGGGCTGGGACGCGCTGCTCGCCCGCGCCACCCCGGCCGCGCTGCCGGACGACCTGTCCTGCGACGACCCGGTCAACATCCAGTACACCTCGGGCACCACCGGCTTCCCCAAGGGCGCCACGCTCTCCCACCACAACATCCTCAACAACGGATACTTCGTAGGGGAGTTGATCGCCTACAGCGAGCAGGACCGGGTGTGCATCCCGGTGCCCTTCTATCACTGCTTCGGCATGGTGATGGGGAATCTGGCCGCTACGTCCCATGGCGCCTGCATGGTCATCCCCGCCCCGTCCTTCGAGCCGAAGGCCACGCTGGAGGCGGTCCAGCGGGAGCGGTGCACCTCGCTCTACGGGGTCCCGACCATGTTCATCGCGGAGCTGAACCTCCCCGACTTCGCGAGGTACGACCTCTCCTCGCTGCGCACCGGCATCATGGCGGGCTCGCCCTGTCCGGTGGAGGTGATGAAGCGGGTGGTCACCGAGATGAACATGGCCGAGGTGTCGATCTGTTACGGCATGACGGAGACCTCGCCCGTCTCCACGCAGACCCGGCGGGACGACGACCTGGAGCACCGCACCGCCACCGTCGGCCGGGTCCTGCCGCACGTCGAGGTGAAGATCGTCGACCCGGCCACCGGCGTCACCCAACCGCGTGGCACGGCGGGGGAGTTGTGCACCCGCGGCTACGGCGTGATGCTCGGCTACTGGAACGAGCCGGAGAAGACCGCCGAGGCCGTCGACAGCGCTCGCTGGATGCACACCGGTGATCTCGCGACGATGCGCGAGGACGGCTACGTCGAGATCGTCGGCCGGATCAAGGACATGATCATCCGGGGTGGCGAGAACATCTACCCGCGCGAGATCGAGGAGTTCCTCTACGGCCACCCCAAGATCGCGGACGTCCAGGTGGTCGGCGTCCCGCACGAGCGCTACGGCGAGGAGGTGCTCGCCTGCGTCATCGCACGCGACGCGGCCGACCCGCCCACCCTCGAGGACGTGCGGGCCTTCTGCGAAGGGCAGTTGGCGCACTACAAGATCCCGGCCCGGGTGGAGGTCCTCGACGCCTTCCCGATGACGGTGTCCGGAAAGGTGCGCAAGATCGAGCTGCGGCACCGCTACGCCGGCTGATCCGCCCCCGGGCACTCGATCAGGCGGCCCACGGCCCTCAAGCTCTGTCGTCAACCTCCCGCCCGCCCGCCCTTCGGGCGGACGCCGGGAGGTTGACGACAGGGCTTAGGATCAGGTGCCCTTGGGGGTGGTTATGGGCAGGCAGCGCCCTGGTTCGCCGACGCTGGAAGAGGTCGCGGCCCTGGCCGGTGTCGGGCGGGGGACCGTCTCACGGGTCATCAACAACGCGTCGGGCGTGAAGGATTCGACGCGCCGGACCGTCGAGCGGGCCATCGCCGAACTGGGCTATGTGCCCAACCTGGCGGCCCGCTCCCTGGCCGGGCGGCGCGCGGACGCCGTAGCGCTGGCGATGACCGAGCGGGACTGGCGGCTGTTCGGGGAACCCTTCTTCTCGGAGATCGTCCAGTCCGTCGGCGACACCCTCGCCGAGACCTCGGTCCAGCTGCTGCTCACCCTCGTCCGCACCGACGCCGAGCGGCGGCGCCTCGTGGAGTACGCGCGCGGTGGACGGGTGGACGGGGTCCTGCTGATGTCCGTACGGGCCGAGGACCGGCTGCCGGACATGCTCGCCGAGGCCGGACTGCCCACGGTGCTGCTCGGCCGTCGCTCGGGCGACGAGAACGTCACGTACGTGGACGCGGACAACGTGGGCGGCGCCCGTGAGGCCGTGGAGCACCTGGTGCGCGGGGGGCGCGCACGGATCGCCGCCGTCACCGGGCCGCTCGACATGTACGTCACCCAGTGCCGGTTGCGCGGCTACCGGGAAGCCCTGGTCGACGCGGGCCTGGAGCCGTTGCCCTCGCTGGTCGTCGAGGGCGACTTCACCGAGGGCAGCGGGCGCCGGGCGACGGCCGAGCTCCTGGAACGGCACCCGGACGTCGACGCCGTGTTCGCCGCCTCGGACACCATGGCCGCCGGTGCGCTGGGCGTGCTGCGGGCCGCCGGGCGGCGGGTGCCCGAGGACGTCGCGGTCATCGGCTTCGACGACTTCCTGCTCGCCCAGCACACCGACCCTCCGCTGACGACGGTCCGCCAGCCGATGGAGGAGATCGGGCGGACCATGGTGCGGCTGCTGCTGGAGGAGATGGAGCGGCCCGAGGTGGCCTGGCGGCACGTCATCCTGCGCACCCGGTTGGTGGTGCGCAGCTCCGCCTGAGCCCGCTCCGCCTCGCAATATTTCGGGAGCGCTCCCAGAACGTCGGGCGGCCTGCGACACCTTTCGGGCTGACCTGCTACTTCGAAAATCCTTCGACACAGTCGTTGCGCACGGGGTTGTCAGGGACATGGGAGGACTCCTACAGTCCGGACTCAACCGGTGGGTGGGAGCGCTCCCATCAATGGGGAGTTGGGAGCGCTCCCGTAACGACCCGTCCGGATCTTCCGTGAGGCGCGACCTGTCCGGAACTCCTCCCGAGAGGCACCCGCATGCGACCGTTACCGCACCGTCCCCGCACCGCGCGCGGCCTGTTCGCCGCGCTGCTCTGCGCTCTCGCCGCCGTCGCGGCACTCCTCGTCGCGACCCCGCCGGCCCAGGCCGACACCGTGATCTGCGAGCAGTACGGATCGACGGTCATCCAGGGGCGCTACGTCGTCCAGAACAACCGCTGGGGCACGAGCGCCGCCCAGTGCGTCACCGCCACCGACACCGGCTTCCGGCTCACGCAGGCCGACGGCTCGGTCCCCACCAACGGCGCCCCGAAGTCGTACCCCTCGGTCTTCAACGGCTGTCACTACACGAACTGTTCGCCGGGCACGAACCTCCCGGCCCAGGTCAGCACCATCTCCAGCGCGCCCAGCAGCATCTCGTACGGCTATGTGTCGAACGCCGTCTACAACGCCTCGTACGACATCTGGCTGGACCCGACGCCCCGCACCGACGGCGTCAACCGGACCGAGATCATGATCTGGTTCAACCGGGTCGGGCCGATCCAGCCGATCGGCTCCCCGGTCGGCACCGCCTCCGTGGGCGGGCGCTCCTGGGAGGTGTGGACCGGGAGCAACGGCTCCAACGACGTGATCTCCTTCGTCGCCCCCTCGGCGATCAGCAGCTGGAGCTTCGACGTCATGGACTTCGTCGACCAGGCCGTCGCCCGCGGCCTGGCGCAGAGCAACTGGTACCTGACGAGCGTTCAGGCCGGGTTCGAGCCCTGGCAGAACGGCGCGGGTCTGGCCGTGAACTCCTTCTCCTCCGCCGTCAACCTCGGCGGCGGCGGTGACCCGGGCGGCCCCGGTGAGCCGACCACGGCCTGCCAGGTGACGTACGCGACCAACGTCTGGCAGGGCGGCTTCACCGCCGACGTCACGGTCAAGAACACCGGTTCCGCCGCCGTGAGCAACTGGCGGCTCGGCTTCACCCTGCCCTCCGGACAGCGCGTCACCAACTCCTGGAACGCCACCCTGTCCGGCTCCTCCGGCGCGGTGACGGCGAGCCCCGTGGCGCACAACGCGCAGATCGCCGCCGGGGGCAGCCAGACCTTCGGCTTCCAGGGCACCTACAGCGGCACGTTCACCAAGCCCACCGGATTCAGCCTGAACGGCACCGCCTGCACCAGCGCGTGACCCACGCCGGTGCGCCGCACCGGCCCTGTACGGGGCCCGCCCCGCCTTCCCGCACCGACGGGGGCGGGCCCCGGCCCCCTCCTCCGCCCCTCCGGCCCGCACCCGGAAAGGCCCGCCGCCCATGAGCCCGAGCCGCATCCTGCCCGCACGCCGCCCCGCGTCCCCGCGCCGCCCCGCGATCGTCGCCGCGCTGTGCGCCGCGGCACTCACCCTGACCGGTCTCGCCGCCGCCCCGCCCACCGAGCTCCCGACGGCCGCCGCCGCCCTTCCCTACCAGGACCCCTCCGTGCCGGTGCCCGAGCGCGTCGCCGACCTGCTCTCCCGGATGACGCTCGACGACAAGCTCGGGCAGATGACCCAGGTCGAGAAGGACGCGCTCGTCCCGCAGTCCGACCTCGCCGGCTACCGCATCGGCTCGGTGCTCTCCGGCGGCGACTCGACGGTCAGCCCCAACAACGCCCAGACCTGGGCCGACACATACGACTCCCTCCAGCGCACCGCCCTCGGCACCCCGCTCGGCATCCCGATGATCTACGGCATCGACGCGGTGCACGGCCACAACGCGGTGCGCGGCGCCACCCTCTTCCCGCACAACATCGGCCTCGGGGCCACCCGTGATCCGGCGCTGGTGCAGCGCGTCGGACGCGCGGTGGCCGAGGAGGTGGCCGGGACCGGGATCGACTGGTCCTTCGCGCCCTGTCTGTGCGTGGCCCGCAACGACCGGTGGGGCCGCACCTACGAGTCGTTCGGGGAGAAGCCCGAACTGCCCACGTCCATGGCCACGTTCGTCACCGGACTGCAGGGCACGAGTGTGGGCGGCGACGCGGCGTCGGTGCTCGCCACGGCCAAGCACTACCTCGGCGACGGCGGCACCACCGGAGGCGTCGACCAGGGCAACACCGCGCTGTCCGAGGCCGAGCTGCGCGCGATCCACCTGCCGCCCTTCCAGGAGGCGGTACGGCGGGGCGTGGGCTCGGTGATGCTCTCGTACAGCAGCTGGAACGGGGTGAAGTCGCACGCCCACAAGTACCTGGTCACCGATGTGCTCAAGGGTGAACTGGGCTTCTCCGGCTTCGTCGTGTCGGACTGGGCGGGGGTCGACCAGCTCGACGGGCAGAGCGGCTTCACCGGCGCCGAGATCGCCACGGCGGTCAACGCCGGGGTCGACATGGTGATGGTCCCGCACGACTACCGGAAGTTCCTCACCCTGCTGCGCGGCGAGGTGACCGCCGGGCGCGTCCCGCTCGCCCGCGTCGACGACGCCAATCGGCGCATCCTCACCAAGAAGTTCCAGCTCGGCCTGTTCGAAAGGCCGCTCACCGACCGCTCGTTGACACCGTCCGTCGGCTCCGCCGAACACCGGGCGCTCGCCCGGCAGGCCGTGCGGCAGTCGCAGGTGCTGCTGAAGAACGACGGCGGCGTCCTGCCGCTCGCGAAGACCGCCAAGCTGTTCGTGGCCGGCAAGTCCGCCGACGACATCGGCAACCAGAGCGGCGGCTGGACGCTGGGCTGGCAGGGCCGCAGCGGGCCCGTGACCGAGGGCACCACGATCCTCCAGGGCATCCGCGCCGCCGCGAGCGACTCGTCCCGGATCACGTACGACCGGTACGGCAACGGCATCGACGGCAGCTACACGGCCGCCGTGGCCGTGGTCGGGGAGACCCCCTACGCCGAGATGCACGGCGACCGGCCCGGGAGCATGGGCCTCGACCAGGAGGACCTGCAGACGCTGGCCAGGCTGAAGGCGAGCGGGGTGCCCGTCGTGGTGGTCCTGGTGTCCGGGCGTCCACTCGACATCGCCGCTCAACTGCCCGACTGGCGGGCCCTGCTGGCCGCCTGGCTGCCCGGCACCGAGGGCAACGGCGTCTCGGACGTGCTCTTCGGCGACCACGCCCCGACCGGCAGACTCCCCATGACCTGGATGCGCGCCGCCTCCCAGCAGCCCATCAACGACGGCGACGGCCAGAGCCCGCTCTTCCCGTACGGGCACGGCCTGACCTACGGCACCGATCCCGGCCCCGACCCGGATCCGGACCCTGAGCCCACGCCCAAGGCCTGCACCGGTCAGTTCAAGGTGGTCTCGTCCTGGTCCGGCGGCTACCAGGCCGAGGTGACCGTCAAGAACACCGGCACCGACCCGCTCAGCGGCTGGTCCGTCGCCTGGGACCTGGGCGGCTCCACGGTCACCAGCCTGTGGAACGGCTCCCTGACCGTCGCCCAGGGCCGCGCGACCGTCCGCAACGCCGCCCACAACGGCGCCCTGTCTCCCGGCGCCACCACCTCATTCGGCTTCACCGCCAACGGCGGCGCGGGCACGCCCGCTCCGCAGTGCACCGGCTCCTGACGTACGACCGGCACACCCGCACGTACCACCGAGGAGGGCACGATGACCAACCCGACCAGAGCCGACGGCGCCTCGCTGCCGCGCACACGCCGACGACGGTCGGCAGCCCTGGCCACCGCCCTGGCCACCCTGATGCTCGGGGTGGCGGGCCAGATCGCGGGACAGCCCGCGGCAGCGGCGGAAGCTCATGTCGACAACCCCTTCGCGGGGGCGACCTTCTACCTCAACCCCGACTACGCCGAGCACGTGGACACGTCCATCGCGCAGACCTCCGACGCCGCGCTCAAGGCGAAGATGGAGAAGGTCAAGAGCTATCCGACCGCCGTCTGGATGGACCGGATCGCGGCCGTCCACGGCGGGGAGGCCAACGCGGGACGCAAGAGCCTGGCCGACCACCTCGACCTGGCGCTCGCCCAGAAGAAGCCCGGACAGCCGATCACCGCCACCTTCGTGGTCTACGACCTGCCGGGCCGGGACTGCGCCGCCCTCGCCTCCAGCGGCGAACTCCCGCTCACGCAGGCGGGTCTGAACCGCTACAAGACCGAGTACATCGACGTCATCGCGAACGTCATGAAGAACCCCAAGTACCAGGACATCCGCATCACCACGGTCGTCGAGCCCGACAGCCTGCCCAACCTGGTCACCAACACCTCCGACCCGGAGTGCGCCCAGGCCAAGAGCAGCGGCATCTACGTCGAGGGCATCCGATACGCCCTGGACAAGCTGCACGCGATCCCGAACGTGTACACCTACCTGGACTACGCGCACTCCGGCTGGCTCGGCTGGGACAACAACCTCACCCAGACCGTGCAGCAGTACACCGAGGTGGCCAGGGGCACCGCGGCCGGGCTGAGCAGCGTCGACGGGCTGATCACGAACGTCGCGAACTACACGCCGCTGGAGGAGCCGTTCCTGACCAACCCCGACAAGACGGTCGGCGGCAACATGGTCAAGTCGGGCAAGTTCTACGAGTGGAACCCCAACTTCGACGAGGTGGACTTCACGAAGAACGTGCACCGGGCGCTGGTCTCGGCGGGCTGGCCCGCCGCCACCGGCCTGGTGATCGACACCTCCCGCAACGGCTGGGGCGGCGCCGCGCGGCCCACCGCGGAGAGCACCAGCACCACCCTCGACACCTACGTCAACGAGTCCAAGGCCGACCGCCGCGCCCACCGCGGCCTGTGGTGCAACGCGAGCGGTGCCGGGCTCGGACAGCCTCCGCAGGCCGCGCCCTCGGGCTACCCCGACTCGCACCTCGACGCCTTCCTGTGGGTCAAGCCGCCGGGGGAGTCCGACGGGGCCAGCGAGGACATCCCCAATGAGGAGGGCAAGCGCGCGGACCCGATGTGCGACCCCGACTACACCGCGTCCAACGCCGGCAACAACAAGACCGGGGCGCTGCCCGACGCACCGCTGGCCGGCCACTGGTTCCACAACCAGTTCCTGATGCTGGTGCGCAACGCCTATCCTGCCGTGCCGACGGGCGGCACCGACCCGGGTGACACCACCGCCCCGACCGCCCCGACCGGACTACAGGCCACCGCCAAGACCGCCAGCAGCGTCTCCCTGGCCTGGACCGCGGCCACCGACAACGTGGGCGTGACCGGGTACGACGTGTACCGCAACGGCACCCGGGTCGGTTCGCCGGCCGCCGGCACCACGTACACGGACACCGGGCTGAGCGCCGCCACGGCCTACAGCTACACCGTGCGGGCCCGCGACGCGGCCGGGAACGTCTCCGCCGCCTCCACCGCCCTGAGCGTCACCACCGAGACGGGCGGCGGCGGCCCCGACCCCGCGGGCGGCCTGAAGGTCGCGTACAAGAACAACGACTCCTCGGCCACCGACAACGCCATCCGCCCCGGCCTGCGGATCACCAACACCGGCAGCGCCGCTCTCGACCTGACCGGGGTGACCGCCCGCTACTACTTCACCCGGGACGGCGGCTCGTCCACCGTGAACGCCTGGTGCGACTACGCCGCGGTCGGCTGCTCCAACCTCAAGCTCCGGGTCGTCCCGCTGAGCACGCCGGTCGCGGGCGCGGACGCCTACCTCGAGGTCGGGTTCTCGGCCGGCTCGCTGGCCGCGGGCCGGGACAGCGGTGACATCCAGCTCCGGATGGCCAAGTCCGACTGGTCCGCGTTCAACGAGGTCGGCGACTACAGCCGTACCACCGCCACGACGTACACCGACGCCCCGGCGGTCCCCGGCTACCTCGGCACCGTCCTGGCCTGGGGCGCACCGCCCGCCTGATCCGCGTACTTCCCCACACTCCCCTGCCCGCCCGGAGCGACCGTGTCCCCGGGCGGGCGGGGGCTCCACAGCGGACAGCCACGGAACGACAGGAGGCACACCATGGTTCGACGCAGAAACCGGCTTCTCTCCTGGGCGGCGGTGCTCGCCACCCTGCTCAGCGGTCTCGGTCTGGCCCTGCTCGGGCAGGGCAGCGCGCAGGCGCACGGGGTGGCGATGATGCCCGGATCGCGGACCTATCTCTGCTATCTGGACGCCAAGACCGGCACCGGCGCCCTGGACCCGACGAACCCGGCGTGCAAGGCCGCGCTGGCGGAGAGCGGATCGACGGCGCTGTACAACTGGTTCGCCGTGCTCGACTCCAACGCGGGCGGGCGCGGGGCGGGTTACGTGCCGGACGGCAAACTGTGCAGCGCCGGTGACCGCTCCCCGTACAACTTCACCGGCTACAACGCCGCCCGCGCCGACTGGCCCCGCACGCATCTGACCTCCGGGAAGAGCATGCAGGTCAGGTACAGCAACTGGGCCGCCCACCCGGGCGACTTCCGGGTGTACCTGTCCAAGCCCGGCTACTCGCCCAGCACCGAGCTGGGCTGGGACGACCTGGAGCTCATCCAGACCGTCACCAACCCCGCCCAGTCGGGCTCGCCGGGCAGCGAGTCCGGGCACTACTTCTGGAACCTGAACCTGCCCGCGGGACGCTCGGGTGACGCGGTGCTGTTCATCCAGTGGGTGCGCTCGGACAGCCAGGAGAACTTCTTCTCCTGCTCCGACATCGTCTTCGACGGCGGCAACGGCGAGGTGACGGGCATCCGCGGCTCGGGCGGTACGCCGACCCCGACCCCGACGCCCACACCGACTCCCACCCCGACCGACCCGCACACCGGCTGCATGGCCGTCTACACCGTGACGAACTCCTGGAGCGGCGGCTTCCAGGGCTCCGTCGAGGTGATGAACCACAACACGGCTCCGCTCACCGGCTGGGCCGTGCGCTGGCAGCCGGGCACCGGAACCCGGCTGAACAGTGTCTGGAACGGCGCGCTGAGCACCGGAACCGACGGCACGGTCACGGTCAGGAACGTTGACCACAACCGGAGCGTCCCGCCGGACGGCAGCGTCACCTTCGGCTTCACCGCCACCTCCACGGGCAACAACCACCCGGTCGGCTCGATCGGCTGCGTCAATCCGTAACGGGCCCTTCCCCGGCGCCGGCTCCCACCCCCCGGGAGCCGGCGCACTCGTGTGCGCGGGCCGTCAGCCGGTAGGGGAGTCGAGGGCGTCGGCGTGGTCGTTGACCGGTTGCGGAGTGCCGGTGAGGTCCAGCACGAACAGGGGAACGCCGAGGGCGTCGGCGCGGGCGCGGGCGTCGGGGGCGTATCCGGCGAGGGAGAAGTAGACGCAGTCCGAGGACTCGGTCATGGCGGTCAGCCACAGGCACTCCACGTCCCGGACCGAAGCCGGGCGCACGGTCGGGTCCACCTGTGCGACCAGGCCGTGGGCGGCGAGGCCGATACCGGCGGGGGGCCGCTGGTCGGCGCGACGGAGGTCCCGGTAGCCGAGCCAGCGCAGATAGAGCGCGGCGGCCGTGACGGCGTCCCGGGCGGTGCGGATCGTCACGGGCTGGAAGGGCGCGCGCCGGCGTGGCCGGCCGGTGCCGGTCGCGAGCGGGTCGGTGCGGGGGCCGCTCCCGGTGCCGGGTTCGGCCGCGGAGAGGGTGCCCGCGACCGGGATCCGCACGGCCGTCCCGCACGGGCATCCCAGCTCCGGATGCGGCCACTGAGCGCGTCGGCCGCAGGAGGCGCACTCCACGGTCACCCACTCCTCCGCCCACGCGCGATGCGTGACGGCGGACGGGGTGCCGCGGGGGTCCAGCGGCGGGGTGACGGGGGCGCCGCAGACACACGGATACGACGCAGCCGCGTACTGGTGCTCACGTCTGCAGACCGGGCAGCACACCGCCACGCTCTGGGGCATGGCCCCATGGTCCTCCCGCGCACCCCGGCCTGTCCGTCTCTTGACGCGCTTCGTCGCCCCTCTTACTCTGCTTCCAGATAGTAGAAATTACTTTCCGCAATACGGAAGAGCATCAACCGCGGGGCGCGACGGGCATGCGAATCCGACAGCCGAAGCAGGAGTACTCGATGGCTCGAATGACCGCTGCCCGTGCGGCAGTTGAGATCCTCAAGCGCGAGGGCGTCAGCAACGCGTTCGGTGTGCCCGGCGCGGCGATCAACCCCTTCTACGCGGCGCTCAAGGCCTCCGGTGGCATCCACCACACCCTCGCCCGCCACGTCGAGGGCGCCTCGCACATGGCGGAGGGCTACACCCGCACCCACGCCGGCAACATCGGCGTGTGCATCGGCACCTCGGGCCCGGCCGGCACCGACATGATCACCGGTCTGTACTCGGCCATCGGTGACTCCATCCCGATCCTGTGCATCACGGGCCAGGCCCCGACCGCCGTGATCCACAAAGAGGACTTCCAGGCCGTCGACATCGCCTCGATCGCCAAGCCGGTCACGAAAATGGCGGTGACCGTCCTGGAGGCCGCCCAGGTTCCCGGCGTCTTCCAGCAGGCCTTCCACCTGATGCGCTCCGGCCGTCCCGGACCGGTCCTGATCGACCTGCCGATCGACGTCCAGCTCACCGAGATCGAGTTCGACCCGGAGACGTACGAGCCGCTCCCGGTCTACAAGCCGGTCGCGACCCGCGCCCAGATCGAGAAGGCGATCGGGATGCTGAACGCCTCCGAGCGGCCGCTGATCGTCGCGGGCGGCGGTGTCATCAACGCCGACGCCGCCGACCTCCTCGTCGAGTTCGCCGAGCTGACCGGCACCCCGGTCGTCCCGACCCTGATGGGCTGGGGCGTCCTGCCGGACGACCACGAGCTGAACGCCGGCATGGTGGGCCTGCAGACCTCGCACCGCTACGGCAACGCGACCTTCCTGGAGTCCGACTTCGTCCTCGGCATCGGCAACCGCTGGGCCAACCGGCACACCGGCAAGCTGGACGTCTACACGGCCGGGCGGAAGTTCGTCCACGTCGACGTCGAGCCCACCCAGATCGGCAAGATCTTCGCCCCGGACTACGGCATCGCCTCCGACGCCAAGGCCGCGCTGGAGCTCTTCGTCGAGGTGGCACGGGAGTTGAAGGCGGCCGGCAGGCTGCCCGACCGCGCTGCCTGGTCCGCCTCCGCCCAGGAGAAGAAGGCGACCCTCCAGCGCCGTACGCACTTCGACGACATCCCGATCAAGCCGCAGCGCGTGTACGAGGAGATGAACAAGGCCTTCGGCCCGGAGACCCGGTACGTCTCCACCATCGGCCTCTCGCAGATCGCCGGCGCCCAGATGCTGCACGTCTTCCGGCCGCGGCACTGGATCAACTGCGGCCAGGCCGGTCCCCTCGGCTGGACGATCCCGGCCGCGTTGGGCGTCGCCAAGGCCGACCCTCAGGCGCCGGTCGTCGCCCTCTCCGGCGACTACGACTTCCAGTTCATGATCGAGGAGCTGGCGGTCGGGGCGCAGCACAGGATCCCGTACGTCCATGTCCTGGTGAACAACTCCTACCTGGGCCTGATCCGCCAGGCTCAGCGGGCCTTCGACATCGACTTCCAGGTCAAGCTGGAGTTCGAGAACATCAACTCGCCCGAGCTGGGCGTGTACGGCGTCGACCACGTCAAGGTCGCCGAGGGTCTCGGCTGCAAGGCGATCCGGGTGACCGACCCGGCCGAGCTGGGTGCCGCCTTCGAGCAGGCCAAGAAGCTCGCCGCCGAGTTCCAGGTGCCGGTGGTCGTCGAGGCGATCCTCGAGCGCGTCACCAACATCTCCATGTCGGGCACCAACGACATCAGCAATGTCGTGGAGTTCGAGGAGATCGCGACCGAGCCCGGCCACGCGCCGACCTCGATCAAGACGCTGAAGGTCTGACCCACAGGTCAGTGCGGGGCGGCCCGACCCGGGTGGGGGTGGGGCCGCCCCGCTTCGTCGTTGCGGACAGAGCTTCCCGGGGAGTGTCAGTCCCCGCCGCCCCCGCCTCCGCCGCAGCCGTATCCGCCCGAGCTGTAGCCGCCCGAGCCGTACTCGCTGCCGGCCTCCATCTCGTCGGTGAGGGCCCTGCGCAGGCCGGTGATCGGGCTGACGGAGTGCCGGCCGCCGGTCCCGCCCCGGTCGCGGCCGCGTCCGACGAGCCCCTGCGCCTCGGCGTAGCCGGGCAGCAGCGCGGTCAGCGCCCGGTCGCCGTGGAGCGCGACGGCCAGCGACAGCTCCTCGTGGGTCAGACCCTCCGCGTCCGAGGGGAGCGGGTGCAGGCGCCGCAGCTCCGCCAGCCGGCGGCGGCCGGCGCGGGTCGGGCCGGGGAGGGCGGAGCGCAGCAGCCCGGCCGCGGTGAGCTCGCGGCGCAGGCGCTTCAGGGCATGGCGTACGACGTACCGGGTGAGCAACTCCCGCAGCCCGGCGGGCCGGTAGAGCCCGACGCGGACCGCCTTCTCCAGTGGATGCCAGGGCCCGGAGCCGTCCTCGGGCGTCCTCGACCTGCGCAGGGTGCCGGGCCGGCCGGCTTCGACGACACCCCGCCGGTGCAGCGCCACCACGGCCGTGATGACGGCGGCGCGGGGGCCACCGCGCAGCAGGGCTGTCCCGTAGGGCTCCGGTGGGCGCTGCGTACCGCCGTTCATGACCCGCAGCCCAACGGCAGGCAGATCCGGTGGGCCGCTGGTGGGCGTCGGCTGCCGCAGCTCAGGACCCTCGGCTGGGCCGGCCCGTGGGCCGCTGCCGGGTGCTTCGTGTCGCCGTTCATGACCCGCCGCCGAGCGGCAGGCAGATCCGGTGGGCCGCTGGTGGGCGTCGGCTGCCGCAGCTCAGGACCCTCGGCTGGGCCGGCCCGTGGGCCGCTGCCGGGTGCTTCGT